>NZ_JBVJGN010000003.1:548609-653776 GCF_055587305.1 Micromonospora sp. NPDC047521 | reverse complement strand
TTGCGGTCGGACTGCGACTGCGAGACGGGCTTGCTGGTGTTCGGGGCGGCGAACGCGGTGGTGACCGGTCCGGCGATGGCGCCACCGGTGAACGCCAGCCCAGCGGCGGTCAGTGCGGTCTTACGGATCAGATCGGTACGCATGATGGCGTGCTCCTCTGCATGTCGGGGGTACACGACACACCCACAAAGGGGGGCGGGTGCGCCGCACGTGCAAGGGGGAAAAGGTCTTTGCTCCCGGCGGCCCTAAAGGGGCCGGCGTCGGGAAGGGTGTAACGGTGCGGGGCGGCGGGTCATTCCACCCGGGCTCTGCGGCTTGCGGTGCTCCGGGGGGTGCGGGATGTGTAACCGGCCGGGCCGGCGACCCATTCCGCAGACTCGCGGCGGATGCTCTCGAGGGGATGCGACCCGGGGCGGCCTGTCAGGCGTTCCCGGCGGCTGCCGCCCTCAGCGACCCGAGGTCGCGGCGGCATGCCAGGTATAACGACCCCGCCCGGCCCACGATTCCACCCCCACCGTGGCACCGGGCACGAGACACCGACACCCAAACCCGACAGCCGCCCCACCATCGAACCCGCCGAACCCGACACCGCACCCATCCGCCACCAGACCGGACCTCCCCCCGAGCACCCCCGCAACCAGGCACCCTCACCAGATCGCCCCTCGAGGCCACGGACCGCACCCGAGGCAGCCGCGATGACCACGACCGCAGGTCCATCACCCACCCGACACCACCCCCAAAGATCCCCACAACGTCAGCGAAACTGCCGCCTCACCACGCGCTGACACAGCACCTTCCCCGAAGCCGCGCCGATCTTGGGCGCGTCGTGACCGGCGTGGCGATACCGGACAGCGCGGCCGGTGACGCCCAACGCGACGCATCACCCCGGGTCGTGCCGCGACGTGACCCGGGAGCAAGAGAGGGCGTCAGGTGCTGGGCGTCGCGTCCACGCTCTCGTCGGTCTTCGTGTCGTTGTCGAGGGCGGCCAGGATCGCCTCGGCGGTACGCCGACCCACCCCGGGCACCTCGGTGATCTCCTCGACCGTCGCGGCGGAGAGCCGCTTGAGCGACCCGAAGTGCCGCAGCAGTGCCTTGCGCCGCACCTCGCCCAGGCCGGGTACATGGTCGAGTGCCGATTCGGTCATCCGCTTCGAGCGGCGTTGCCGGTGGAAGGTGATGGCGAAGCGGTGCGCCTCGTCGCGAACCCGTTGCAGCAGGTAGAGGCCCTCGGAGGTACGCGGCAGGATGATCGGGAACTCGTCGTCGGGGACCCACACCTCCTCCAGTCGCTTGGCCAGCCCGCACAGGGCCACGTCGTCGATGCCCAGGTCGGCGAGGGCCTGGGCCGCGGCCGCGACCTGTGGGGCGCCGCCGTCGACGACCACCAGCTGCGGCGGGTACGCGAACTTGCGCGGCCGGCCGGTCGTCGGATCGATCAGCACGCCGACCTGCGGCTCAGCCGCGTCGTCCGGGGTGACCGGGTCGTCGGCCGACTCGACGCCCACCTCGCCCGTCTCCGCCCGCGCGTCCAGGTAGCGGGCAAAGCGACGGCGCAGCACCTCGGACATCGCGGAGAGGTCGTCGGTGGCGCCACGGACGATGAACCGCCGGTATTCGCTCTTGCGGGGCAGCCCGTCCTCGAAGACCACCATGCTGGCCACCACGTCGGTGCCCTGGATCTGCGAGATGTCGAAGCACTCGATGCGCAGCGGCGAGGTGCGCATGCCCAGCGCCTCGCTGATCTCGTCCAGTGCCTTGCCCCGGGTGGTGAGGTCGCCGGACCGTTTGAGCTTGTGACGGGCCAGCGCGTCCTTGGCGTTGCGCTCGACCGTCTCCATGAGTGAGCGCTTGTCGCCCCGCTGCGGCACCCGCAGCGACACCCGGCTGCCCCGGTGGTTGGAGAGCCATTCCGCGAGGGCGTCGGCGTCGGCGGGCAGCTCGGGCACCAGCAGCTCCCGGGGCACGTCGGCCTCGCCGTGCTCACCCCCGTACACCTGGGTGCAGAAGTGGTGGACGAGGTCGCCGGTGGTCAGGTCCTCGGTCTTCTCCACCACCCAGCCGCGCTGCCCCCGGACCCGGCCGTCGCGGACGTGGAAGACCTGCACGGCCGCCTCAAGCGGGTCGTCCGCGAACGCGACCACGTCGGCGTCGGTGCCGTCGCCCAACACCACTGTCTGCTTCTCCATGGCGCGGCGCAGCGCGGCCACGTCGTCGCGCAGTTTGGCGGCCCGCTCGAACTCCAGCTGCTCGCTCGCCTCGGTCATCTCGCGTTCGAGCTTGCGGACCATGGTGTCGGTCTTGCCGGCCATGAAGTCGCAGAAGCCGTCGACGATGGCGCGGTGCTCGTCGGCGGAGACGGTGCCCACACAGGGCGCCGAGCACTTGCCGATGTAGCCGAGCAGGCAGGGACGGCCGACCTGGCCGGCCCGCTTGAACACCCCGGCGGAGCACGTCCGGGCGGGGAACACCCGCAGCAGCAGGTCGAGGGTCTCGCGGATGGCCCAGGCGTGCGAGTACGGACCGAAGTAGCGCACCCCCTTGCGCTTGGCGCCACGCATCACCTGGAGACGCGGGTACTCCTCGTTGAGGGTCACCGCCAGATAGGGGTACGACTTGTCGTCGCGGTATCGGACGTTGAACCGGGGGTCGTACTGCTTGATCCAGGTGAACTCCTGCTGGAGCGCCTCGACCTCGGTGCCGACGGTGATCCAGTCCACCGACTCGGCGGTGGTGACCATCTGCCGGGTGCGCTCGTGCAGGTTCCAGATGTCGCCGAAGTAGGAGTTGAGCCGGCTGCGCAGGTTTCTCGCCTTGCCGACGTAGATCACCCGGCCGGTGCCGTCGCGGAAGCGGTAGACCCCCGGTAGCTCCGGGATGGTGCCGGGTGCGGGGCGGTAGGTCGAGGGGTCAGCCACGTCAGCAAGCCTAGTCCGCGCCCCCGACAGGCCACCGCAACCGCTTGATCGACTCAGGTTCCCGCGGGACGGGTCGACCCGGCGGCGGCGTCCTGCCGGGGGCGCGGCCGGTCAGGCGAGGGAGATCTGGTCGCCGGTGACCTTGATGTCCTTCGGCGGCAGGGGCTTGGTGGCCGGTCCGGCCTTCACCGAGCCGTCCTCGATCGAGAACTTGCTGCCGTGGCAAGTGCAGTTGATGGTCCCGCCGTCGACGTTCGTCACCGGGCAGTTCTGGTGCGTACAGATCGGGCTGAAGCCCTTGAACTGACCGGCGGTGGGCTGGGTGATCACCACGCCCTCGGCGGCGAGGACCTTGCCACCGCCGACCGGGATGTCGTTCGTGGTGGCCAGCGACTGGGCATTCTGCCTGTCGCCGCCGCCCGCGTCGCCGGTGCTGGGCACGGCCGGGCCGCCGCTGGTCGGGGCGGCGCCCTCACCACCGTCGTCGCTGCCGCAGGCGGCCAGGACGACGGCCGCGCCGACCGCCCCGACGCCGGTGAGCAGGGCCCGACGGGTCTGCGTACCCGGACCGGTCAGCGCCTGATCGTCACTCATGCCTCGCCTCTCTCTAGCCCACTGCGCCGGGTCGGAAGCCGGCCACACTTCTTCACACGGGCAACTGTGCCGGATGGTTCACCGCGCCGCCTGTCCGACCCGGGAAATGCGAACGGGGCGGGCCCGACCGGACCCGCCCCGTACAAACTGACAATGCCCGACCGGGGTCAGCGCGCGGCGGCTGGCATCTTGCGGCTGGCCCGCGCCTTCGTCACACCGTTGGCCTTGGCGGCCCGGGTGGTGGCGGCTGCCGCGCCCTTGGCCTCGCCGTCGAGCTTGAGCACCTGGCGCAGGAACTGACCGGTGTGGCTCTCGGCCACCTCGGCGACCTCCTCAGGGGTGCCGGTGGCGAGCACCGTGCCGCCCCGGTGACCACCCTCGGGACCCATGTCGATAAGCCAGTCGGCCGTCTTGATCACGTCGAGGTTGTGCTCGATGGTGATCACCGTGTTGCCCTTGTCGACAAGACCCTCGAGCACCATCAGCAGCTTGCGGATGTCCTCGAAGTGCAGGCCTGTGGTCGGCTCGTCGAGCACGTAGACCGTCCGCCCGGTGGAACGCTTCTGCAGCTCGGACGCGAGCTTCACCCGCTGCGCCTCGCCGCCGGAGAGGGTCGGCGCCGGCTGGCCGAGACGTACGTAGCCCAGGCCGACGTCGACAAGGGTCTTGAGGTGCCGGTGGATGGCCGGGATGGCGGAGAAGAACTCGGCTGCCTCCTCGATCGGCATCTCCAGCACGTCCGAGACGGTCTTGCCCTTGTAGTGCACCTCGAGGGTCTCCCGGTTGTACCGGGCGCCCTTGCAGACCTCGCAGGGGACGTACACGTCGGGCAGGAAGTTCATCTCGATCTTGATGGTGCCGTCGCCGGAGCACGCCTCGCAGCGACCGCCCTTGACGTTGAACGAGAACCGCCCGGGCCCGTACCCCCGCACCTTGGCCTCGGTGGTCTCGGCGAAGAGCTTGCGGACGTGGTCCCAGACACCGGTGTAGGTGGCCGGGTTGGAGCGGGGCGTCCGGCCGATCGGCGACTGGTCCACCCCGACGACCTTGTCCACGTGCTCCAGACCGGAGACCCGGGTGTGCCGGCCCGGCACCAGCCGGGCGCCGTTGATCTGGTTGGCCAGGACCGCGTAGAGGATGTCGTTGACAAGCGTCGACTTGCCCGAGCCGCTGACCCCTGTGACGGCGATCAGCTGACCCAGCGGAAACCCGACTGTCAGGTTGCGCAGGTTGTGCTCCCGCGCGCCGTGCACCACCAGTTCGCGGGACGCGTCCTGCGGGCGACGCGACGTCGGCGTCGGGATCGACCGCTTCCCGGACAGGTACGCCCCGGTGATCGACTCCTTGTTCTTCAGCAGCGCCGGGACCGAGCCGCTGTGCACGATCTTGCCGCCGTGCTCACCCGCGCCGGGCCCGATGTCGACGATCCAGTCGGCGGTACGGATGGTGTCCTCGTCGTGCTCGACCACGATCAGCGTGTTGCCGAGACCGCGCAGCCGGATCAGGGTCTCGATGAGCCGGTGGTTGTCGCGCTGGTGCAGGCCGATCGACGGCTCGTCGAGCACGTAGAGCACGCCCACCAGGCCGGAACCGATCTGGGTGGCCAGCCGGATGCGCTGCGCCTCGCCGCCGGACAGGGTGCCGGCCGGCCGGTCCAGGGACAGGTAGTCCAGGCCGACGTCGAGCAGGAACCGCAGCCGGGCGTTGATCTCCTTGAGGACCCGCTCGGCGATCATCTTCTGCCGGTCGGTCAGCTCGATGCCGGCGAGCAGGTCGGCGCACTCCCCCACGGACAGGTTGCAGACCTCGGCGATGCTCTTTCCGGCGAGGGTGACGGCGAGCACCTCGGGCTTGAGCCGGGCGCCGCCGCAGGCCGCGCACGGCACGTCGCGCATGTAGCCCTCGTACTTGTCGCGGGACCACTCGGACTCGGTGTCGGAGTGCCGGCGCTCGATCCACTGCACCACACCCTCGAAGCCGGTGTAGTAGGAGCGCTCACGGCCGTACTTGTTGCGGTAGCGCACGTGCACCTGGTCGTCTGAGCCGTGCAGGATCGTCTTCTGCGCCCGCGCCGGCAGCGCCCGCCACGGGGTGTCGACGTCGAAGTGCTGCGCTTCGCCGAGCGCCTCCAGCAGGCGCAGGAAGTATTCCAGGTTGTGCCCGGTGGACCAGGGCTGGATGGCACCCTCGCGCAGGGAGCGCTCCGGGTCGGGGACCAGCAGCTCCGGGTCGACCTCCTTCTTGGTGCCCAGACCTGTGCACTCCGGGCAGGCGCCGTACGGCGCGTTGAAGGAGAAGACCCGGGGCTCGAGATCCTCGATGGCGAGCGGGTGGTCGTTGGGGCAGGCGAGATGCTCGGAGTAGCGGCGCTCCCGGTCCGGGTCGTCCTCCGGCAGGTCGACGAAGTCGAGCAGCACCAGGCCGCTGGACAGGCCCAGGGCGGCCTCGACCGAGTCGGTCAACCGCTGCTTGGCGCTCGGCTTGACGGTGAGCCTGTCGATCACCACCTCGATGGTGTGCTTCTCCTGCTTCTTGAGCTTCGGCGGCTCGGTCAGCGGGTGCACCACGCCGTCGACGCGGGCGCGGGCGTAGCCCTTGGCCTGCAACTCGGCGAAGAGGTCGACGTACTCGCCCTTGCGGCCGCGGATGACCGGGGCGAGCACCATGAACTTGGTGCCCTCGGCCATCGCGAGGACCCGGTCGACGATCTGCTGCGGGCTCTGTCGGGAGATCCGCTCGCCGCAGACCGGGCAGTGCGGCTCGCCGATGCGGGCGTACAGCAGGCGCAGGTAGTCGTAGACCTCGGTGATGGTGCCGACTGTCGAACGCGGGTTGCGCGAGGTGGACTTCTGGTCGATCGAGACGGCCGGGCTCAGCCCCTCGATGAAGTCGACGTCGGGCTTGTCCATCTGACCGAGGAACTGCCGGGCGTACGACGAGAGCGACTCGACGTAGCGGCGCTGCCCCTCGGCGAAGATCGTGTCGAAGGCCAGGCTCGACTTGCCCGACCCGGACAGCCCGGTGAACACGATGAGCGCGTCCCGGGGCAGGTCGAGACTGACGTCACGCAGGTTGTGCTCGCGCGCGCCACGGATGATCAGTCGGTCGGCCACGGTGCGTGTACTCCCGGGAGAAGACGAAGCGGAGGATCTGTCCCGCTCTGGAGTGATTCGGAGCGGTCGTGCGGGCGCGGAGAACGCGCCTCGGCAACTCTAGCCCCGAGGTACGACAGTTTTCCCCGCCCGCACATTCCCCCAGCTCAGCCCGGTCGGCCGCACCCCCGCGAGCCCTCACCAGGCGCCGGGGTCAGTAGCCCCCGGGCGCCGGTGGTCAGTAGCCCCCGGGCGCGGGTGGCCGGGCCGCCCGCCGTCGGGCCGAACGCCATCCGCCACGCCGCTCGGCGGCCAGCCGCGCCTCGCGGCGTCGACTCTCGTGCGCCACCTCGCCCTGCAGCCGCCGCCAGCTCTCCCACCGGCGGGTGGAGAGCTCACCACTGCGCAGCGCATCGCGGACGGCGCACGCGGGCTCGCCGTCGTGCCCGCAGTCGGCGTACCGGCAGCCCTGCGCCAACCCGGCGATGTCGGCGAACGCCCGGTCGAGCCCGGCCACGCCGTCGAGCAGGCCGACCGCCCGTACGCCGGGCGTGTCGATCACCGCCCCGCCGCCGGGGATCGGTACGAGTGCCCGCCAGGTGGTGGTGTGCCGCCCCTTGCCGTCCACCCGCCGGATCGCCTGCGTCGGCATCATCACCGCGCCGGCGAGGGCGTTGACCAGGCTCGACTTGCCGGCGCCGGACGGCCCGAGCAGGCCGAGGGTGCGCCCCGGCGCCACCTCGTCGCGCAGCCGGTCGAGCCCGGCGCCGGCCTCGGCGCTGACCGGAAGCACCGGCACCCCGGGGGCGACAGCGGCGAGCTGCCGGGCCAGCGCGGCCGGGTCGGCCGCGAGGTCGGCCTTGGTCAGCACGACAAGCGGCCGCGCCCCGGACTCGTACACCAGGGAGAGCAGTCGCTCGATCCGGCCGACGTCCGGCTCCGGGTGCACCGGCTCGACGACGGCGGCCGTGTCGAGGTTGGTGGCGAGCACCTGGCCGCTGGCGTCCTTGCCGGCGGTACGACGGACCAGCGCGGTCCGTCGCGGCAGCACCGCCTCCACGGTGACCCGGCCGTCGGGCCAGTGCCCGAGCAGCACCCAGTCGCCCGTGCAGGGCAGCGCGGAGGGGTCCCGGGCGGCGGCGGCCAGGACCGTCCCGCCCAGGCTGGCCCGGACCGGGCCGGACGCGGTGAGCACCGTGCAGACCCCCCGGTCCGCCCGGGCCACCCGGCCCGGTCGGTACTCGTCGCGGGTAGCGGCGTACGCCGCGCGCTCGGCGTCCCAGCCGAGGGCGGTCAGGTCGATCGTCATGGCATCCTCATCGGTGTCGAAGCTGGTGATGGCGGTACACGCGTGCCACGTCCGGCATGATCACCACCTCCGTCCGACGTCCCGGTGCCGCATCTGCCGCTGACGGTAGGTCGCGCGCCGACGCGCCGAAAGCGATTTCCCCGGCGACTGTGTGACCGGTTCACCGTTAGGGTCTACGGGTGACCACGGATCCGCTGCTGCTGATGGGTGAGGTGGACGCCGCCACCGACCGGTTGCTGCGCACCGCGGCCTCCTTCGACGCCGCCGACCTGGCGGGCGCCTCGCTGCTGCCGGGCTGGACGCGCGGGCACGTGCTGGCCCACCTGGCGCGCAACGCCGACGGCTTCGTCAACCTGCTCACCTCGGCCCGCACCGGCGAGCCGGTGCCGATGTACGCCTCCCTGGCGGCCCGTACGACTGACATCGAGACCGGCTCGGGCCGGCCACCCGCCGCGCACCTGGAGGACCTGCGGCGGACCGCTGACCTGTTCGCCGAGGCGGTCGCGGCCATGCCTGTCGAGGCGTGGGCGGCGACGGTGCAGGCACGGCGGGGCCCGTGGCCGGCCGCTCTGCTCGTCTGGGGCCGTCTGCGGGAGATCGAGGTGCACCATCTCGATCTGGCCGCCGGTTACGGCGCCGCCGACTGGTCGGAGACGTTCACCCAGCGACTGCTGCGGGAGGCAGCCAGCCATCACGCGACGGGGGCGGCACCGCCGTCGCTGGTGCTCCGCGTCGACGGGAGCCGGCACGAGGTGGTCATCGGCGGCCGGGCCGACGCCCCTGTCGTCTCCGGTTCCGCCCCCGACCTCGCCGCCTGGCTGATCGGCCGTGGCGGCGGCGACACGCTCTCCGTCACCCCCGACGGTCCCCTGCCCACTCCACCGGAATGGATATAGAAACCTCATGACCTACAGCGGAGATGTCACCCAGGGTGGCGCGCCGGCGGTACGAGAGCTGGACGGGCTCACCATCAGCAAGCTGTCGGTGGGTCCGATGGACAACAACGCCTACCTGCTGCGCTGCACGGGCACAGGGGACCAGGTGCTGATCGACGCCGCCAACGAGGCGCCCCGGCTGCTGGAGTTGATCGGTGACGGTGGGCTGACCGCGGTGGTGACCACCCACCAGCACATGGACCACTGGGTGGCGCTGGAGGAGGTGGTGGCCAAGACCGGCGCGCGGGCGCTCGTGCACGCCGACGACGCGGAGGGGCTGCCGATCGAGGCGGAGCGGCTCGCCGACGGCGACACCGTGCCGGTCGGGGACTGCGCGTTGGAGGTCATCCACATCAAGGGGCACACCCCGGGCTCGATCGCGCTGCTCTACCGCGATCCGGCCGGCACCCCGCACCTCTTCACCGGCGACAGCCTCTTTCCCGGCGGGGTCGGCAACACGGACAAGGACCCGGAGCGCTTCGCCGCGCTTATCGACGACGTCGAGCACAAGGTGTTCGACAGGCTTCCGGACGACACCTGGTTCTACCCCGGCCACGGCAGGGACAGCACCCTGGGAGCCGAGCGCCCGGCCCTGCCCCAGTGGAAGGCCCGCGGCTGGTAACGCCGAACCCACGAAGATCCCCAACAGCGGGTCGCCGGCGAACACCGGCCACGACGGGGCGGGGGCCTGCCGTGCCCGGCGCAGGGATCAAGCCTGACCGCCCGGAGCCGGGCACGGCAGGCCCCCGCCCCCACCACGCACCAGGACTCACAAAGCAACAGCGAACAACCGACGCCGCGCCCCCAGCAGCACGACCGAGGCCAGCACCAGACCCACACCCATCGTGACAAGCAGGGGGCTGGGCTCGCCGGGGAGCAGGCCGGCCAGGGACCGCGACGCGGTGCCCAGCGCGAGGTAGAGACCGGCCCAGGCGGCGGCGCCGACGGTCGCGCAGCCGAGGAACCTGCGGTACGACATGCGCAGGCCACCGGCGGCCAGCGGCAGCAGAGCGTTGAACACCGGCAGGAACGGCGCGACGACCATCATCCGGCCACCGCCGCGACGCAGGATCCCTTCCGCCGCGCTCCAGCGGGCCTCGCCGATCCAGTCGCCGACCCGGCTGTGCCGCAGCCGCTCGGCGTACCGGCGGCCGACGAGGAAACTCATCGACCAGCCGGCGAGACACCCGGCGAGCACGGCGGCGAAGGTGGCGAGCCCGGTGGTGGGACGGCCCACCCCGACCGCGGCGAGGATCGCCACGTCGCCGGGGATGAGGACGCCCAGCAGCGGTACGGCGTCGAAGAGCATGACGACCCCGAGCGCCCCCATCAGCAGCAGGATGGGCAGCTCTCCGACCTGGGCAAGCCATTGCGTCATGTCCCGTACGCTATGGCCGGCGGGCCACCGTGGACATCCGGTCGCGTCCCCCAGCGTCCCCTGGTATCGGCCTCGGGGTCGCCCCTGAGGTGGCCTCGGCCTCAGGCCGGTCGCAGCACCAGCACCTGGCGTAGTGACGAGTCGACAGACGGTTCGGTGGTGGGCACCGGGTAGTCGGCAAGCACCGTCAGGCGGTCCTCGGGCAGGTGCCCCCGGTCGGGGTCGCCGACCAGGACCTCGGCACCGCCGGCGGCGGCCCGTTGCAGGAACGGCAGCACCCGCTCGGCCAGGGCGCGACTGTAGAAGACGTCTCCGGCGACCACCAGGTCGGCCTCCGCGCCGGCCTGGTCGAGCAGGTCGTCCCCGGTGGTGTCGACGCTCACCTGGTTGACCCGGGCGTTGATGGTGACGGCGGCCACGGCGTACGGGTCGATGTCGTTGGCGACCACCCGTGCGGCGCCGGACAGCGCGGCGGCGATGGCCACCAGGCCCGATCCGGCGGCGAGGTCGAGCACCCGCCGGCCGGCGGCGAGCTCGGGGTGGTCCAGCAGGTGGCGGGCCAGGGCCTGACCGCCGGCCCAGACGGAGGCCCAGTAGGGCGGCGGGAGGGCGTGCCCGGCGGCCGCCTCCATCCGTGCCCACCAGACGATCGCGTCCTCGGCGAGGTGCAGCCGTACCTCCGGGACGAAGGGGGTGGGCACGAGCCGAAGCCGGTCCAGCCCGTCGCCTGGAGCGTCGATCTCGCGCTCCAGCACGGACAGCGCGGCGGCTGTGGCACCCTTCATCGGCGCAAGCATGCCCCAGCGGAGGGTCGGCGGGGCGTGTTTCACGTGCCGCCGCGCAGAGTTCACCCGACTTCGCGCAAAGACCTACGGCACTTCGGCCGGCGGATCCGGGGTTTGCCCGTTACTGTCGAACAGGTACGGGCGATCATCGGTCAACGGCCGAGGGTCAGCCGCTTTGAACAGGGAGAGATGCATGGCAACCGGCACGGTTAAGTGGTTCAACTCGGAAAAGGGCTTCGGCTTCATCGAGCAGGATGGTGGAGGGCCGGACGTGTTCGTCCACTACTCCGCCATCGCGACGAGCGGCTACCGGGAGCTCAACGAGGGCCAGAAGGTCGAGTTCGAGGTGACCCAGGGGCAGAAGGGTCCGCAGGCGGACAACGTCCGCCCGATGTAGCTCCGTGCCGGTGACGGCGGCCGGGTCTCCGGCCGCCGTCGCAGCGCACTCAAGACGCCGCCGGGGCGGCGGGCAGGTCCCGCCGCCGCCGGAGCGGTCCGATCAACAGAATCATCGGCGTCAAGGCCAGCCAGGTGGTCATCACCGTGATCGCTGTGCCGACGCCGTAGCGCGCGCCGACCGCACCGGCGAGCAGGGCCGCCAGCGGGATGGCGCCGAAGTTGAGCAGATGCATGCTCACTGTCACGCGGCCGAGCAGGTGGTGCGGGGTGTACGTCTGCCGGAAGGCGCCCTTGACCACGTTGCCGACGGCCACCCCGAGGCCGATCAGCACGCCGCCGAGCGCGGGCCAGATCAGGCCCACACCGGGTGCGGCCAGGGGGATGAGCAGCGCGGGCGGGCCGGTCAGGGCCGCTCCGATCAGCATGGCCCGTGCGGTGCCGAACCGCCGCGCCAGTGTGGTGGCCAGCAGCGCGCCGACGATCCCTCCGACGCTCATGACCGCGACCAGGGCACCCACCATGCCGGGCGCGAGTCGCAGCTCGCGGACCAGGAAGACCACCAGAACGGCCTGGTAGCCGGTCAGTCCGATGTTGCTGGCCGCACCGAAGACCGTGAGCACCCGCAGGTACGGGTCGCGGATGACGAAGCGCAGCCCTTCGGCGATGTCGCGGCGCAGGGACCGGGAACGGTCGGTACGGCCGGCGCGTGGCTCGACGGTGCGGATGCGCAGCAGGAGGGCCGCGGAGAGCAGGAAGCTGACGGCGTCCAGCAGGAGCGCGGCGACAGCTCCGGTGAGCTGGGCGATCAGGCCGGCGAGACCCGGCCCGACGACGTAGCTGACGGTATGGGTTGCCTGGAGCTTCGCGTTGCCCTCGGGCAGTTGCTCGGGGCGCAGCACGACGGGCAGGTAGACCTGGTTGGCGGTTTCGAAGAAGACCCGCGCGGCGCCCGCGCCGAGTGCGACGAGCAGCAGCTGCCCGACGGTGAGCCGGTCGAGCGCGGCGGCGAGGGGCACGCTGAGGAAGGCCAGCGCGCAGAGCAGGTCGCAGATCACCATCACCGGCCGGCGTGGCAGCCGGTCCACCCACGCCCCTGCGGGGAGGCCGATCAGCAGCCACGGTAGCCAGGCCGCGGCGGTGAGCACCGCCACCTGGAACGTTCCGGCGTCGAGGACGGCCACCGCGACAAGCGGCAGTGCGACTGTGGTGACGTTGCTGCCGATGCTGCTGACGGTCTGGGCTGTCCAGAGCAGCCGGAAGTCCCGGTGCCGCAGCAGCCCGCCGCGCGCTGGGGCGCGACGGGGAGCGCCGGTGGTCGCGGTCACGGCCGGGCCGGGACGCCGTGGGCGAACACGAACACGGGCTGGCGGTCGCGGCCGTCGTCGGGCAGCGGGCGCTCGGCCCAGCGGGCCAGCAGATCGATCATTTCGCGGCTCAGTTCGGCCAGTTCCTCAGGGGTGAGGTGCATCCACTTGTCGGTGGAGAACGGGCCGTCGTACCAGGCGGCCTGCGTCGCCTCGTCGGCGGCGTGCCAGGCGCGGGCCAGGGCGACGTGCCTGTCGAGGTTGAGGGAGACGGCCGCGTCGGCGACGGCCCGGGCACCGGGGTCGCCGTCGAAGTCGCTGCTGGACCAGCGCACTCCCCTGGTGACGAGCCGCCACCACCGTTCGCGTCGATCGCGGGCCAGCTCGGGGGCCTCGGTGACCAGCTCAGCGGCGGCGAGGACCTTGAGGTGGTGGCTGACGTTCGCGGGCGCCTGCTCGGTGCGGTCGGCGAGCATGCCGACCGTGGACGGCCCGTGGACCTTGAGGACGTCCATGAGCCGGCGGCGCAGCGGGTGGGCCATGGCCGCGAGGACCCGCGAGTCGGTGACCTGGCGTACGTCTGGGCTCTCCATGCGGTCAGCGTGACATCCGCAACAACTCTTGCGCAATGGTTTTTGCCCAAGAGTTGTTGCGGATGGCCGGGTCAGGCCGCCAGACGACGCGCCAACTCGTCGGCCACCTGCTTGGCCATCGTGGGCGGGATGGCCGCCGCGATCCGCTCCGGGGTCAGGCCGGACAGCACGCCCTGGATGATGGCGGGCTCGTCGGTGAAGTCCCGACCGGACAGCGCGGCCAGGGCGGACTGCAGGGCGCTCAACTGCGCGCCCAACGTCTTGAGCGTCGGGTGCGCCGGCGCGTAGTTGGTGGCGGTGGCGTCCTCGCCCAGGGCCATCCTGGTGTAGATCTGGCCGATCGGGTTGCGGCCGTCCAGCACTGTCAGGTTCTTGTGGACGGCGGCCAGCCAGTTGTGCTCTTCGGGGGTCATGTCGTTCTCCTCCAGGAGTCCGATGGAGCTGAGGTAACGGCGGAACAGGGGTCGCTGGTCACGACCCGCCTTGATCGCGTCGCGGAAGAAGCTGACGTGGGTGTGCCAGCGGTGCGAACTGTCGCCGCTGGTGCGCTTGCCGAGCCGGTCCCACCGCTTCACTGTCTTACCGTCGAGGCTGTAGATGATCTCGCGGATGTCCCTGGTGTCCGCCGCGTTCGCGGCGCACTGCCCCACGCACCAGCGCGAGAAGCTGGCCAGGGTGTGCGTACTGCCGCCGGAGCGGACCTCGAAACCGCCGACGTCGAGCGCCGCCGCGTCGAGGGTCAGACCGGCCCGGTCCCGGGGTGACTCCACCACCGAGTAGTCGTTGGTGACCACCCGATCGGATCCACAGTGGTACCCGCCGCGGTGGGCCGGATCGCCGACGATGCCGACCTCCGCCGGCTCCAGATCGTCCGGTCCGGGGGCGTTGTCGAGGTGGGTGAGAAGCAGGGTTCGAAGGGCCAACAGATTCGCCGGGGCCCGGGTCATGGGGTCCCCCTTTCCGGATGGACGGGGGCCGGGCACGGCGTCACGCCGCGTACGCGGTGTGGGCTTGCGGGCGAGCCCGGCCTACTGGTGCACGGCGCCGGGCGTTGACCCAACCATAGCCCGCTATATGGACGAATGCCCAGCTCAGACGCGTGACGGTTGCGGGGAGCCAGAGTGGACGACTGGAAGGATCAGCGCGGAGGGGCGCTCGGGGTCGTGGAAGACCTGCCGCCAGCCGGCACGCAGCGTCACCGCCGTACCGAGGGATTCGCCGGTGCCCGGGTTGCGCGCCCAGCGCGGATGGGCGCCTCCGCTGACCTGCAACCGCAGCCGGTGCCCGGCGGCGAACCGGTGCGCGGTCGGCCAGAGCGGCACCGGCACGCGCACCGCGCCGGACGGGTCTGCCGGAAACCGGTCGGGCGCGACCCGGACCAACCCGTCGCAGATGTTCCGGGACCTGCCCCGGCGGTCCACGTCGCACAGTCGCACGAAGACATCCAGGTACGGCAGCTCGCCCCGGACGTGGATGTCGGCGCGTACCGGCCCGACGACCTCCAGCGGCCGGGTCAGCGGGGCGCTGGTGTACGTCAGCACGTCGGTTCGGGCCTCGACGCGCCTGTTGTCAACAGCGCCGGCGCGTTTCGCGACGAGCAGCGGCCCGCCCTGTGACGGGGTGGGATCGGCCGGGTCGTAGCGGAACTCGTCAGGCGTCGACGGCACTGGCGCACGTGTCGCCAGCTCGCCGTCCGGGTGCAGGTGCCAGGCGGTGTCCGTCGCGGGTGGCGGCCAGTCCGGCAGGTCACGCCAGCCGCCGCCGCGGCCCCCCACGTACAGCCGGACCGGCGCCGTCGACCCGCCCGGACGGCGACCCCCAGAGGTCAGTTGCGTGTCGAGCCAGGCCAACCCCTCCCGCAGGGCGGCGGCGAACAGTCCGGGACTGCCGTGCGTCCACGGCCCGATCACGAGGCGCCCCGGGGCACCGGCGGCGCGCAGCGTGGCGTGGTCGTCGAGCTGGGCGGGCAGGAAGATGTCGTGCCAGCCGGTGACCATCAGCACCGGTGCCCGTACGCGGGCGACCCGGTCGGCGAAGACCCGCGTCCGCCAGTACGGGGCGTCCGGAGTGTGGTGGCGCAGCCACTCCTGGAAGAAGGGGATGGTCACGCCGGTGGCCACCCGGTCGGCGTCGGCCAGCGGCAGGTGCTCCAGCGCGGCGGCCAGCCGGGGCTGCCCCCGTTTGAGCTCCCACTGCCGGGCCAGCCACGGCACGGTCTGCGCGTGCAGCAGCTCCGCCCAGGTCAGCACCGTGTCCAGGGCGAAGGACTCCCCCGCGTACGTCGAGTCGCGGGTGGCCGAGGCGGTGACCACCGCGACCATCGCCCGCAGGTCGTCGCCGGCGTCGGCGGCCAGCGCCCACTGCGCGAAACCCTGGTAGCTGATCCCGAACATGCCCAGCGCACCGGCCCACCAGGGTTGGCGGCGCAGCCAGTCGAGGGTGTCCAACCCGTCGTCGCGTTCGTGCACCAGCGGGGCGAAGGTGCCGCCGGATCCGCCGGTGCCCCGGCAGGACTGGATGACGGCGTGCCGGCCGCGTGCGGCGAGCAGCCGCCCGAGCAGACGTAGCGGGCCACCCCGCCCGTAGGGGGTGCGGATCAGCACCGTCGGGGCGTCGGAAACGGTAGGGGCGTAGTGGTCGGTGCGCAGCACCACCCCGTCGCGGACGCGCACCGGGATGTTCCGGGTGACCCGTACCGGCCCGGTGCGGGTCACCGGCAGCCGCAGTGCGGCACCGGCCAGGCGGGCGACGAGCGGACCCGGCACGGTCAGCTCGTCGGACGGCGGGGCGGCTCGGGTCGGGCGGCGCGCACCGAGTCGCGGTGGGTACGGATCGACTCGCTCATCGCCGTCATGAACCGCTGCACCACCTCCAGCTCGTCCTCGCTGAACCGGTCCATGACCGTGTCGGTACGGGCGCCCAGCGGCCGGAAGAACTCCATGGCCAGCGCGGCGCCCTGGTCGGCGTAGTGCAGCAGCACCTTGCGCCTGTCGGCGGTGTCCCGGTCCCGGCGGATGTGCCCGGCCCGTTCGAGTCTGTCGATCAGGGCGGTGACCGAGCCGGAGGAGAGGTTGAGCTGTTCACCGAGGCGCCCGGGGGTGATCGGGTCGCCGAGCATTTCGGCGTCCATCACGGCGATCAACGCCTGCAGGTCGGTCGGGTTGAGCCCGTGCAGGTTGGCGAACGCGTGGCCGACCTGCTGGGCGTCCACCGCGTACCGCCGAAGGTTGTTGGTGATCTCCCCGACCAGTTGTGCACGGCGCGTGTCACGCCGCCGGTACATGCCGTGAGTTGCCACCTCGTGCCGCTTCTCCCCGTCGTCCGACCTCCGGTTGCAGCATAGAGCAGCCGGAGATAATCTCGATAACCAAGATACTCGGCGCTCGAAACACATGGGGTCTACCTGATGTCCGTCTTCACCAGAGTCGCCCGCGGCCGGTTGGCCGCGTGGCTCACCGTGGCCGCCGCGATCGTCGTCGGCGCGGCCGTCTTCGGGCTACCCCGGCCGGACAATCCGGCGCCTGTCTCCGCCAGCGGGCTGTCCGTGCAGTGGCAGTCGACGCAGGTGGAACGCCTGCAGGACCAGCTTCCGTCGAGCGAGGTGCAACCCGCCATCGTGGTGGTCAGCCGCGACGACGGCGGCGCGCTGAGCGAGGCCGACCGGGGTGCCGTCGCCGCCCGCTCCGGTGAGTTGGGCAACCTCGCGGTGGGCGGGCGGGTCAGTCCCCCGCAGCTCTCCCCGGACGGCACGGTGGCGCTGGTCGCCGTACCGCTGAGCACCGCCGGCGGCCAGGATGAGGTCACCGGGAAGGTCGACGAGGTCCGCGCCGCGCTTGAGGCGCTGCCCGAGGGGCTCGCGGTCGAGGTGACCGGCGCTCCCGCCTTCACCGCCGACCTCGCCTCGGTGTTCGAGGGCGCCGACATCACACTGCTCGCGGTGACCGCCGCCGTGGTGGCGCTGCTGTTGCTGATCACCTACCGCAGCCCGTTCCTGTGGATCGTGCCGCTGGTCGTGGTCGCGGCGACCGAGCAGATCACCCTGCGCGCGGTCGACACGATCGTGCCGGCGTTCGGGATCACCCTCCAGTCCGGTCAGGTCACCGGCATCGCCAGCGTGCTGGTCTTCGGCGCCGCCACCGACTACGCCCTGCTGCTCATCGCCCGCTACCGCGAGGAGCTGCGCCGCGACGAGAACCGGTTCGCGGCGATGCGCGCCGCGTTGCGCCGCACGGCCGAACCGATCCTGGCCAGCGGCGGCACCGTGGTGCTCGGCGTGCTGACCCTCCTGCTCAGCGAGCAGGAGACGAACCGGGCACTGGCCGTGGCCTGCGCCACAGGTGTGGTCTTCGCCATGCTCTCGGCGCTTTTCGTGCTCCCCGCCGTGCTCGTGCTCTTCGGCCGTGGCCTGTTCTGGCCGTTCGTGCCCAAGGTCGGCGGCCCGGCCCGCGAGGGTCGGCTCTGGGGTCGGCTCGGCGCCGCCGTGGAACGCCGTCCCCTGCCGGTCGCCGTGCTGGCCACCCTGCTGCTCGCCGGCCTCGCGCTTGGTGGGCTCGGTATCCGCACCGGCCTGTCCGAGACCGAGCAGTTCCGGGCCCAGCCGGAGGCGGTCACCGGGGCGCAGACCCTGGCCCGGGCGTTCCCCGCCGGCACGACCCAGCCGGTGGCGGTGCTCACCACCCCGGCCGCGGTGCGGGCGGTCACCGACGCCGCCACCGGCGTACCCGGCGTCTCCTCGGCCCGTCCCGGCGACGCCGGAGAGGCCGTCGCCCAGGTCGACGTGGTGCTGGAGGCCGAACCCGGCACGGCCGCCTCGGACCGGGCGATCGAGGCGCTGCGCGACGCCGTCGCCGCCGTTCCCGACTCCGCGCCTCCCGCGGTCGACGGCGCCGACGCGCCCACCGGGGCGATCGTCGGCGGCACCGTGGCCGCCACGTACGACTCCGACGAGGCAAACGACCGGGACCTGCGGCTGATCATCCCGATCATCCTGCTGCTGGTCGGCGCGGTGCTCGTGCTCCTGCTGCGTGGCCTGCTCGCGCCGCTGCTGCTGGTGCTCACCGTCATCGCGTCGTTCTTCGCCAGCCTCGGCGCCGCGTGGCTGCTCTTCGACCACGTGCTGGGCTTCCCGGCACTGGACAGCGGGGTGCTGCTGCTCGCGTTCGTGTTCCTGGTGGCGCTCGGGGTGGACTACAACATCTTCCTGGTCACCAGGGCCCGGGAGGACGCCCGCACGGCCGGCACCCGGGACGGGATGCTCTCCGCCCTGCGGGTCACCGGCGGCGTGATCACCAGCGCCGGCGTGCTGCTCGCCGCGGTCTTCGCCGTCCTCGGTGTGCTGCCGCTGATCACGCTGACCCAGATCGGGATCATCGTCTGCATCGGCGTCCTGCTCGACACCCTGCTGGTCCGCACGGTCCTGGTGCCGGCGCTGGCGTTCCTGCTCGGCGACCGCTTCTGGTGGCCCGGCCGGATCAAGCGGGACCACGACGCGGACACCCAGGAGGCACCCGAGGCGGTCGCCGCCCGGGACTGACAGGCGTACCAACCCGACGGCGGGGCCGTGGCGCGACTGCCACGGCCCCGCCGCCGTCGGTCAGTACGTCAGGCAGACGCACTCGGTCATCAACGCCCGCACGTTGCGCACGTACGACGGGTTGGGGATGGTCAACGGCTCACCCTCCCGCGCCACCGCCGCGTGCCCGTAGTTGTACGCGGCGATGACGGCGTTGAGCAGGCAGGAGTCCAGCTCCGAGGTGCACAGGGCGGCGTCGAGGCGGAAGTCGGACTCGAAGTACATGTCGCCGATGTACTTGGTCAGCCAGGCCAGGTAGTTGGCCCCCAGGTACGCGTTGTCCCGGTAGTCGTCGATGTCGTAGCTCTGCTCGAACCGCTGGTTCATCCAGGTGGCGGTGCCCGACATCACCTGCATCAGGCCGACACCGCCGTCACAGGCGTAGATGTTGGACTGCCAGCCGCTCTCCTGCCAGGCGGTGGCCTTGACCAGTTCGAGTGGGATCTTGATGTCCGGTGCCGAGGTCGGCCAGTAGGTGCGCGCGGCGGCGTCGGTAAGTGCCGCCTTCACCGCCGACCGGCTCGCCTGGGTGCCCTTGTAGCTCGGCTTGCAGGAGGCCGGAGCCGGCTTCGGCGGCGGCGGCGGGACCTTTGTCTCGCTGGGCGGCTTGGCCACGGCGCGCGGCTTCGGCGCCGACCCGGTCGTCCGGGTCGGCTTCCTGGTCGGCTTGGGGGACGCGGTGCGGCTGGGCGCGACGCCCATCGACGCCACGGCGCTCGCCGACGGCGTCGGCTCCTCGGTCACCTCGTCCAGGGGGACGTCGGTCGGGGCGTCGGCGACCGGTACCGGCGCGCCCAGGTCCGCCGGGCTGTCGCCCTTGTCCGCGCAGCCGGCGAGCGTGCCCGCCAGTAGGAGCCCGGCGAGCCCCGCGGCGCTCAACCGACCTGTCCATCGAACCATCGCCGTGCCTCCCCCGTGAGACTGTCGCCGCACCCTAGCAAGGTTCGACAGGCCGCCGAGGCCCCTGCGGCGGCGTCCGGACCGGCTCCACGGGCTGCTCCCGATCCCTGATCGCCCGGTCCCTCGTGGCCCAGGCGACGACGAACACCACGGTCCACAGCACCCCGAGCAGCACCGCCGCCGCGGTCCCGCTCGCCGTGTCCAACCCGAGGTAGAGCCGCGCGCCGCCGACGCCCACCACGCCCGCGGCGGCGGCCGTCCAGGCGGCCACCGCCGCCGGCCAGCGGGCGCTGCGCGACACCAGCCAGGCCAGGGTGCAGAAGCTCGCCGCGACCACCGCGTTCTGGGTGGGGAACGGGACCGACTCGCGTCCGCCCGGCCCCGCCGCGGGCGACCCGGTCAGTTCCGCCACCACTGCCAGCACCAGCAGCGGCACGAACGCGCCCACCGTGCCGACCACGCTGAGCAGGTCGGCCCGCCACGGCCGGTTCCGCCACGCCACCACCGCCGCCACCAGCGCCACCAGCACGATCAGCACCCACCCGCGCACCAGCGACACCACTACCGCTGTGGCCTCGGCGGCGTCCGGGGTCCGCCGGGCGGCGAACCAGCCCCCGATCGCCCCGTCCAGCGTGGCGAGGCCGCTGTTGCGTACCACCACGGCGAGCAGACCGGCGATGGCGAACACGGCGGCGAAGAGCAGCAACAGCCCCGCCGCGAGGTTGAGCAGCAGCGTCCAGGCCGGCCCGACCCGCATGGCCACCAGGAAGAACAGCAGCCCGTACCGGGCGCTGAGCCAGCGCACCGGGGGCAGCGCGCCGGCGCGGGAGAGCAGCGCGCGCACCGGGTCGGGGTTACGGCCCAGCCACCGGCCGGCGAGCACCACGCCCAGCAGACCGGCCAGCAGCACCAGCGCCGCACCCGTGGCACGGCCCAGGAAGCCGGAGACCGTGTCGTACGACTCACCGGCGAGGTGGCCGAGCAGCACGGAGCCGCTCACCCAGGTCACCACGCCGGCGATGTTCCACGGCGCGAACCGCCGGTACGGCATGCCTGCCGCGCCGGCCAGCCGGGGCACCAGGGTGCGGGCGAAGGCCACCCAGCGGGCGGCGAACACGCCCCGTCCGCCGAGGCGGGCGAGCATGGCCTCGGCCCGACCCCACCGCTCCGGCCCGACCCGGTGCCCCAGCCCGGCGCGCAGCTTCGGGCCGTACCGCCGCCCGGCGCGGAACGCCAGCCCGTCACCGAGGACAGCCGCGACGATCATCGCGACCAACGCCGGGCCGAGCCGCAAGGTACCGTTGTAGGTGAGGAAGCCGACGAGCAGCAGGGTAGCCTCACCCGGCACCAGCAGGCCGAAGATCACCGCGGTCTCGCCCGCCACGATCAGCGCGGCGACCAGGTAGATCCACAGAGTGGGCAGACCCTGCACCGCGGTCAGCAGGTCGTGCACTCAGGCCCCCGGGACACGGGAGCCAGCATGCCAGCCGGGGGAACGACCGGCACAGCGGTTTCACCAGAGATCAGGGGCACCTGGGGGTGACCCCGACGCAGCCTGCGCGAGCGCAGGCGGAAGGATAGAGGGTATGCAGCTTCGCACCGACCTCCGCAACGTCGCCATCATCGCTCACGTCGACCACGGCAAGACCACCCTGGTCGACGCCATGTTGCGGCAGGCCGGCGCGTACGGCGCACGAGGCGAGACGACCGAGCGGGTGATGGACTCCGGTGACCTGGAACGGGAGAAGGGCATCACCATCCTGGCCAAGAACACCGGCGTGCGCTACCTGCCCGCCGACGGGTCGGACCCGGTCACCATCAACATCATCGACACCCCTGGCCACGCCGACTTCGGTGGCGAGGTGGAGCGCGGCCTGACCATGGTCGACGGTGTGGTGCTGCTGGTGGACGCCAGTGAGGGCCCACTGCCGCAGACCCGCTTCGTGCTGCGCAAGGCCCTGCGGGCCCGGATGCCGATCATCCTGGTGATCAACAAGGTGGACCGTCCGGACGCCCGGATCAAGGAGGTCGTGGACGACACCTACGAGCTCTTCCTCGACCTGGACGCCGACGAGGAGCAGATCGACTTCCCGATCGTCTACGCCTGCGCCCGTGACGGCATCGCCTCGCTGACCCAGCCCGCCGACGGTTCGGTGCCCGACGACAGCACCTCCCTGGAGCCGCTGTTCCGCACCCTGCTGGACACCATCCCGGCCCCCGCGTACGAGGACGGCGCGCCGTTGCAGGCGCACGTCACCAACCTCGACGCCTCGCCGTTCCTCGGCCGGCTGGCGCTGTGCCGGGTCCGCCAGGGCACCATCAGCAAGGGCCAGACGGTGGCCTGGTGCCGCACCGACGGCAGCACCCAGCGGGTCCGCATCTCCGAGATGCTGATGACCGAGGGTCTGGAGCGCAAGCCGGCCGAGACCGCCGGGCCGGGCGACATCATCGCCGTGGCCGGCATCTCGGACATCATGATCGGTGAGACCCTCGCCGACGCGGAGAACCCGGTGGCGCTGCCGCTGATCACCGTGGACGAGCCGGCCATCTCGATGACCATCGGCACCAACACCTCGCCGCTTGTCGGCCGGGTCAAGGGCTCCAAGGTCACCGCCCGGATGGTCAAGGACCGGCTCGACAAGGAGCTGATCGGCAACGTGTCGCTGCGGGTGCTGCCCACCGAGCGGCCGGACGCCTGGGAGGTGCAGGGCCGCGGTGAGCTGGCCCTTGCCATCCTGGTCGAGCAGATGCGCCGGGAGAGCTACGAGCTGACCGTCGGCAAGCCGCAGGTGGTCACCCGGGTGATCGACGGCAAGACCTGCGAGCCGGTGGAGCGGCTGACCATCGACGCGCCGGAGGAGTACCTGGGCGCGATCACCCAGCTCCTCGCGACCCGCAAGGGCCGGATGGAGCAGCTGGTCAACCACGGCACCGGCTGGATCCGGATGGAGTGGCTGGTTCCGGCGCGTGGCCTGATCGGCTTCCGCACCGAGTTCCTCACCGACACCCGTGGCACCGGCATCCTGCACCACGTCTTCGAGTCGTACGAGCCGTGGTTCGGCGAGCTGCGGACCCGCAACAACGGCTCGCTCGTCGCCGACCGGGCGGGCGCGGTCACCGCCTTCGCGATGATCAACCTCCAGGAGCGCGGTCAGCTCTTCGTCGAGCCGACCACCGAGGTGTACGAGGGCATGATCGTCGGGGAGAACTCCCGCTCCGACGACATGGACGTCAACATCACCAAGGAGAAGAAGCTCACCAACATGCGGGCGTCGACCTCCGACGAGACCGAGAAGCTGATCCCGCCGCGCAAGCTGTCGCTGGAGCAGGCGCTGGAGTTCTGCCGCGAGGACGAGTGCGTCGAGGTCACCCCGACCGCTGTGCGCATCCGCAAGGTGGTGCTGGACCAGCAGCTGCGCGGCCGGGCCGCCGCCCGCCGCAAGCACGCCGGCTGACCCACCGGCACCCGGCTTCCGGGCGCGTCGGCCGCTCGCGGCCGGCGCGCCCGTTTGCTTCCCGGCGCGGGTACGCGGGCCCGCCCGGCAGGTGATCGGCTACGGTCACCGGCATGACCTGGGATGATCTCGACGCCCACCTGGACCGGGTGCCCGGCACCGTGTCGGCGTACGTGGGCCGGCTCGACGCACCGCCGACCTGGACCCGGCACGCCGACGCCGCCCACTACGCCGCCAGCACCATGAAGGTGGCGGTGCTCGCCGCGCTGCACCGCGCCGCCGAGTCCGGCGTCCTGGACCTGGACGCGCAGGTCCCCGTGGTCAACGAGTTCGACTCGGCCCAGCCCGGCGCGCCCCGGTTCTCCTGCGCCAGGCACTACGACAACGACGACGCGGTCTGGGACCGGGTCGGCGGCGCCGCCCCACTGCGGTGGCTCTCCGACCGGATGATCGTGCGGTCCAGCAACCTGGCCACCAACCTGGTCATCGGGCACGTCGGGCTGCCGGCGGTGGCGCAGGTGTGGGCGGCGGTCGGCGCCCGTACCAGCGTCACCGGGCGGGGCATCGAGGACTTCGCCGCCCGCGAGGCAGGCATCACCAACGAGGTGACCGCCGCGGACCTGGCCGCCCTGTTCGGCGCGCTGGCCACCGGGGCCACCGCCCCCGGCCACCTCGCGTCCCCGGCGGGATGCGCGGCCATGCTGGACGTCCTGTTCGCCCAGGAGCACCGCGAGGACCTGGCGGCCGGCCTGCCCGAGGGCACCCGCATCGCGCACAAGAACGGGTGGGTGCGCGGGGTCCGGCACGGCGCGGGAGTGGTACTGCCGGACGACGCCCCGCCGTACCTGATCGCCGTCTGCACCACCACCGACCTGGCCGGCGGCGACGACGTCGAGGACGACGCCTGCCTGCTGCTCGCGCACGTCTCGGCGCAGGTGTGGGCCGCCCGTCACCAGCTCTGACCGGGACCGCCGCTGCGGCTAGGCTGCTCGCACCCCAACCCCGGAGCCGTCGATGCCGCGCAGCCGCACCATCCTGATCGTCTTCCTCGCCGTCACGGCGGTGAACCTGCTGGCCAACGCCACCGACAACCGCCTGGCCGAGGTGCTCAGCAAGCCGCTGCTCATGCCGCTGCTGGCCGCGTACCTGTGGCGGTCCACAGTCGAGCGCGGCGCCCGGGCGGACCGGCTGGTGCTCGCCGGGTTGGCGTTCGCCACAGGCGGCGACGTGGCCCTGCTGGGCGACGGCACCGGCTGGTTCATCGCCGGCATGGCCTCTTTCCTCGGCACCCATCTGTGCTACCTCGCGGCGTTCACCAGGGGCGGCGCCGCGACCGCGCTGCGCCGCCCGCCGCTTGTCGCGGTCCCCCTGGGGTACGCGGTCCTGACCGTCCTCGCGCTCGCCTGGATGTGGGCGGGACTGACCGACGAGGGTCTGGCCGTACCGGTGGCCGGCTACGCGCTCGCGTTGGCCGCGATGGCCACCACCGCCGTCACGCAGGGCTGGCGGGTGGGGCTCGGCGCCGCGCTGTTCCTCGGCTCCGATCTGCTGATCGCCGCCGGGGTGGCCGACGTGGCACAGCCGCCGGGCGCGCCGGTGCTGGTCATGGCGACGTACGCGGCAGGTCAGGCGCTGATCGTCGCGGGCCGGGCGGCCCACGCGCAGACAACGCCCGGCGCGCCTGTCACTCCAGCAGTTGCGCCCGCAGCGCCGTGAGGACGTCGTCGGTCAGCCCGAGCCCGTCGCGCAGGTAGCCGTCGAACGAGCCGTGCACCAGGCGTACCTCGTCGTAGCCGGCGTCGAGGTACGCGTCGCGAACCTCCAGCACCGGCAGCACGGCCTCCGCGTCCAGTTCCGGCTGCCGCCGCCGCATCGCCTCGATGATCACCGCGCGCAGGCTCTCGGTCAGCGCGTTGTTGCGCAGGTACTCGGCACGGATGGTCGCCTCGTCGACGCCGAGCGCGGTCAGCAGGATGACGGTGAGCCAGCCGGTGCGGTCCTTGCCCGCGGAGCAGTGGTAGACCAGCGGCAGGTTCTCCGGCCGGGTGGCCAGCCGCACCGCCTCGGCGAAGCCGACCCGAGCCGACTCACCCGTGACGAACCACCTGTAGATCTGGGCCATCGCCCCGGCCGTGCCCTGCCGGGCCAGCTCCGCGTACGCGTCGAGGTCGTGGCCGAGCAGCACCGCCGAGACGTACGTGAAGACGGGGTGTTCCGGGTCGTGCACCGGCAGGTGCACCAGCCGCGGTTCGCCGGCCAGCCGGTCGGCCGGGGCGACCGCGACCTCCGAGGAGTCCCGCAGGTCCAGCACACAGGCCGGTCCGAGTTTCGCGAGCACCGGCAGGTCCTCGTCGGTGAGGCGGCCCAGCGCGGGGGTGCGGATCAGCCGTCCGGCGCGTACCCGCCGGCCGTCGGCGCCCGGCAGGCCACCAAGGTCACGGGCGTTCGGCGCGCCCACCAGCTCCCAGTCCCGCCCGGTCATCGGTCTCCCCCTCCGCCGCGAGTCTGCGTATAGGGTGCCCCACATGACGATCTCGGCGGTACGCACCCACCGGGTTTCCGCCCCCTTACACACCCCGTTCGTCACCGCACTTCGCCGCACCACGACTGTCGACACCCTGGTCGTCGAACTCGTCGACGCGGACGGCCGGTCAGGTTTCGGCGAGGCGCCGCAGGTCTGGCAGGTCACCGGGGCGTCGGTCGCCGGTTCCCAGGCGTGCGTGCGCGAGCTGCTCGGGCCGCTGTTGATCGGCCGTGACCCGGACGACCTGGTGGCCCGCTGCGCGCAGGTGCAGCGGGCGGTGGTCGGTAACGAGGCCGCGAAGGCGGCTGTGGACGTGGCGCTGCACGACCTGGCCGCACGGCGGCTGGGCGTACCACTGGTGCGTCTGCTGGGTGGCACGGCGCTGCGGGTCCCGACGGACGTGACCCTCGCGGCCGGCGACGCGGTCGACCTGGCGGCGGCCGCGCGGCAGCGGCAGGCCGACGGTTTCGGCGTGCTCAAGATGAAGGTGGGCACCGACGCGGCAGGTGACCTGGACCGGGTGCGGGCGGTCCGCGCGGCGGTAGGCGCCGGGGTCCGGATCCGGCTGGACGCCAACCAGGGGTGGACGCCCCGCGAGGCGGTACGGGTGATCCGGGGTATCGAGGACGCCGGCCTCGACGTGGAACTGGTCGAGCAGCCGGTGGCGCGCTGGGACCTGGACGGTCTGGCGTGGGTCAGCGACCGGGTGTCCGTGCCGATCCTCGCCGACGAGGCGGTCTTCGGGGTGCGTGACCTGGTGGAGGTGATCCGTCGCCGGGCCGCCGACATGGTGAACGTCAAGCTTGCCAAGTGCGGCGGGCTGCAGCCGGCGCGCACGCTGCTGGAGCTGGCCGCCGCGCACGGCCTGGGCACTGTGGTCGGGTCGATGATGGAGAGTCAGGTGGGCATCGGCGCGGCGGCGAGCCTGGTCGCGGCGTACGGCACCACGGCCGTGGCGGACCTGGACGCCGGCTGGTGGCTGGCCTGGTCGCCGGTGCAGGGTGGGATCCGCTACGACGGGGCGACTGTGGTGTTGCCGGAGGCCCCTGGCCTGGGCATTTCCGGCCTGGCTGAAGCTAAGGTGCAAGACCGAGGTTGATGGCCGTTGGTTTCTTTCATAGAGTTCCCCGGGACAGCCGATTCGAGCTGGGGGTTGACGTGGAGCTGCAAACGGGCCGCGAGGCCCTCGTCCGGGTCGCGGTGGCCACCCTGTGGACCTCCCCCGAGGCGGTCCGCCCGGTCGACGGCCCGGCGCTGAGCGCCGGCGCCGACATCTCGGCCTGGATCTCCGGTCTGGACACCGACCAGCAGGTAGGCGACTGCGTGCTGAGCCAACTTCTGCTCGGCGAGCGGGTCCTGGTCAGCGAGCTGCGCCCGGACGGTTGGGCGCGGGTGGTCGCCGTCGAGCAGCCGGCCGCCAAACTGGACCCCCGCGGCTACCCGGGCTGGCTCCCCGCCGACCAGCTCACCCCCGTCGACCCGGCCGTCGCCGGGGACGCGCTCGTGGTGGACGCGACGGTCACCGGGCTGCGCGCCACGCCGAACGGGCCTGTCGTGGTGCCAGGTGTGGTCGTCGGGACCCGCCTCGTGCCGGCCGGCCCGGCCCGCGACGGCTGGCAGCCGGTGCACGTCCCCGGCCAGCCCACGCCGCTCTGGCTGTCCGAGGGCGACCTCGCCCCGCCGTCGACCGAGCCGCCGAACGCGGAGCAGGTGCTCGCCGTGGCGCAGCGCCTGCTGGACGTGGCGTACGTGTGGGGTGGGCTGTCCTCGTACGGCATCGACTGTTCCGGGCTGGTGCACCTGGCGTGGCGGCGCTTCGGGGTCCTGCTGCCCCGCGACGCCGACGACCAGGCGGTGGCCACCACTCCCCTGCCGCTGGGCGCGGAACGCCCCGGCGACCTCTACTTCTTCGCGCGGCCCGGCCGCGGCATCCACCACATCGGGATCGTCACCGCGCCGCCCGGCGGGGAGCAGCGACGGATGTTGCACGCCTGCTACCGGCGGCGGCGGGTCGTCGAGGAGGCCCTGCCGGCCGAGCGCACCGCCACCCTGGTCGGCGCGCACCGGGTCTGACACCGGCCGGGCGTCCGGACGCCCGGCCGGCGCGACGTCAGCGTCGGGCGTCGGTCAGCTCGCGGCGCCGGTCCCGGGAGGACTTGATCAGACTGGCGGCGGTGGCGATGCCCAGCGTGCCGATGATGACCAGCAGCGAGAGCCAGATCGGGATGTGCGGCGCCCAGCCCACGTGCTCCCCGCCGTTGATGAACGGCAGGTTGTTGTCGGCGAGCGCCTCCAGCACGAGCTTGACCCCGATGAAACCGAGCACCACGGCCAGGCCGTAGCTCAGGTAGATCAGCCGGTCGAGCAGGCCGCCGAGCAGGAAGTAGAGCTGCCGCAGGCCCATCAGCGCGAACACGTTGGCGGTGAAGACCAGGTACGGCTCCTGTGTGATGCCGAAGATCGCCGGGATCGAGTCCAGAGCGAAGATCAGGTCGGTGGTGCCGATCGCGATCATCACGATGAGCATCGGGGTGAACAGCCGCTTGCCGTTCTCGTGGGTCATCAGCTTCGCGTCGTCGTAGCCCTTGGAGATCGGCAGCGCCCGGCGGCTCCAGCGGATCAGCAGGTTCTCGGAGAACTCGTCCTCGTCCGGCTCACCCTGGCGGGCGAGGTTGACCGCCGTGTAGATCAGGAACGCGCCGAAGATGTAGAAGACCCAGGAGAACTGCGAGATCAGCGCGGCGCCCGCCGCGATGAACCCGCCGCGCATCACCAGTGCCAGCACGATGCCGATGAGCAGCACCTTCTGCTGGTACTGCCGGGGCACCCCGAAGCGGGCCATGATGATCACGAAGACGAAGAGGTTGTCCACCGAGAGGCTGTACTCGGTGAGCCAACCCGTGTAGAACTGCCCCGCCGCGCTGGCCCCTGAGGTCAACCAGAGGCCGGCGCCGAAGAGCAGGGCCAGGCCGACGTAGAACGCGACCCAGAGGCTCGACTCCCGCACGCTCGGCTCGTGCGGACGCCGACCGATGATCAACAGGTCGACGAGCAGAACCGCAGTCAGTGCGACGAGGGTCCCCGCCCACACCAATCCGGACACGTCCAACGTTCCATCCTCCGGCAGACACGCGACGTCGGGCACACCGTACGCCCGTGGGGAGGCCGGTGTACCGGTGACGCTCACTCTGGTGACTGTCGGAGGTCTCTTCCGCCGCCGCCCCACCGGGCGACGACCGACGGAGCCGGGTCGGGACGCCCGGGGCTTGCGGCGATCGACCGTGCTGACGACTCCGACGCGGGGGAATACTCCCCTCCTCGATGACCATTGTTGCCCACCACGCGCCGTGATCACACCCCGGGCAGCCGGTGGCTCCGCCCACCCATATCGCGCGCGTCACACCGCACACGTGTCCTAGGAGGCTAGTGCAGGTCCGACGTGGACGCCGACCCCACGAGGCCGCCGCTCCCCCGGGCCGTGGGAGGCTGTGCGACATGGTGCTTGAGGTCGCGTTGATCGACGTACTGCCCGGACACGAGGACGCGTTCGCCGCCGCGTACGCCGAGGGTCACCCGATCCTGGCCGGTGCCACCGGCTGCCGGTCGGTGCGGATGACCCGGGGCATCGAGTCCCCGACCCGGTTCGTGCTGCTCGTCGAATGGGACTCGGTCGAGGCGCACGAGGAGAACTTCCGGGCCACCGAGCGGTTCGAGCAGTGGCGCGCCCTGATCGGCCCGCACTTCGCCGGGCCGCCAGTGGTCGAGCACTTCCTCGACGTACCGGCCTGAGCGAAGCTGTCGTACCCCCCGGATAGCGTGCCCGCGCACGCGCCGGTCGCCGGTCCCGACGGGCTCGGGGGCGCCGGGCCCGGTGGCCGCGCGGGCGCCACCGTGCCCGCCCTCACTCGCCGACGCGCCGGGCCAGCGCGGTGACCGACTCCTCCGGTGACAGCGCGGCCGCCAGCAGGGCCTCGGTCATCCGCTCGTAGCGGTCGACGTCCAGCACCGTGGCCAGCCGCACGTCGGTGGTCAACGCCTCCAACATCACCGTCCGCGGGTCCGCCGGGTCGGGAAAGGCATAGCAGGAGTACGGCGTGAGCGGGTGCAGGCCGCCACCGGCCGCCCCACGCGGCAGCAGCCGCACCGTCACGTGCGCCAGCCCGGTCACGGCGACCAGGTGCCGCAACTGTTCGCGCCACACCTCGACGGGCAGGTCGCCCGGGTCGCAGGCCGCCTCGGCGAGCACCGCCGTGTAGCGCGGCGGGTCGGCCCGACGCAGCACCTCCTGGCGCAGCGCCCGGGCGCGCACCTCCACCTCGACGTTCACGTCGGGCGCGAGCAGGGCGCCGGCGGCGACCCGCAACCGGGCGTACGCCGGTGTCTGGAGCAGCCCCGGCACGATCGCCGGCTGGTACTCGACGATGTGCGCCGCACCGGCCTCCAGTTCGGCGTACGTGCGTTGCCGCTCGCTCATCTCACCGAACGTCCTCCACCAGCCCCGGCTGGTGGCCGCGTCCCGGGCGATCACGATCAGCGCCTCGCGGGCCGGCGACGGCACCTGGTAGACGTCCAGCAGGTCCAGCACGTCGGCGAGGTCCGGTCGGCTCTGCCCCAGCTCGATGCGGGACAGCTTCGACGTCGAGGCCCACCCCAGCCGGTCACAGACCTGTTCCAGGGTCAGCGCCTCACGTCGGCGCAACTGGCGCAGTTCTGCGCCCAGACGTACTCGTCGAATGACAGGACTTGTTGGCAGCGGCATCCCGGCCTCCCCACCGAGGGAGAGTACGCAGGACGATCACCCAGTGCAATACCTTGCTCGCAGACCGCAACCGGCGAGGTTCGCAAGGTCACCTGGCCCGGACCGAGCCCGACCTGCGGTTTCGGCTCCGGTGCGGGTGGCCGACCGGCCGCGCCCCGTGTCGGCCGGTCGGCGTCCCACCGGAGGTCAGGGCCGGTACGTGCCGAACGCCCACACGACGCCGGCCAGGTCTCGGGCGGCGTAGTCGCGGGAGCCGTAGTCGGTGTCGAAGGGCTCACGCGTGATCTCCGCCCCGGCGGCGCGGGCCCGGGCGCAGTGAGCGTCGACGTCCGGCACCGCCACGTAGACCGACCAGTCGGTGTCGCCCGGTCGGGGCGCAGCCTCGGCCCGGGGACCCAGCATGACCATGCCGGTGTCGAGGACGAGCTCGGCGTGCGCGACAGAGCCGTCCGGCGCCTCGTGCACGGCATGCACCTGAAAGCCGAAGGCGGCGCAGAGCCAGTCGATCGCGGAGCGGGGATCGGGATAGCGGAGGATCGGATAGACGGTTCGCATGCGACAAGTCTCCCGCCCGCGCCCCGCTCCCGATTGGACGAATGTGACCTGCGGCGGGCCGGCGGTCAGCCCGCCGGGCGGGCGGCGAGAAGTGCCGCCGGAGTGGCCCCGGCGAACTGGTGGAAGTCCCGGATGAGGTGGGACTGGTCGTAGTACCCGCAACGGGCCGCCACCTCGGCCCAGTCGACGGCCCGCCCGGCCGACGCCGTTCCGCTCGCCGCCTCGGCGCTGCCCAGTGCCGCGCGGGCCTGCTGGAAGCGCAGCAGCCGGGCCGCCGTCTTGGGCGGCAGGCCGACCTCCTGCCGGAACCGGGCCGCCAGGTGCCGCCGGCTCCATCCCAGCTCGGTGGCGAGCGCGCCCACGCCGCCCTGCCCACCCCGTGCCACGAGCCACCGCCAGGCCCAGTCGAGCCGGGCGTCGACAGGTGGGGACGCCGCCAGCCGGGCGGCGAGCGCCGCGTCGAGGAGCGCGAAACGGCGCGGCCAGTCCGGCGCGTCGGCCAGCCGGCACCGCAGCCGATCGAGCCAACCGCCCGGGAGTTGCCCGACACCCACCGCCCGGTTGGTCAGCTCACCCAGCGGCAGGCCGAGAAGGCGGCGGGCGGTCAGCGGCGACAACAGCAGCTCAACGCCCTCCCCCACCCCCACCGTGCGGGTCGTGCACCAGCCGTCGAACGTGCCGGCCACGAACGAGTCCACCCGCCGGACGCCGCGCTCCGCACTGCGCGGGTCGGTCACGTCCAGCGGGGCGCCCCAACCCAGGATCAGCACCACGAACACGCCCGCGGTCTCGCGGCGGACCAGCGGCACATCCGCGCGTTCCCGGTAGCCGATGTACCTGTCGACGAACGGCCGCAACCGGACCTCGGGCAGGCCGACGACCATCTCGTCGGCAGGCGTCACCGCTGTCAACCCGACCGCCCTCCCCCGCCCCGACCGGCCGCGCCCACCCGCGCGTCGCCGGGGACCGTCGTCACTTCACGCCTGCGGCGTCCATCCCGCGCAGCTCCTTCTTCAGGTCGGCCACCTCGTCGCGGATCCGCGCCGCCAGCTCGAACTGCAACTCGCGGGCGGCGGCCAACATCTGGTCGTTGAGCTCCTGGATGAGCTGGGCGAGGTCGGCACGGGCCATCCCCTCCCGCGAGGGAGTGGAGGCGCCGGCCCGACTCCGGCTGCGCGTCTCCTTGACGGGCGCCTTACCCCGGGAGAGCTGGCGCACCGCGCCGCCGACCCGGGAGTTCTCGGTGTCCTCCGCCTCGCGGTAGATGTCGTCCAGGATGTCGTGGATCTTCTTGCGCAGCGGCTCCGGGCTGATGCCGTTCGCCTCGTTGTGCGCGATCTGCTTGGCCCGACGCCTGTCGGTCTCGTCGATCGCCGCCGCCATCGACGGGGTGATCTTGTCGGCGTACATGTGCACCTGCCCGGACACGTTACGAGCGGCCCGCCCGATGGTCTGGATCAGCGAACGGCCGCTGCGCAGGAAGCCCTCCTTGTCGGCGTCGAGGATCGCCACCAGCGACACCTCGGGCAGGTCCAGACCCTCGCGGAGCAGGTTGATGCCGACCAGCACGTCGTACTCGCCCTTGCGCAGCTCGCGCAGCAGCTCCACCCGGCGCAGCGTGTCCACCTCCGAGTGCAGGTAGCGCACCCGGATGCCGTTCTCGAGCAGGTAGTCCGACAGGTCCTCGGCCATCTTCTTGGTCAGCGTGGTGACCAGGACCCGCTCGTCCTTCTCGGTGCGCAGCTTGATCTCGTGCATGAGGTCGTCGATCTGCCCCTTGGTCGGCTTGATGACGACCTCCGGGTCGATCAGGCCGGTGGGTCGGATGACCTGCTCGACGAACTCCCCCTGGGACTGCTCCAGCTCCCACGGGCCGGGGGTCGCGGAGAGGTAGACCATCTGGCCCACCCGCTCCAGGAACTCGTCGAAGCGCAGCGGCCGGTTGTCGGCGGCGCTGGGCAGCCGGAAGCCGTGGTCGATGAGCATCCGCTTCCGGGAGGCGTCACCCTCGTACATGCTGCCGATCTGCGGAATCGTCACGTGCGACTCGTCGACCACGGTGAGGAAGTCGTCGGGGAAGTAGTCGAGCAGGCAGTGCGGCGGGCTGCCGGGCAGCCGCCCGTCCATGTGCATCGAGTAGTTCTCGATGCCGGAGCAGAAGCCGACCTGCCGCATCATCTCGATGTCGTAGGTGGTGCGCATCCGCAGTCGCTGCGCCTCCAGCAGCTTGCCCTGCCGTTCCAGCTCGGCCAGCCGCTCGGCCAGCTCCGCCTCGATGTCGCGGATCGCCCGCTCCATCCGCTCCGGGCCCGCCGCGTAGTGCGTCGCCGGGAAGATCACCAGCTGGTCGACCTCGCGGACCACGTCACCGGTGAGCGGGTTGAGGTAGTAGAGCTTCTCCACCTCGTCGCCGAACAACTCGATGCGGACCGCCAGCTCCTCGTACGCCGGAATGATCTCCAGGGTGTCGCCCCGGACCCGGAACGTGCCCCGCTGGAAGGCCATGTCGTTGCGGGTGTACTGGATGTCGACCAACCGGCGCAGCAACTGGTCGCGGTCGAGCTCCTGGCCGACCCCGACCCGGACCGCCCGGTCCAGGTACTCCTCCGGGGTGCCCAGACCGTAGATCGCCGAGACGGTCGCCACCACGATCACGTCGCGGCGGGTGAGCAGCGACATCGTCGCCGAGTGCCGCAGCCGCTCGACCTCCTCGTTGATCGAGGAGTCCTTCTCGATGTAGGTGTCGGTCTGCGGAATGTACGCCTCGGGCTGGTAGTAGTCGTAGTACGAGACGAAGTATTCGACAGCGTTGTGCGGCAGCAGCTCGCTGAACTCCTTGGCCAGCTGCGCGCAGAGCGTCTTGTTGGGGGCGAGCACCAGGGTCGGGCGCTGCAACCGCTCGATCAGCCACGCCGTCGTGGCGCTCTTGCCGGTGCCTGTCGCGCCGAGCAGCACCGTGTTACGGTCGCCACGCCGCACACGTCGCTCAAGATCGTCGATGGCGGCCGGTTGGTCACCGGCCGGCTGGAACTCACTGACGACCTGGAAGCGGCTGTCCAGCCGGGGAATGTCGAGCGCCATGACCTCAACGGTACGCCGGAGGTCCGACAGGATCGGCCGTCACGCCGGGTACGTGATCAGCTTCAATATTCCCATTGTGTGGCACATGTCACCGGCGCTAGGCTCTCGACGTAGGCCGCTCGCGGCGGCCGACCGGGCCGGTGGCCGGGCCGTCATCTCGGCCGGTCGCCCCCGGCACTGCGGGTCGCAGCACCCGGCACGTCCGGCGTGCGCACCTGTGTGGTCGCGCTCGAGGCGCAGACCGGCCGCCGCGAGCGCCCCTGCTCGTCACCCCGTCGCGCTCCACCCGTTTCACATCCGTGGACACCTCTGCGCACCCGGCAACCGACACCGACTCCGGGGACGCGCCCCGGTCCGACGGCCCGACGCCACCCGCCCGCCGGCGGCGCACGGTGCTGCTGCTGCTCGGCCTGACCGCGGCGATGTCCGCGACGGCGCTGGTGATCGGTCTGCTGAGCTGGGCTCCCGACCCACCCGAGCCGGCCCGGCCGCTCACCCTCGCCGAGGGCGAGCGACTGGCCGCGATGCGGGTCACCAACCTGCGGGACCTGCGCGCCGGGGTCCGTGTCACGGCCGGCACCGGCGCCGCGCGCACCGAACTGGTCGGCTGGGTGGACTGGTCGCGGTCCCTGCTCTACCTGGACGTGGGCGGGCCGGGCGCGGGCGCCGAGCGGGGCCTGTTGCAGCGCGTCGGCCCGGCACTGGTGATCCGGCCGGACCCGGCGGCGGTGCCCACCCCCGCCGCGCCGCCCCTGGTGCCTCCCGCCGACCGCTGGCGGCAGCACCGCCTGACGCCCGGCACGGGCCTGGCGCCGGTGCTCGACCTACTACTCGGCCTCTGCGCCGACCGGCCCGACCCGTCGCCGACGGTGGGCCGCTGGGTTGCCCGGGACACCGTCGCCGGCGGTCCGGTGGACGTCCTCGCCGCCCCACTGCCCGCCGCGACACTGCCCGCCGCGACACCGGCCAGCCCGGCCGCGCCCGACGACGGGCAGCCCCGCTACTGGCTCGACGGGGACGCCCGGCTGCACAAGCTGGTGACCCGGCTGCCCGGAGTCGGCCCGGTCACGGTGACCCTCAACCGCGCGGACCGCCCGACGCTGCGCCCGGTGGACGCGCTCGGCGGCCGGCCCGGGCTGCCCCGCGCGCTCACCGACGCCGAGCGGCGCCGACTGGACCGGCTACCCGCCCGGCTGCGGGCCCAGGGCGGTGGCGCCACGGCGACCCTTACCGCGCCGGTGGGCACCGACACCAACCTGCGGGGCGCCGGCTGGTTGAGCTGGACCACGCGCACCGCCTACCTGGCGGTCGCCGACCTCGGCGTACCCGACCGGCGGACCCTGCTCTGGCGGGACGCCGCGACGCAGGCCCGCGCGGACGTGCCCGCCACGGCCGGTGGCGGCGGCACCGCCGAGACGCCCGGCCGGCCACCCATGCCACCGCCCGCCGGCGCCTGGCGCTTCGACCGCACCGGCACGGACGACCTGAGCGTCCTGGCCGGGGCCGCGCTCGCCGCCGGCACGGACGTGCGGCGCGGTCCGGCCCAACGGGTACGCGAGGACGTCGCCGACGGGCGGACCGTGGACGTCATCGAGCTGGGCACCGGCCCCGGCCGGCTGCGCTACTGGATCGACCGCGACGGCTCACTGCGCCGGCTGGAACTGCACACCAGCGCCGGCATGTGGGCACAACTGGACCTCAGCCCCGGCGTCATGCCCCGGCTGGCCCCGGCGCCCCGGCCACCGGCCACGAACCGCCCGGCCGCCCGGCCGCGCTGACCCGCGCCGCGCCGTCGCGACCCTCAGGGCCGCCAACCGGTCTGCACGGCCCACTGCTCGGCGCGCAGGTACTCCTCGTCGAACCACGGGTCGCGCGCCGTACCGGACCCGCCGGCGTCCGGCGCGGCGTCGACCAGCTCCCGCTTGAGCAGCAGGTACGCGGACCGCCGGTCAGGGTCGGCCCGCAGGTGGTCGCGCATCAGCAACGCGTGCCGCCAGCCCGGCGAGTCGACCTGGCGCACGTGCAGGCGCACCAGGCGGCAGGGGTCGGCGCTGCCGTGCAGCCGCTTCTCCCAACGGCCGCCGGCCGGCCGCGGGTCGTCCCACCACTGGCCCGGCACCCGGGGAAACCCGGCGTTCGCCAACCGGTCGGTGAACACCCCGTCGGCGTCGGCGAGGTCGGTCAGCGCCACCTGCACGTCGATGACGTCCTCCGCGGCGACGCCGGGCACCGCCGTCGGACCGACGTGGTCGATCCGGAGTTCGGCCGGCGCGAGCGCGTGCCGGATCCGCGCGGCCAGCCGGGCGAACTGCTCGGGCCACGTCGGGTCGGCCACCGCCCCGTCGACCCGGGCCGGCGGCACCACCCGGCGCGACCGCAGGTTGCGCTCGTAGGGCAGCAGACGCCGCTCCCACAGCTCGTCGACGGCGGTGTGCAGCGCCGTCAGGGACGCTTCGTTCGTCAGCACCACGTCCGCCGCCGCGCGGCGGCGGTCGTCGTCGGCCTGTGCGGCGATCCGCCGCTCGGCGTCCGCCCGGTCCATCCCCCGGGTGCGCACCAGCCGGTCCAGTCGCGTCGACACGGCCGCCTGCACCACGACCACCAGGTGGTACGTGGGCGCGAGTCCGACCTCCACGAGCAGCGGCACGTCGTTGACGACTACCGCGTCGGGTGGTGCCGCGGCCGTCAGCTCGGCGGTACGGGCCCGCACCCGAGGATGGGTGATGGCCTCCAGCCGACGGCGGGCCGCCTCGTCGGCGAACACCACGGCGCCCAGCGCGGCCCGGTCCAACGCGCCGTCGGCGTCCAGCACCCGGTCGGAGAAGGCGGCCACGATCTCGGCCAGGCCCGGGCTGCCCGGTGCGACGACCTCGCGGGCGATCTGGTCGGCGTCGATGAGCACCGCGCCCCGCTCGACGAGCCGCGCGGCCACCGCGCTCTTGCCCGATCCGATTCCACCGGTCAACCCCACCCTCAGCACCTGACCAGTCAACCGGATCACCGTGCCCGCCGCCAAACCCGGCACCGCGCCGGCCGCGCGTCGCGCCCGGTCCGGTGTGCGCAGCACGGCCGGGTCCAAACGGCGAAGGCCCCGCCCCCGGCGATCCGAAGATCGCGGGGACGGGGCCTGTCGTCGTTCAGCGGGTCACTTACCGCCGGCGAGCTTCTCCCGCAGTGCGGCGAGCGCCTCGTCGGTGGCCAGCGTGCCGGCCGGCTCCTCGGCCTGCCGGCTCGGGGCCGGGCTGGACGAGGAGGTGGTGCCCCCAGCGGCGGCCGGGACGGCCGGAGTCGGGTTGGCAGCGGCCTCGGCGTCGGCGGCCCGAGAGGTCTGCACCTGCTTGGTGTGGGCCTCCCAACGCTGACGGGCCTCGGCGTACTGGTTCTCCCAGGTCTCGCGCTGCTTGTCGTACCCCTCGAGCCACTCGCCCGTCTCCGGGTCGAAGCCCTCCGGGTAGATGTAGTTGCCCTCGGCGTCGTACGTCGCGGCCATGCCGTAGAGGGTCGGGTCGAAGTGCTCCTCGCCCTCGACGAAGCCCTCGTTGGCCTGCTTGAGCGACAGCGAGATCCGGCGACGCTCCAGGTCGATGTCGATGACCTTGACCATGACCTCGGAGCCGACCTGGACGACCTGCTCCGGGATCTCCACGTGGCGCTCGGCCAGCTCGGAGATGTGGACCAGGCCCTCGATGCCGTCGTCCACCCGGACGAACGCGCCGAACGGAACCAGCTTGGTGACCTTACCGGGCACGATCTGCTGGATCGCGTGGGTGCGGGCGAACTGACGCCACGGGTCCTCCTGCGTCGCCTTCAGCGACAGGGAGACGCGCTCGCGGTCCAGGTCGACGTCCAGGACCTCGACCTCGACCTCCTGGCCCACCTCGACGACCTCGGACGGGTGGTCGATGTGCTTCCAGGACAGCTCGGAGACGTGCACCAGACCGTCGACGCCGCCGAGGTCCACGAAGGCGCCGAAGTTGACGATCGAGGACACGACGCCCTTGCGGACCTGGCCCTTCTGCAGCTTGTTGAGGAACTCGGTGCGCACCTCGGACTGCGTCTGCTCCAGCCAGGCCCGGCGGGACAGGACCACGTTGTTGCGGTTCTTGTCCAGCTCGATGATCTTGGCCTCGAGCTCCCGCCCGACGTACGGCTGCAGGTCGCGCACGCGCCGCATCTCGACCAGGGACGCGGGCAGGAAGCCGCGCAGCCCGATGTCGAGGATGAGGCCACCCTTGACCACCTCGATGACCGAACCGCGGACGACGCCGTCCTCGTCCTTGATCTTCTCGATCGTGCCCCAGGCCCGCTCGTACTGCGCCCGCTTCTTGGAGAGGATCAGACGACCCTCCTTGTCCTCCTTCTGGAGGACCAGGGCCTCGATGTGGTCGCCAACAGTCACAACCTCGGCGGGGTCCACGTCGTGCTTGATCGACAACTCCCGAGAGGGGATGACACCCTCGGTCTTGTAGCCGATGTCGAGCAGGACCTCGTCCCGATCGACCTTGACGACGGTGCCTTCGACAATGTCGCCGTCGTTGAAGTACTTGATGGTCTCGTCGATCGCGGCGAGGAAAGCCTCCTCGGAACCGAGATCGTCGTGGGTGACCCGGGTGGCGCTCGAGGGGGCCTCGATGCTGCTCGTCATGTGGGCGGTTGCTCCGGTCGGTGGGTTGTCACAGCAGGCTGGTGTCGCAGTGACCTGTTCGCGCCAGCGGATCCGTCGCCGGGCACACCGAACGATCGCCTAGTGAGATCATGATGTGGCTCCGTCGACCGCGCACCTGCTCCCTGCCGAGACACACGATCCGCGAGCGCATCGTCTAGCCTACCGTGCGCATTACCACAGCGTGCAAGCCCTCCCGGCTTCTCTGGGTGCGACGACCTGCGAAAGCCGAACAATCGCCCGGAAACCGCCCCTGCTGTCTCGTGCGTCACACCCGCCCCGACAGCCACCGCCGGAGCGGGTCGGCGGGTCGGGTCGGCCCAGCGGGCCGCTCGGCCCCGAGGGGGCCTAGCGTGGGCGGGTGGATGACGACAGCCGGGTGACCCGGCGCCGGGTGGGTGACGCCGAGGCCCGGCGCGCCAACCGCGGCTGGTGGGACGCCGACGCCGACGACTACCAGGCCGAGCACGGCGGGTTCCTCGGCGACGTGGACTTCGTCTGGTGCCCGGAGGGCCTGCGGGAGGCCGACGCCCGGCTGCTCGGCGACGTGTCGGGGCGACGGGTGCTGGAGGTGGGCTGCGGCGCCGCGGCCGCCGCCCGCTGGCTCGCCACCCAGGGCGCCCGGCCGGTCGCCTTCGACCTGTCCGCCGGCATGTTGCGGCACGCCGCCGAGGCCGCCGACCGCACCGGGGTACGCGTACCGCTGGCGCAGGCCGACGCGCTCGCCATGCCGTTCGCCGACCTGTCGTTCGACCTCGCGTGCACCGCGTTCGGCGCGATCCCGTTCGTGGACGACTCGGCGGCGCTGCACGCCGAGGTGCACCGGGTGCTGCGCCCGGGCGGCAGGTGGGTGTTCTCGGTGACCCACCCGATGCGGTGGATCTTCCTCGACGACCCGGGCGAGGGCGGCCTGACGGCCGTGCACTCGTACTTCGACCGCTCCCCCTACGTCGAGCAGGACGAGGCGGGCGTCGCCACCTACGTCGAGCAGCACCGCACCCTCGGCGACCGGATCCGCGAACTTGTCGGCGCGGGGTTCCGGCTGGTGGACCTGGTGGAGCCCGAGTGGCCGCAGGGGCACGACGGGATCTGGGGGCAGTGGAGCCCGCTGCGGGGGCGACTCTTCCCCGGTACCGCCGTCTTCGTCACCGAGAAGCCGCTCGAGTGAGCGCGGCGCACCCGTTGTCCGGCCTGCGTTCCATCGATCGCCGGTAGGCTCGTCCCCATGAGCGCCGAGCCCATCCCGACATCACCTGGCCCCTGGTGTCCGGATCCGATGCGGCAGCAGCGTGCCGACTACACGCTGGAGGACCTGCTCGCCCTGCCGGACGACGCCCCCCGCGTCGAACTCGTCGACGGAGTTGTCCAGGTGACACCCTCCCCCACCCTGGGCCATCAGGACATTTGCAGCCTGCTGTGGCTGTGGCTGCGCTCGCACGCCCCGGCGGACCTCCGTGCCGCGCAGGCCGTCGGCGTCGCGCTCAGCCGAAACACGAGCCGCCAGCCGGACGTGCTGCTCTGCCACGCCGAGATCCCGTCCCACCGGTCCACACTGCGGCCGACCGACGTCGTGCTCGCCGTGGAGATCGTCTCGCCCGGCACGCGACGAATCGACCGGTTCGCGAAGCCCGGTGAGTACGCCGCCGCCGGCATCCCCTACTACTGGAGGATCGAGCAGGACCCGGTGCACGTGTACGCGTACCGGATCGGCGACCGGGTGGGGCCGGGCGGTGAGCGACAGTACGAGCTGGTCACCGACGGCGCCGACGTGATCGAGCTGACCGAGCCGTTCGACATGAAACTGCCGATCGCCGAGATCAGGCCGTAGCCGTTTCGCCCCGGCGGGGTCGGGTAGCCGGGGCGCATGGCCGAACAGAGGTTCCGCAAGGGCGACCACGTCTCCTGGTCGGCCCACGGAAGCCGCGCGTACGGCGTGGTGCAGGGCACGATCACCGAACGGACCCGGATTCGTGGGCGGGCGGTGAACGCCTCCCCGGACGACCCGCAGTACCGGGTCCGCAGCGACGGAACGGGCCGCGACGTGGCCCACCGACCCGAGGCGCTGCGCCATGAGCAGAGCTGACGACGGCCGGGACACCTACCGGGAGTTCACCGAGGCGGTGAACATGAAGCCCCGCGAGTTGTCCACCTGGCTGGAGACCGACGAGTCGAAGCAGGTCGGCTGGCACAAGGGCGGCCGCTCCGGCGGCGGCGAGTCCGTCGGGCACGAGTCCGGTCGGAAGATCATCGACCTGTTGCGCCGCAAGCGCGCCGACCTGTCCGAGGGCGACTACAAGCACATGCGCAAGGTGGTCGGCTACGTCCGCCGGCACATGGCCCAACGCCCCTCCGGCGACGTCCGCGACACCAAGTGGCGCTGGTCCCTCATGAACTGGGGCCACGACCCGATGAAGTAACCCACCACCGAGCGCCTCCAGATCAAGCGCTCACGGCGGTGGACGCGACCAGCATGACCTGGTCAGGGTTTCCGGGGCAGCCCGACCCGGCGCAGGGATCAAGCCTGACCGCCCGGAGCGGGTCGGGCTGCCCCGGAAACCCCCACCACAACCACAAGATCAGTGATCGGCGCTGTTCCAGTCCCGGCCCTCGCCGACCGACACCGACAACGGCACCGACAGCGGGTACGCCCCACCCATCTCCCGCCGGACCAGCGCCTCCAACGCCTCCCGCTCACCGGGGGCGACCTCGAAGACCAACTCGTCGTGCACCTGCAGCAGCATCCGCGAGCGCAGCCCGGCTTCGCCCAGCGCGGTGTCGACGTGCAGCATCGCCACCTTGATGATGTCTGCCGCCGAGCCCTGGATGGGGGCGTTGAGCGCCATCCGTTCGGCGATGTCGCGACGCTGCCGGTTGTCGCTGACCAGGTCGGGCAGGTAGCGGCGGCGGCCCAGGATGGTCGACGTGTAGCCGTCCTGGCGGGCTCGGGCAACCACCTGGTGCAGGTAGTCGCGCACTCCGCCGAAGCCGGCGAAGTAGTTTTCCATCAGCCCGCGTGCCTCTTCGGTGCTGATGCCGAGTTGCTGGGACAGGCCGAACGCGCTCAGCCCGTACGCCAGGCCGTAGTTCATCGCCTTGATCTTGCGACGCTGGTCGGGGGTGACCTCGTCGACGGGCACCCCGAACACCGACGACGCGGTGGCGGCGTGGAAGTCGGCTCCGGAGTTGAACGCGTCGATCAGGGCGTCGTCCGAGGAGAGGTGCGCCATGATGCGCATCTCGATCTGGCTGTAGTCGGCGGTGAGCAGGCACTCGTAGCCCTCGCCGACCACGAACGCGCGGCGGATCCGCCGGCCCTCCTCGGTGCGGATCGGGATGTTCTGCAGGTTGGGTTCGGTGGAGGAGAGCCGCCCGGTGGCCGCCACCGTCTGGTTGAACGTGGTGTGGATGCGGCCGTCGTCGGACACCGACTTGAGCAGGCCGTCCACTGTCGACTTGAGCTTGGCGACGTCGCGGTGACGCAGCAGGTGGGCCAGCACCGGGTGCGGCTGCTGCGCGTAGAGCCACTGCAACGCGTCCGCGTCGGTCGTGTAACCGGTCTTGATCTTTTTGGTCTTCGGCAGGCCCAGCTCGGTGAAGAGGATCTCCTGCAACTGCTTGGGCGAACCCAGGTTGAACTCCCGGCCCACCGCCTCGTACGCGCCCTGCGCGGCGGCCTTCACCTCGGCCGCGAAGTGCGCCTCCAGCTCGGAGAGGTAGTCCGTGTCGGCGGCGATGCCGGTGCGCTCCATGCCGGCCAGCACCCGCATCAGGGGCAGCTCCACACCCGCCATCAGCCGGGCGGACTGCTCGCCGTCGCGGGACAGCTCGGCGTCGATCGCGTCGGCCAGATCCAGTGTCGCGCGGGCCTGGAGCATCAGGTTCTGCTCGACGACACCCTCGTCACCCAGCCCGTCGAGGGTCAGCTGGCCGGACTCCGGAACGTCGACGCGCAGCTCCCGGTGCAGGTAGCGCAGCGCCAGGTCGGTCAGGTCGTAGGACCGCTGGTCCGGTCGGGCCAGGTACGCGGCGATCTGGGTGTCGCGCTGGATCCCCGCCAGCTCCCAGCCGTGCGCGGCGCACGCCAGCACGGCTGGTTTGCTGTCGTGCAGCACCTTGGGTCGTTGCGCGTCGGCCAGCCAGGCGGCCAGGGCGCTCTCGTCCGTCGGGTCGAGCCCCACCGGGTCGACCCAGGCCGCCGCCCCCCCGGCGGTGGCAAGCGCCAGGCCGGTGATCGAGGCGGTGTGCCGGCGGTTGGGGCCGGTGTCGAGCTTGACCGCCAACCCGACGGGCGTACCCGCCGGAGCATGGTCGGCCAGCCAGGCGGCGAGCGCGCCCGGCTCGGTGAGCACGGCGCCGGTGAGGTCGAACCCGGACTCGGCCTCCGGCTCGACGGACTCCAGGTACTGGTAGAGGCGGTCGCGCAGGATGCGGAACTCCAGGGTGTCGAAGACCTGGTGCACCGCCTCGCGGTCCCAACCGGTCCACCTGGTGTCCTCCGGGCGCAACGGCAGCTCCAGGTCGGACACCAGGCAGTTGATCTCGTAGTTGCGGATCACGTCCGCGAGGCGTTCGCGCAGGCTGTCGCCGGCCTTGCCCTTGATCTCGTCGGCGCGGGCGATCACGCCCTCCAACCCGCCGTACGTGGTGATCCACTTGGCCGCGGTCTTCGGGCCCACGCCCGGGATGCCGGGCAGGTTGTCACTTGTCTCGCCGACGAGCGCGGCCAGGTCGCGGTACTGCTGCGGCGGAACGCCGTACTTCGCCTCGATCGCCGCCGGGTCCATCCGGGCCAGGTCGGAGACGCCCTTGCGCGGGTACAGCACGGTCACCTGGTCGTCGACCAGCTGGAACGCGTCCCGGTCACCACTGCTGATCAGCACCGTCATGCCCTGGTCGCGGGCCTGGCAGGCGAGCGTGGCGATCACGTCGTCGGCCTCGAAGCCCTCCTTCTCGACCACCGGGATCTGCAGCGCGGCCAGGACCTCCTTGACGAGGCTGACCTGGCCCTTGAAGTCGTTGGGGGTCTCGCTGCGGCCGGCCTTGTACTCCGCGTACTTCTCGGTGCGGAAGGAGCGGCGGGAGACGTCGAACGCCACGACGATGTGGGTGGGCTGCTCGTCGCGCAGCACGTTGATCAGCATCGAGGTGAAGCCGTACACCGCGTTTGTCGGCTGACCCGTCGTGGTGGAGAAGTTTTCCACGGGTAGGGCGAAGAAGGCCCGGTATGCCATGGAATGTCCGTCGACGAGGAGCAGGCGCGGCGTCGTAGCTGTCACGGCAGCGACTCTAGTCCGTCGCACCGACATCTCCCGGCGGCGGCACCGCGCGCGCCGGGGCCGGAACGGACAGCCCGGTCGAAACGGCGGCGGCCGGCCACCCCGAGGGATGACCGGCCGCCGCACGTACAGCTCAGGCGACGCCGAGGTACGCCTCCTTGACCGCCGGGTCGTGCAGGAGTTCCTGGCCGGTGCCCTCCTTGACGATCCGGCCGGTCTCCAACACGTACCCCCGGTGGGCCCGGGACAGCGCCTGCTGGGCGTTCTGCTCCACCAGCAGGATCGTGGTGCCCTGCTCGTTGATCCGCGTGATGATCTCGAAGATCTGCTGGATCAGCTTCGGCGCCAACCCCATCGACGGCTCGTCGAGCAGCAGCAGCTTCGGACGGGTCATCAGCGCCCGACCCACCGCCAGCATCTGCTGCTCACCGCCGGAGAGCGTGCCGCCGGCCTGCTTGCGGCGCTCCTGCAACCGCGGGAACAGGTCGAACACCATCGCCAGGTCCTTGGTGATGCCGGCCTTGTCCTTGCGGGTGTAGGCCCCCATCTCCAGGTTCTCCAGCACGGTCATGCCGGGGAAGACACCGCGCCCCTCGGGCGACTGCCCGATGCCCCGGATCACCCGCAGGTCGGCGCGCAGCCGACTGACGTCGGCGCCCTCGAACTTGATGCTGCCCCCGGAGATGGCGTGCAGCCCCGAGATCGCCTTCATGGTCGTGGTCTTGCCCGCGCCGTTCGCGCCGATCAGCGCCACGATCTCGCCCTGCTCCACGTGCAGGCTGATGCCGTGCAGCGCCTCGATCCGGCCGTAGAGCAGTTTCAGGTTGTCGATCTCAAGCAGCATCCTCGACACCTCCCAGGTACGCCGCGATCACCTTCGGGTCGTCGCGCACCTCGGCCGGCGACCCCTCGGCGATCTTCTGGCCGAACTCCAGCACCACGAGCCGGTCCACCACGCCCATGACCAGTCGCATGTCGTGCTCGATCAGCAGGACGGTGACGCCCGAGTCGCGGATCTTGCGGATCAGCTGGAGCAGCGCCACCTTCTCGGCCGGGTTGAAGCCGGCGGCCGGCTCGTCGAGGCAGAGCAGCTGCGGGTCGGTGGCCAGCGCCCGAGCGATCTCCAGTCGGCGCTGGTCACCGTACGACAGGTTACGCGCCAGGTCACCGGCGCGGCCGTCGATGCCCACGAAGTCCAGCAGCGCGCGTGCCTTCTCCTTGCCCTGCCGCTCCTCGCGCCAGTGCCGCGGCAACCGCAGCAGGGCGCTCGGGACGCTGGTCTTGTGGTTGGCGTCCGCGCCGACCTGCACGTTCTCCAGGGCCGTCATCTCCGGGAAGAGACGGATGTTCTGGAAGGTACGCGCGATGCCCAGCTTGGTGATCTGGAACCGCTTGCGGCCGCTGACCTTCTCGCCCCGGAACCGGATCTGCCCGGTCGTCGGGGTGTAGACGCCGGTCATGGCGTTGAAGCAGGTGGTCTTGCCCGCGCCGTTCGGGCCGATCAGCCCGAGGATCTCCCCCTCGTAGAGGGTGAAGTTGACGTCGTTGAGGGCCACCACGCCGCCGAACCGCAGCGTGACGTGGTCGACCTCCAGCAGCGGCTTGCGACCGTCGGCCGACGGCGTCGGCTCGCTGACCGCCTCGTCCGGCGCCGACGAGGTCTCCGGCGGGCTACCCGCCGTCGTCCGCGCGTCGATCGCCATGTCGCGCTCGCTGGTGACGTCGCGCTCGCTACCCATCCGTGGCTCACTCAACGACAGCCACCTCCTTCTGCCGGTCCTTGAGCTCGGCGGCCCGCCGCCGGTTCGGCCAGAGACCCTGCGGCCGGAAGATCATCACGATGATCAGCAGAATCCCGAAGATGAAGTAGCGCAACGACGTCGGGCTCACGTCGAAGTCGTTGCCGAAGACGGTGGCCGTCTCCGGCAGACCGAACACGTCACCCACCGACCGCAGCCACTCCGGAATGTAGATGACCAGGAAGCCGCCGAGGATCGCGCCGCCGATGCTGCCGGCACCGCCGAGCAGCACCGCCGCCAACACCAGAATCGAATTCTCCAACGAGAACGTCGAGGAGTTGACGAAGTTGGCCTGACCGGCCCACAGCGTGCCGGACAGACCACCGACCGCCGCGCCGATCGCGAACGCCCACAGCTTGAACCGGAACGTCGGAACGCCCATCAGCTCTGCCGCGTCCTCGTCCTCACGGATCGCGACCCACGCCCGACCCACCCGGCTGTTGGCCAGGTTACGGATCAGGAAGACGGCGCCGATGATCACGGTGAGCAGCAGCCAGTAGTACGGCTTGAACTCGAACTGGAAGATGGCCGTTCCGTCCGGGTACTTGCCCGGCGGGTGCGCCACCTGCGGGATACCGCGGTCACCGTTGAGGATCCAGTCCTGGTTCTTCGCGATGATCCGGATCATCTCGGCGAAGCCGAGCGTCACGATCGCCAGGTAGTCACCGCGCAGCCGCAGGGTCGGAGCGCCCAGCAGCACACCTGACAACAACGCCAGGGCGATCGCGATGGGCACCGTGACCAACCACGGCCACGGGCTCTCCAGCCAGTTGTACTCGGTGATGAGCTTGCTCTCCGGCGACGTCAACAACGCCACCGTGTACGCCCCGACCGCGAAGAAGCCGAAGAACCCCAGGTCCAGCAGACCGGCGTACCCCACCACCACGTTGAGGCCGAGCGACAGCAGCACGATCCACGCGCAGTAGAACAGCACGGCCGCCATGTCGTTGCGCGTGGTGTACAGCGGGATCCACAGACCAGGGATGTTCAGGTACTCGTAGAACCACTTGTTCGGCAGGACGTACATGAAGGCGATGAAGGCCAGCAACCCGGTGATCCGGGCGGACTTCGGCAGCCCGTCGACCCGCCGACCGATGGCACTCGAAGCGGAGTGCCAGCGCTCTCGCAGAGCGGTCATGCCCGCGCCCTCCCCAACGACTCGCCCAGCAGACCGGTCGGCCGGAACATCAGCAGGACGATCAGCACGACGAACGCGATGAGGTCCCGCCACTGCGAGCCGAACAGCGCCGACCCGTAGTTCTCGACCAGACCCAGCAGAACGCCGCCGATCGCCGCGCCCCGCAGGTTGCCGATACCGCCCAGCACCGCTGCGGAGAACGCCTTGAGCCCGAGCAGGAAGCCGATGTTGTACCTGGTGTTGCCGCTCTTCATGTCACTGAAGACGGCGGCCACACCGGCCATCAGACCACCCAGGACGAAGACCAGCGCGATCACGCGGCTCTTGTTGACACCCATCAGCGCGGCGGTGTTGGAGTCCTGCGCGACAGCGCGGATGCCCTTGCCGAAGCGGGTGCGGTTAACGAACCAGTCGAGCCCGACCATCATGACGATGGCCACGCTCAGCGTCAGCATCTGCACCGGCGTGACGCTCCAGCCGCCGATGCTGAACAACGTGTCAGCGGGCAGCAGCGCCGGCGCGCCGACCTGGCGACGCTGGGTCAGCGTCCCCATCAGCTCCATCAGGGCGTACGACGCGCCGATCGCCGTGATCAGGAAGGCCAGCGGCGGCGCGTTGCGCCGCCGTAGCGGACGGTAGGCGGTAACCTCGATCAGGAGCGCGACACTGCCGGACAGCAGCGCCGCCGCCACGATCGCCAGTGCGATCAGCAGCAGGGCGCGACCCACCGAGGGTGCCCCGCTGTTGCTATCGAGCCCGAAGGCTGCCCAGGTCCAGATGGCACCGAACGTGCCGATCATGAAGACCTCGGAGTGCGCGAAGTTGATGAGGCGCAGTACGCCGTAGACGAGGGTGTAGCCGAGGGCGATGAGCGCGTAGATCGCACCCTGCACCAACCCGGTTGTGGTCAGTTCCGGGAAGCCCCGGACGAGTTCTGCAAAGTCCACCGATGCTCCGAAGGGTGTTGCGTTGAGCCGATGCGGCCGGGGTTACGCACCCCGACCGCATCGAAACAACTCTGTTCGTCACGCCCTCAAACCTGTGACCCCGACGGGATCAGGCCTTCGGGATCTCCACGTCCGGAGCCCACGCACCGGCGGTCGCCTTGAAGGCCCACACCTTGACCTGCGCCGGGTCCAGCTCGCCGTTGGCCTCCCACTTGTAGGTCACGCCGGAGGCGGAACCAGCCTTGTTGTAGGAGGAGAGGAAGGCCTGGATGTCGGTGCGGGTGGTCTTGCCGGCCTTGATCGCCTCGAGGTAGATGTTGGCCAGGTCGAACGCCACGTCCGCGTACACGCCCGGGTCCACGTTGTACTTGGCCTTGAAGTCGGTCACGAAGGTGCCCTTGGCCGCGGTCGCCGGGCCACACGGGCAGGTCGCGATGGTGCCCTCGACGTCCTTCTGACCAGCCACCGACAGCATGTTGGCGTCGTTGATGCCGTCGCCACCGATGAACGTGCCGGTCCAGCCAGCGGCGCGCAGCTGCTTGAGGAACGGCGCCGCCTCCTCGGTGTAGCCCGCGTAGAACAGCACGGTCGCGCCGCTGGTCTTCACCTTGGAGATCTGCGCGCCGAACTCCTGCGCGTTGTCGACGACCTTGTCGGTGCCGATGACCAGCGGGCCGAGGCCCTTCTTGGCCTCGTCGGCCAGACCCGCGCCGTACGCCGACTGGTCGTCGATGACGAACGCCTTCTGCGCCTTGAGCACGTTCTTGATGTAGCTGGCGATCGCCGGGCCCTGGGAGAAGTCGTTGCCGACGCCCCGGTGGAAGACCTTCCAGCCCTTCTCGGACAGGCTCGGCCGCGTGGCCGACGGGCTGATGCTCGGCAGGGTCGCGGTGTCGAAGATCGGCAGCGCGACCTCGCTCTCACCGGAGAACGCCGGGCCAACCATGCCGACGATCTTCGTGTCCGCCACGGCGCTGGTCGCCAGACCACCGGCCAGGTCGGCCTTGCCCTGCGAGTCGAACGCCTGAACGGTGACCTTGCAGTCCGCGTTCGCCGCGTTGTACTTCTCCACGGCCAGGTCGGCACCCTGCTTCATCGGGGTGACCAGGCCGGCGTCGGCGCCCGAGAGCGCCCCGAAGAAACCGATCTTGAGGTCGCACGCCTTGCTGGCGGAACCACCCGACGTGCCCTCGTCCTTCTTACATGCGCTGGCGCCGCCGGCAACGAGCGCCACGATGGCGACGCTGCCGAGGACGCGCACGAAGTTTTGCCTCAAGGCTGGAACCCTCCTCCGTCCAGAAGCCCGATGTCGTCTGGCAGAGCGCCTCGACGCCAACGGACCGGACCGTTCACCCGGTCTGGGGCGGGACGTTATCCCAGAAGCACTACTCACCGTAAGGTGTCGTAGGCGGCATTGACTCAACCGTTACCAGACGCGGAGAACCTCGCGTTTAGATGTCACATCGGCGGCTGTCGACAACCCGTCAGACGGCCCCGGAAGGCGCGAACCACACCCTCGCCGCGACTCCGTCATCGACTGTGACCACCACCCGGCCAGCCAGCACCGCGACCGCCGCCGCCGTGTCCCCACCAGCGGAAACGTCACTCGGAAGCACCACCGGCAGCCACGACTCGGCACCCGCCGCGGACCGCCACAGCCGATGCCCACCGGCCGCCACCGTCATCGCCACAAGCCCGTCCGCACCGCCGGCCGCCGACTCCACACCGGCCACCGCACCCGTGCCCGTGGCACCGAAACGACCCGCCGCCCGCCAGGTGGCGGCACCCGTGGCCCCACCCGCGGGCTCGCTCACCCACGCCTGGAACGCGCCGCCGCGCACCCCCACCGCGTACATGGTCGACCCGATCCGCACGAGACGCTGCACGATCTCGTCGTCCCCGGTCGCCGGCAACGCCACACGTGTCCACGACCGGCCGTCGCCGGAGAACCAGACGAACGGATCACGATCGGCCCGACCCGCGGGCCGCCCCCCACCGCCGACCAGCCAGCCGTCCGGCACCGCCACCGCGTCCGTGGCGAGCGTCGTCAGACCCGCGTCGCTGGCCAGCGCCGCGGCGCGGTCGACCAGTTGGAAGTCGGCAGCGTCCGGGGAGAGCCACACCGCGGCGCCACCCGTGCGCGCGCCCGCGATCAACCAACCGCCGGCACCACCGGCGATACGGCTCGCGCTCACCGCCTCCGGCCCGCCGTACACCTCGAACTCGGCAGGCACCTCGGTCAGACCGCCGTCCGGGTCCTGCCGCCACGTCCGCACCCGCGGATTGCCGTGCGCGCCGCCCGCCCGGGCCCCGATGACCGCGACCCGGCCCTCATGACAGCCGGCGGCATAGAGGATCGCCCGCTCACCGTAGTAACTGATCGGACGCAACGGCAGCGGCGTCCACGTGCGACCGTCCGGACTGCCCCACGCGGCCGGGCGGGTCGCGCCGTCGGGCCCACCCACCGCGCCGACCACGTACCACCGACCCGCGCAGGCCGTCACGTCGCGGACGATGAGCCGACCCGCGGAACCCGGCGGAACCGGCAGATCGGTGGCCTCCCACCGCGGCCGGACCGGCTCCGGCAGACCCTCGTCCCGGCCGGCCCGACAGCCGGCGAGCAGCGCGGCCACCACCCCGAACACCGCGATCACACGCCGGACCGACACGCATGTGATGCTATCGATCCGGCCGGCCGGACGCGGCCCCCGCCGCGACGGTCAGACCGTCGGCTGCTGCGCCATCTCGCCACCGGCGGTCTCGGCCAGGATCCGCTCGGCGACCTCCTTCATGGTCATCCGGTGGTCCATCGCCGTGCGCTGGATCCACTTGAACGCCTGCGGCTCGGTCATCCCGTACGTCGTCATCAGCGCGCCCTTGGCGCGCTCCACCGTCTTGCGGATCTCCAGCCGGTCGGTCAGGCTCGCGACCTCGGCCTCCAGGGCCGCGACCTCCGAGTAGCGCGACAACGCGATCTCCACAGCCGGGACCAGGTCACTCTTCTGGAAGGGCTTCACCAGGTACGCCATCGCGCCCGCGGCACGCGCCCGCTCCACCAGGTCACGCTGGCTGAACGCGGTCAGGATGATCACCGGTGCGATCCGCGCGCCGGCGATCCGCTCGGCGGCGGCCAGCCCGTCCATGATCGGCATCTTGATGTCGAGGATGACCAGGTCGGGCTTCAGTTCCTCGGCGAGGCGGACTGCGGTCTCGCCGTCGCCGGCCTCCCCCACCACCTCGTAACCCTCTTCGACGAGCATCTCGGCGAGGTCCAGCCGGATCAGCGCCTCGTCCTCGGCGATCAGCACGCGCCTGCGCTCGGCATCCGTCGGCATCTCAGCCACCAGCCCAACCCCCACCAGTTCGAACGCGTCACCCGCCCAGCCGGGTGTCACCGCCCTCAGCGTAGTGGGTATCCTGTCAGTGCTGAATCAGGGAAGCGCCCTCGTAGCCCAACTGGCAGCAGGCAATGGTCTCAAACTCCATACAGTGTGGGTTCGAATCCCACCGAGGGCACCAAAAATTGTCGTACGGGTGTTCGAGAATTTTCTCGTGCACCCACCCGAGATACGTGCCCGTGCGCGACAGCTCTTCCTCGCTGGTGGCACGGTTGCCGACACCGCTCGTGCGGTCAGCCTGCCCTATCGGACTGTCTGGCACTGGTGCAACGACCGACCAGAGACGAAGTTCCAGGGCACGCAACACCGGTGTTTTCGCTGCCGTGACGGTGTCGACAGTCCGACAGACCCGAAGGCCTACGCCTATCTGCTCGGCCTTTACCTGGGCGATGGCCACCTGGTGACGACTGCGCGCGTGCCGGTGTTGCGCATCTACTGCTCCAACGCATGGCCAGGGCTGATCGAGGCGTGCGACATGGCCATGCGGGCCGTACTCGCGTCGAAGGTGCAACGGGTCCAAAAACAGGGTTGCGTCGGGGTGCAGAGCTACGGCATGCACTGGCCGTGCCTGTTCCCGCAGCACGGCCCCGGCAAGAAGCACGATCGGCCCATCGTCCTGACCGACTGGCAGCGACCGATTCTCCAGAGCCACCCCGGCGACTTCCTGCGCGGCCTGTTCCACTCCGACGGCTGCCGGGTCGCCAACCGCGTGACCGTGCGCGGCAAGGCGTACGTCTATCCGCGATACATGTTCGTCAACGAGTCGACCGACATCATGGGGCTGTGCCAGTGGGGCCTCGACCTGCTGGGTATCGCCTGGCGGATGAACCGGCGCAACTCGCTCTCGGTGGCGCGGCGAGGCGCGGTCGCCGCGCTGGACCGGCACGTCGGCCCGAAGTCCTGACCGTCGCCGCCACGCGTCGTGCCGGTCGTGGGAGCCTGGCTGACGCGCGGGCGGATGGCCGGTGGCGGGGTCGACAACAGGGGTGGTAACTGATGCGGGTGGTCATCTTCGGTGCGACCGGCATGGTCGGCCAGGGAGTGTTGCGGGAGTGCCTGCTCGCCGAGGACGTGCGGGAGGTGCTGACGGTCGGTCGCCGGCCGACCGGTCGGCAGGACCCGAAGCTGCGCGAGCTAACGGTCGCCGACGTCGGTGAGTTGGATGCGGTGCGCGCCGAGTTGACAGGCGTGGACGCGTGCTTCTACTGCCTGGGTGCGTCCTCGTTGGGTCTGGACGAGGCCGCGTACACCCGGATCAGCTACGACTACCCGCTCGCCGCCGCGCGGTTGTTGGCGGAGGTGAGTCCGCAGGTCACGTTCATCTACGTCTCGGGCCAGGGGACCGATTCGTCGGGGCAGGGCCGCGTGATGTGGGCGCGGGTCAAGGGTCGTGCCGAGAACGCGATCATCGACCTGCTGCCCAACGGGTACGCGGCGCGGCCGGGATTCATCCAGCCGACGTACGGGGCGGTGTCGAAGACCCGGTGGTATCGCACCGGCTACGCGGTCACGCGTCCGTTGTTCCCGGTGCTGAGGCGACTCTTCCCCAACCAGGTCACCACCACCGACGGGATCGGTCGGGCGATGCTGCGGGTGGCCCGGGAGGGCTCACCGACCCGGGTGCTGGGAAACCGCGAGCTGCGCTGATCAGGCGATCGTGTCGAGGGCGTGGGCGAGGTCGGCGCGCAGGTCCTCGGGGTCTTCGAGGCCGACCGAGAGGCGCAGCAGGGCGGCGGCGGGTTTCGCGTCGCCGTCGACCGGCCGGTGGGTGAGTGACGCCGGGTGCTGGATGAGGGTGTCGACGCCGCCGAGGGACACCGCGTGGGTGATCAGGCGGCAGGCGCCGGCGACGGCGGCCGCGGCGGGTGCGCCGCCGCGTACCTCGAAGGCGAGCAGGCTGCCGGGGCCGGCCATCTGCCGGCCGACGAGCGCCGCCGGGTCGTGCACCGAGGGGTGGTGCACCCGGTGTACGGCCGGATGGTCGGCGAGCCAGCCGGCCAGCTTCTCGGCGCTGGCCTGCTGGGCGCGGACCCGCAGCGGCAGGGTCTGCAGGCCGCGGTGCAGGAGGTACCCGCCGAGGGGGTGCAGGATCGCGCCGGTGACCGCGCGGACCTGGCGCAGTCGGGTGGCCCAGTCGGCGCCGCAGGCGACGGCGCCGGCGAGGACGTCGCCGTGACCGCCGATGCTCTTGGTGGCGCTGTGCAGGACGAGGGCGGCGCCGTGCCTGGCGGGTTGTTGCAGGACGGGGGTGGCGACGGTGTTGTCGACGAGCAGCGGGACGTCGCCGGCGGCGGTGGCGAGGGCGGCGATGTCGACGAGGTCGAGGGTCGGGTTGGCGGGTGTCTCGACGATGACCAGCGCGGTGTCGGGGCGGATGGCGTCGGCGACCTGGTCGGGGTTGGCCCAGGTGACTGTGGTGCCGAGCAGGCCGGTCGCGAGGACGTGGTCGGTGCCGCCGTACAGGGGTCGGACGGCGACGATGTGACGGTGGCCGTCGCGGGTGGCCGCCAGCAGGGTGGCGGTGAGGGCGGCCATGCCGCTGGCGAAGGCGACGGCCTGCTCGGTGCCCTCCAGGTCGGCCAGCGCGGTTTCGAAGCGGGCGACCGTCGGGTTCCAGAGCCGTTGGTAGACGGCGCTGCCGTCGGCGGGGAGGGTGCCGCCGGTGGCCAGCTGCTCGTAGGCGTCGCCGCCGCCGTCGACCGACGGCAGGGGGTTGGTGGTGGAGAAGTCGATCGGTGGCACGTGCACGCCGAGGGCGCGCAGGTCGTCGCGGCCGGCGTGTACGGCTCTGGTGTCCACCGTCGTCGTCATGCGCGTAGCGTCGAACATCTACCGGCTCAGGGGCAATGGTTTGGCAGATCATTCTGTTGAAGGGCCTTTTTTCGTCGCCGAGTTCGGGCGAGAATGGTGGAATGCCTCCTGAGCCGAATGATGTACGGCCGTATCCGGCCCTGGACGAGGTGGACCGGGCGATCCTGTCCGAGTTGGCTGCGGACGGCCGGTTGCCGAACAACGCCCTCGCCGAGCGGGTGGGGGTGGCGCCGTCGACCTGCCTGACCCGTACGCGGGCGTTGCGGGAGCGTGGCGCGATCCGCGGATTCCACGCCGAGGTGGACCCGGCTGCGCTGGGTCTGCCCCTGCAGGCGCTGGTGTCGGTGCGGCTGACCGCGCACGAGCGGGCGGCCGTGGACGCCTTCCGGGCCCGGTCGGTGCGGCTGCCGGGGGTGGTGTCGGTGTTCCACGTGGCCGGCGCGGAGGACTACGTGCTGCACGTGCGGGCGGCGTCCGGTGACGCGCTGCGCGACTTCGTGCTGGACCATCTGGCTGTCGATCCGGTGGTGCAGCACACCCAGACCAGCCTGATCTTCGAACAGGCGCGCGGGATGGGCTGAGCGGCCCGGATGGAATGAACGGGCAGGCCGGGGAGTTGGCACAACGTGTGATCACCGTACCCTTGTCTGTTCTTGATCTTGCCCCGGTCGCGAAGGGCGCCACCGCCGGCGCCGCGTTGCGGGCCACCACCGAGCTGGCCCGGCGCACCGAGGAGCTGGGCTACCGCCGCTTCTGGGTGGCCGAGCACCACAACATGCCGGCGATCGCCAGCTCCGCGCCCGCCGTGCTGCTGGCGCACCTGGCCGCGAACACCTCGACGATCCGCCTCGGGTCGGGCGGGGTGATGCTGCCCAACCACGCGCCGCTGGTGGTGGCCGAGCAGTTCGGCACCCTGGAGGCGCTGCACCCGGGTCGGATCGACCTGGGCATCGGTCGCGCGCCGGGCACCGACCAGATGACCGCGCTGGCGTTGCGCCGCACGATGGAAGGGCTGTCCGCCGAGGGCTTCCCGAACGAGCTGGCCGACCTGATGAACTACTTCAGCGGGGAGAAGCCGGGGCAGATCGTGGCGACCCCGGGTCGCGGCCAGCAGCCGGCCGTGTGGCTGCTCGGTTCCAGTGGCTTCAGCGCCCAGCTCGCCGGCCTGCTAGGCCTGCCGTTCTCCTTCGCCCACCACTTCAGCTCGGCGAACACCCTGCCGGCGCTGGCCCTGTACCGGCAGAACTTCCGGCCGTCGCAGTGGCTGAACAAGCCGTACGCGATGGTGGCCGTCAACGCCGTCTGCGCCGACACCGACGAGCGCGCCGAGTGGCTGGCCGGGCCGAGCGCCCTGTCGTTCCTGAAGCTGCGCTCCGGCCGGCCGGAGCCGCTGTCGACGCCCGACGAGGCGGCCGCTTACCCGTACACGGAGATCGAGCGGGAGTTTGTCCTGGCCCGCCGCGACGGTCAGGCGATGGGCTCGCCGGAGACGGTCCGTCGGCAGCTGACCGAGTTGCAGGAGCGCACCGGCGCGGACGAGCTGATGCTGACCACGCTCGTCTACGACGTGCAGGACCGGGTGCGCTCGTACGAGCTGATCGCCGAGCAGGTGGCGGGCGGCCTGCGCCAGGACGCGTGAAACACGATCTTCACGTCAGCGTCACCCCGGCGACCCGGACGGTGCCTAATGTTGGTGCCGGTGGTGGTACGGCATTCCCGGTCGGGACGGGTCGGGAATGCCGCGGTGTGGCGCACCGGGCCGGAGCTGAGCGGATTCCGCGGCTGCGGCCCGGTGCCTGCCACCCTAGGCGACCCCGGTCGGGACCGCCAGGGGTCGGATCACCGTAGGTAGATGTTCGGGGTCGGCGGGCCGGCCATCTGATCACCGATGAAGAAGCCCGGATGCGGCGGCTGGTTGTAGGCGGTGTTCTGCCAGGCGACCGCCACCCGGTACTGCGGGTCGTGCATCAGCGTGTGGATCCGGGTGCTGGTCGGGGTGGGTGTGCTGTAGATGCGCAACGCCCGACTGTCGGTGGTCCGCCAGATCACCTCCTCACGCCAGTCCCCCAGGATGTCGCCGGAGAGCGCCGGCGTGGACTTGGTGCCGTTGTTGGAGGCCACGTCGCTGCCGGTGAGCAGCCGGGTCTCGCCGCCGGTGCCGTACTTGTCGATCTTCGTTCCGTCGAGCAGCTCCCGCACCGGGTCGCCGTCCCACCAGGCGAGGAAGTTCGCCGACGACGGCTTGCGGCCGACGTTCTGGCCCCTGGTGTTGGCCAGCCCGGCGACCGCCGACGACCACGACTCCGCGCCGGGGCTGCCCGCCCAGATGTCCGCGGAGACACCCCTGCCGTTGTCGCCCGACGCCGGCGTGGACCAGAGGATCTGACCCGTACGGGCGTCGGCGAACCAGGAGCTGGGCTTGCTGGCGTCCTCGTCGACCTTGAACACCTCCAGGCCGGCGCGGCCCGGGTCCAGGTCCCCGACGTGCAGGGCGTCACCGTGCCCGTTGCCCGTCGAGTAGAGCAGCCGGCCGTTGTCGTCGATGGTGGCGGCGCCGTACACGATCTCCTGCCGGCCGTCACCGTCCACGTCGGCGACCGAGAGCTGGTGGTTGCCCTGGCCGGCGGCGGCGCCGTTGCCGGAGGAGTTCGAGTCGAACGTCCAGCGCCTGGTCAGCGTGCCGTTGCGGAAGTCCCAGGCCGCGATCACCGCGCGGGTGTAGTAGCCCCGGGCCATGATCAGCGAGGGGCGCTGCCCGTCCAGGTACGCGGTGCCGGCGAGGAACCGGTCGACCCGGTTGCCGTACGAGTCACCCCAGGACGACACGGTGCCGCGCGGCGGGTCGTAGTTGACTGTGGACAGGATCGCGCCGTTGCGTCCGTCGAACATGGTCAGGTACTCCGGACCGGTGAGCACGTAGCCGCTGGAGTTGCGGTAGTCCGCCGACGACGAGCCGATGAGCTGGCCGGTGCCGGAGCGGGTGCCGTCGGCGGTCTTCATGGCCACCTCGGCGCGGCCGTCGCCGTCGTAGTCGTACACCTGGAACTGGGTGTAGTGCGCGCCGGCGCGGATGTTGCGGCCCAGGTCGACGCGCCACAACCGGGTGCCGGTGAGGGTGTACGCGTCCACGTAGACGTTGCCGGTGTAGCCGGACTGGGAGTTGTCCTTGGCGTTCGACGGGTCCCACTTGAGCACGATCTCGTAGCTGCCGTCGCCGTTGAGGTCACCCACCGAGGCGTCGTTGGCGCTGTAGGTGTAGCTCTCGCCGCTCGGGGTGCTGCCGCCGGCCGGGACCTGCAACGGCACGTCCAGGTAGCCGTTGCCGAACTGCAGGGCCGGTGCCGACGCCGCCTGCTCGGCGCCGCCCACCACGGCCCGCACGGTGTACGCCGAGCCGGCCGCCGCGCCGCTGTCGAGATAGTTGGTCGCCCCGGTGATGGGGCTGGAGTTGACCCTGGTCGAGCCCCGGTACAGGTTGAACGCCACCCCTGAGGTCTCGGTGCCGAGCAGCCGCCAGGAGACCAGGTTGCCGCCGCCGGAGCGGACGCTGACGAGCCCCCGGTCGAGGTTCTCCATCTGCATCCCGCTGCCGGTCGGCGGTGGCGTGGTCGGCGGTGGCGTGGTGGGTGGTGGCGTGGTGGGTGGTGGCGTGGTCGGCGGCGGCGGGGTCGTCGGCTCGCCGGTGGGCGGGGCGCCGGTGCAGGTGACGCCGTTGAGCGCGAAGCTGGCCGGCGCCGGGTTGCTGCCGTTCCACGAGGCGTTGAAGCCGAACGCGGCGGTGCCGTTCGTCGCGATTGCCGCGTTGTAGTCGACGTTGCGCGCGGTGACCTGCGCGCCGGACTGGGTCACTGTCGCGTTCCACGCCTGCGCCACCTGCTGACCGCCGGCGTACGACCAGGTCAGCGACCAGCCGTTGACCGGGTCGCCGAGGTTGGTGACTGTGACGTTGGCGCCGAAGCCGCCCTGCCACTGATTGGTGACCTGGTAGTCGACGCGACAGCCGACGGCGGCGGCCGAGGCGACGACCGTGCCGACGGTGCCGGCCACGACGGTTGCCGCCGTCGATGCGGCGAGCAGGATCAGCCGATGTCTGGACGGGTGCATGAACTGCCTCCGGGGATCCGGTGGTGACCGCTGCGGCCCACTGCCCCTGCCCGGGAAGCACAGTGGACCGGCTCTGCCGCGACTGCGGCGGACGGCGATCTGATCGGGGGTTGAACGCCCTGGAACTCACGGATCCGGCTCACCGCATCGTAAGGCAAGCGCTTTCCGGTACGCAATCGACGACTGCCGTTCATTTCTTGAGGTCTTGCCCCGACAAGCGCCAGATGATCGACTCGTGGGTGTGAGCGCCCCACACATGAGCCCTGACGAGTTCCGCCGCGCCGGCCACGCCGTCGTCGACTGGATCGCCGACTACTGGGCGACTGTCGAACAGCGACCGGTCGCCTCGTCGGACCCGCCGGGCACCGTCGCCGCCGCCATCCCCGCCACGCCACCCACCACCGGCGGCGAACCGGTCGAGGCGGTCCTCGCCGACCTGGACTCCGTCGTCGTACCGGGGCTGACCCACTGGCAGCACCCCGGCTTCTTCGGCTACTTCCCGGCCAACACCTCCGGCCCGAGCGTGCTCGGTGACCTGGTGAGCTCCGGGCTAGGCGTGCAGGGCATGCTCTGGTCCACCAGCCCCGCCTGCACGGAGCTGGAGACGGTGATGATGGACTGGCTGGCCCACCTGCTGGACCTGCCGCAGCGGTTCCGCTCGACCGGCAGCGGCGGCGGGGTCATCCAGGACTCCGCCTCCTCGGCGACGCTGGTGGCCACCCTGGCCGCACTGCACCGGGCCAGCGGAGGTCGCTGGCGCGACACCGGCATCGACAGGCGCTACCGCGCCTACACCTCCACCCACGGCCACTCCTCCATCGAGAAGGCCGTACGCATCGCCGGGCTGGGCGGCGACGGGGTCCGGTCCATCGAGGTGGACCCGGACACCCAGACCCTGCTGCCCGATGCGCTGCGCGCGGCGATCGAGGCCGACCTGGCCGCCGGTGACGTGCCCGCCATCGTGGTGGCGACCATCGGCACCACCTCCACCACGGCCATCGACCCACTGCCGGAGATCGGGGCGATCTGCGCGGAGTACGGGATCTGGCTGCACGTCGACGCCGCGTACGCGGGCTCCGCCGCCGTCTGCCCCGAGCTGCGGTGGTCGCACGCCGGCCTGGAGTACGCCGATTCGTACTGCTTCGACCCGCACAAGTGGCTGCTCACCGGCTTCGACTGCGACGCGTTCTGGGTGGCCGACCGCGCCGAGCTGATCGAGGCGCTGACCGTACTGCCGGAGTACCTGCGCAACGCCGCCTCCGACTCCGGCGCGGTCATCGACTACCGGGACTGGCAGGTGCCGTTGGGCCGGCGCTTCCGGGCGCTGAAACTGTGGTTCGTGCTGCGCTGGTACGGCGCCGAAGGGCTACGGGCCCACATCCGCTCCGGGGTCGCGCTCGCCGCCCAGTTCGCCGATTGGGTACGTGCGGACGACCGCTTCGAGTTGGCGGCGGCACACCCGTTCTCACTGGTCTGCTTCCGACTGCGCGCCGACGACGACGTCAACGCCGCACTGCTGGCCCGGGTGAACGGGACCGGGCGGGTGCACCTGACACACACCCGGGTCGCCGGCCGCTACACGCTGCGGCTGGCCATCGGCTCCCCGCAGACCACCGAAGCGCACGTCGACGAGGCCTGGACGCTGCTCTCCAACACGGCCAAAAACCTGCTCACCCCCTGACGCCCCTCCCCCGCACCGCACCCCGCACCCCGCACCCCGCACCAAGATCCGCGCATCCTCCTGTGCGATTTCCCCCGCGCGGCATGATCGCGCTCGATCCTGGATGTAGTGGCATCCCGCCAGCCCCACACGCCTCGCCGTCAGTCCGACGGCGGGCTCGCCACCAACCCCCGACGGGCTCGCCGTCGGGCGGGTGCGGAGGGCGGTTCAGCGCGGGTTGGGCGTACCCGTTGCGGCCAACTCGCCCGCGACCACCACGGCCAGAGCGGCGGGGGCAACAGGAAGGGCGTCGGGGGAAGCAGCGGCGGCCTCGGCGGTCACTACCTCGGCGCGGGCCAGGCGGGTACGGCGTAGAGCCCGCACGGCCAACGCCAGGGCGGCCAACCAGCCGGCGGCCAACAGGGCGTACGTGATGGGGCGGACCGGGCCGTCCAGCTCCGCGGAGCGGAGCAGGGTGCGGGCGTTGGTCAGCACGATCACGCCGCCGACGGCCGCGCCGAGGAGTTGGGCGGGGACGATACGCACCAGCCAGGCGGCCAGCGGAGCGGCGATGAGCCCGCCGATCAGCAGCGCGGCGACGGTGGGCAGGAGGAATCCTTCGGTGCCGAGTCCGATCAGGAAGCCGACGCTTGCGGCGCCGGCGACCACGAACTCGGCGGTGTCCACCGAGCCGATCACCTTGCGCGGCTCCAGGCGGCCGGAGACGAGCAGCGCCGGGGTGGCGACCGGACCCCAACCCCCGCCGCCTGTGGCGTCGACGAACCCGGCGACCAGGCCCAGCGGGCTGAGGAATCGGCCGCGCAGCCGCCCGCCGACCCGGTCGGTACGCAGTGGACGGGCGAAGCGGACCAGCAGGTACGCGCCGAGGGTGAACAGGATGCCGGCCATCCACGGCGCGGCGGACTCGGTGGAGATCGAGCTGAGCACCGTGGCGCCGGCGAACGCGCCGATCGCGCCGGGGACCGCGATGCGGCTCACCACGCGCCAGTCGACGTTGCCGAAACGCCAGTGGGCCACACCGGCGGCGAGGGTGGTGCCGATTTCGGCCAGGTGCACCGAGGCCGAGGCGGCGGCCGGGGCGACGCCGGCGACCAGCAGCAGGGTGGACGAGGTCAGCCCGTACGCCATGCCGAGCGAACCGTCGATCAGTTGCGCGACGAGCCCGACCAGCGCGAGAACCAGCAGCTTGCGCACGAGCGCCCCCTGACTTTTCGGTATCTCCTATCGACTTGGTCGACAATGCGGCACGGGGCTGCCAGGGTCAAGCCCCTGATCGGTGGATGGGACGCCAGCCGACGGCGGCGCAGGCTGGGACGCCGCGCAGGTCGGGACGCCGCGCAGGACAGGACGCCGCGCAGGACAGGATCAAAGAGCCTCGGCGAGGGGTCGTCAGATCCAGGCGCGGGGGTCGGCGGCCAGTTCGGTGACCCGGGCGGGCAGCGTGCCGGCGGCCACGTCGGCGACGCTCACCAGCTCCAGGATCTCCCGCTCGCTGGCGCGCAGGGCGATCCAGACCTCCTGGAGGGCGCGGGCCGGGCCGTGGTAGCCGAGCTGTTCCGGGCGCTGCCCGCGGACGTGGGCGAGGGGGCCGTCGATCACGCGGATCACCTCGGCGAGGGAGATCTCCTCGGCCGGGCGGGCGAGCCAGTAGCCGCCCTCCGGACCACGCTGGGCGTGCACGATGCCGCCCCGGCGCAGCTGGAGCAGGATGCTCTCCAGGAACTTCGGCGGGATCTCCTGGGCTCGGGCGATCTGGTCGGCCGTGACCGGCCGGCCGCGCCCGGGGCCGCTTGCCGTCGCGGCGAGTTCCGCGGCCGCGCGGAGGGCGTAGTCGACCCGGGCGGAAAGGCGCATGTCGGCAAGGTTAGCCCGGTGGCCGACCGGCCGGACGAGCGGCCCTCAACCGATCATCCGGCCAGCGGTCGGGTACGTCTCGATCCACCGTCAGGTGGGGCCCGAAAAGCCGCGACGAAGCGACCTTATGCTGGGCGGGGAGTGCGACTGACCAATCGTTAGGGCGGCCTCCGGAAGCATATTGATAAACACCTGGATCACGTCGGGGGGAAGGCAACACGATGACCGATGTCGCCACACGTACCTGGGATGGCATGACCATCCCGGCCGCCGGCACCTATCGTCTCGATCAGGCGCACAAGCGGATCGGTTTCCTGTCCCGACACATGATGGTGAGCCCGGTGCGTGGCGAGTTCGCCGAGGCGACCGCGCAGATATCGGTGGCGGAGGATCCGCTGCTCTCGTCCGTGACCGCGACCATCGAGGCGGCCAGCATCACCACCGGCAGCCTCGACCGGGACACGCATCTGAAGAGCGCCGACTTCCTCGATGTGGAACGCTTTCCGACGCTCGAATATCGAAGCACCGGTATCGAGTGGAAGCGCAACGAGGACCCCATCTTCCAATGGGCACGATTGCGGAGCAGCCGACTCGGCGGACGAGGCAGAAGTCACATTTCCCCGCCGCAGCCCGACTCGCCGTCCGGACGATTCGTCCTCACCGGCGAGCTGACTGTGAAGGGAATCACGCGGGCGGTCGAGCTTCAGGTGAATTACGGTGGCGCGCGCCAGGATCCGTACGGGCAGAACATCTTCGGATTCAGCGCGACGGCGGAAATCAACCGTGAGGACTACGGCCTGCTCTGGAATGTCGCGCTGGAAAGCGGTGGGGTGCTGGTCGGCAAGACCGTGCAGATCGAGATCGCCGGCGAGGCCATCCACCAGGCGTGAGACGCGAATCCCCGCCAGGAGCGCTGGTGTGCGCCTGGCGGGGACGACGGCGGTCTCAGGCGCCGACGCGGCGCAGCAGACCCTCCTGCACGGCGCTGGCGATCTGCCGGCCGTCGGTGGTGAACATCCGGCCGGTGGCCAGCCCTCGCGCCCCCGACGCCGACGGGCTCCAGCAGTCGTAGAGGAACCACTCGTCGGCGCGGAACGGACGGTGGAACCAGAGCGCGTGGTCGAGGCTCGCGCCGACGACCCCGCCCGGCCCCCACACCTCGCCGTGCACGGAGAGCACCGAGTCGAGCAGGGTGAGGTCCGACGCGTAGGTGAGGGCGCAGGCGTGCAGCAGCGGGTCGTCCGGCAGTTTGCCGTCGATGCGCATCCACACCCGCTGGTGCGGGTCGGCCGGCCGGTCCCCCGGGCGGACCCAGCCGGGTTCACCGACGTAGCGCACGTCGATCGGCCGGGGAATCTGGCCCCAGATGCCCAGGCGTTCCGGGTAGCGGGCCAGCCTGTCGCTCATCGTCGGCACGTCCTGCGGGGCGGGCACGTCGGGCGGCGCCGGCGCCTGGTGGTCCAGCCCCTCCTCGGCCCGCTGGAACGACGCCGACATGAAGAAGATCGGCTTGTCGTGCTGGAGGGCTACCGCGCGGCGCACCGAGAAGGAGCGGCCGTCGCGGATGTTCTCCACCTCGTAGGCGATGGGTTCGGCCGGGTCGCCGGGGCGGACGAAGTAGCCGTGCAGGGAGTGCACGAACCGCTCTGGATCGACCGTGCGGCCGGCGGCGACGAGGGCCTGACCGGCCACCTGGCCGCCGAACACCCGCTGCGGGCCGACCCGGGGGCTCATCCCCCGGAACGTCATCGCCCCGGTCGCCTCGAGGTCCAGCACCTCCAGGAGCTGGTCCACCGCCGCCTGGCCGACCGCGACCCGGCCGTCGCTCACTGCAGCGCCCGCGCCGACGCCGCGTCGACAAGCGAGCCCAACTGGTGTACGCGCAGCGTGTTGGTCGAGCCGGGGGTGCCGGGCGGGCTGCCCGCCACGATCACCACGTAGTCGCCCGGGTTGGCCCGGTTGAGGCCGAGCAGCGCCTGGTCGACCTGGCGGAACATGTCGTCGGTGTGCTGCACGAACGGCATCAGGAAGGTCTCCACGCCCCAGGTCAGGGCGAGCTGGTCACGCACCTCGGGGACCGGGGTGAAGGCCAGCAGCGGCAGGTCGCAGTGCAGCCGGGAGAGCCGCCGGACGGTGTCGCCGGTCTGCGAGAACGCGACGAGCGCCTTGGCGTTGATGGCCCGGGCGATCGACGAGGCGGCCACGGTGAGCGCGCCGCCGTGCGTACGCGGGTCGTGCTGCAACCGGGGCACGCCGATCGAGCCGGACTCGGTCGTCGTGATGATCCGGGCCATGGTGCTGACGGTCAGCACCGGATACTTGCCGACGCTGGTCTCGCCGGAGAGCATCACCGCGTCCGCGCCGTCGAGCACCGCGTTCGCCACGTCGGAGGCCTCCGCGCGGGTGGGGCGCGAGTTCTCGATCATGGAGTCGAGCATCTGGGTGGCCACGATGACGGGCTTGGCGTTCTCCCGGCACAGCTGCACGGCGCGCTTCTGCACCAGCGGGACCTGGTCCAGCGGCATCTCGACACCGAGGTCGCCGCGGGCGACCATGACGCCGTCGAAGGCCAGCACGATGGCCTCGAGGTGTTCCACCGCCTCCGGCTTCTCGACCTTGGCCAGCACCGGGCGGAACACGCCCTCCTCGGCCATGATGCCGTGCACGAGCTTGATGTCCTCGGCCGAGCGGACGAAGGACAGGGCGACCAGGTCGACGCCGAGCCCGAGGGAGAACCGCAGGTCCTCGGCGTCCTTGTCCGACATGGCGGGCACGCTGACGGCCACGTTGGGCAGCGAGACGCCCTTGTTGTTGGAGACCGGACCGCCCTCGGTGACCAGGCAGCGGATGTCGTTGCCGGTGACGTCGGTGACCTCGACGGCGACGCGGCCGTCGTCGATCAGCAGCCGGTCACCGGGCTTCACCTCCTGCGGCAACTTGCGGTACGTGCAGGAGACCCGCTCCTTGGTGCCGACGATGTCGTCGCCGGTGATCACGACCGAGTCGCCGGTACGCCACTCGTGCGGGCCGTCGGCGAACCGACCCAGCCGGATCTTGGGACCCTGCAGGTCGGCGAGGACGGCCACCGGCTTGCCAGCCGCCTCGGACGCCTCCCGGACCAGTCGGTAGACCGCCTCGTGGTCGGCGTGACTGCCGTGGCTGAAGTTGAGCCTCGCCACGTTCATGCCGGCCTCGACGAGACCCCGGATGCGCTCCGGGGACGAGGTGGCGGGACCAAGAGTGCAGACGATCTTCGCGCGGCGTGTCACGCCCATCAGGCTAGTCTCTCCTTCGGGTCGAACTCGTGGCCGACCCCTTGCAGGCAGCGGAACAGGTGTCCAACGACGCGCGGTGCGCGTCGGGCCGGCGGGCGGAACCGCACCGGGAACGTTGTGGCGACGGGCAACGGCGACCGCGCGCCGGGAATCGTACGCCTCTGTCGGCGCCGGCACTCGGGGTGCTCCCGAGGGCGGGTCACGTTTCGGGCCCCGGCGGGGGCAGCGTGGGCACCGCGGTGAGCAGGTCACGGCTGTCGTACCGCTTGGCGTGGCGCAGCCGCGCCCAGTTCGGGCCGTACGCCAGGCGGACCCGGTCGGTCTCGGTCGGGCCGAGCAGGTTGGGGTAGCCGCCGGGCAGGGCGAGCGGGGCGAGGGCCGCGGAGGTGCGCTCGGCCCAGGCCCGGTGCGGGTCGGCCTGCTCCCCCGGCGCCCAGACCGCGATGATCTCGGTCAGGATGTGCTCGGTGCGCAGGCCGAACGCGGTGTCGGTGAGCCCGACCTGGGTGGCCGCGCCGTGGAAGTGGTGCAGGGCCATTGCCGAGTACGGCGAGCTGACCCGCCGGGCCGCGTCGACGAGCGTGTCGACGGCGCCGTCGCTGAGCGCCGGCAGCCAGCGGGTCCGCAGCAGGTAGTGGTTGCCGTCGACCATCCCGCCGTCGAACATCCGTAGCGCGTCCGCGTACGGCATGGGGCTGATCTGGTCGACAAGCGGCGTGCCCAGGGCCCGCAGCCGGTCCATCCACGGCTGCCCGGCGGCCAGGTCCGGGCCGCTGTAGAACGGGCAGACGAAGATCACCGGCTCGCCGGCCGGGCCGGGCAGGAAGCCGGCCATCACGGTCAGCTCGTCGGGCGCCTCGGCGAGCAACGCGCCGTAGCCGCGCAGCACGGCGGGCCCCTCGGCCAACGGAAACATGATCATGCCGGCCAGCACGGCGGGCAGCCGGTGGGCGCGGAAGCGCAGCTCGGTGACCACCCCGACGTTGCCGCCGCCGCCGCGCAGCGCCCAGTACAGCTCGGCGTCGTGGTGGGGGTCGGCGGTGACCCGGCGGCCGTCGGCGAGCACGACCTCCGCGCCGAGCAGGCTGTCCAGGGAGAGGCCGAACCGGCCGCACAGCGGCCCGTACCCGCCGGCGAGGGCCAACCCGGCCATGCCCACGTTCCCGACCGTGCCGGTGGGCACCACCAGGTCGTACGGGCGGACGGCGGCGAGCAGCCCGGCGGCCGTGACCCCGCCGCCGACGGTCACCGTGGCCGTGTCCGCGTCGACGCGGACGGCCCGCAGACCTGTCACGTCGAGCACCACGCCGCCGTCGCGCAGCGCCCGACCGGCCCAGTCGTGGCCGCCGGAGCGGACCGACACCGGCAGGTGACACCGGGCGGCGACGCGGAGCACGCCGGCGACCTCGTCGGCGTCCAGGCATCGGGCGACAAGCGCGGGAGAGCGGTCCACGGCGCCGTTCCACAGTCGGGTGGTGGCGGCGAACGCGGGGTCGGCCGGCTCCTGCAGCCGGTCACCGAGCAGGGCGCGCAGCCGGGCGGTGGCCGACGCGACATCGGGGCGGGCGGCGGAGATCACGGCGACTCCTCGACCGGGGCCGACCGGTGGCGCCGGGTACGCCCCGGCGGCCCGCGCAGGGCGCGACCGTAGCACCGGCGGGCGGCCGGGCGCCGTCACCATCACGACAGCCATCGCTGGATCGCCAGGTCAGCTCTCGGTCTTGACCAGCGGGAACTCCAGCGAACCGGCCGGGCAGAGGAACGTCAGCACGTCCACCCGGTACAGCCCGGCCTGCACGGCGGGATCGGCTTCCAGGACGCTGCGGACGTCGTCGACGCTGCCGGTGCGGGCCAGCCCGAAGCCGATCGGCGGGTCCGGGTTGCGGGCCGGACCGTCCACGGAACCGGCGACCAGGATGATGCCGCGCCGCTGCAACGCCTGCATGTGCTCGGTGTGCTCGGCCTGCAACCGCTGCACGGTCTCCGCCGGCAGGGCCCGTCCGGCCGCGCCGGGATAGATCACGATGCACTCGTACGTGTCGAGCGCGAAGTTGAGTTGCGGCACTCCCGTCATGGGCGCTCCCTCCGCCGTCGCGTCGGCACGTACCGGCAGGTGTCGCCGGCACGCGCCAAGCGTCGCACGCCGGTGCGGGCCGTACCTGCCGCTCGGCGCAACTGGCCCCGGTCGGGCGGCGCCTCCCGGTGCCGGGGTTCGAGGCCGCCGGCCCGGTGCCCCGACCGGCTACGGTGGACGATCCGGGCGGCGCGCGCAGGGGAGGTCGGATGGGCGATGACGAGCCGGTGGTGGTCGCGCTGCCGTACGCCGAGGTGACCGACGAGGCGTACGCGGTGCGGGCGGCGGCCGACTTCACGGTGCGGCAGTTCGCGTTCGCGGTGCAGCTCAGCGGGCGGTGCCCCCGCTGCGACCACCCGACCACGAGCACGCTGGTGGACGCGTTGTACCGGCGCAACGCCCCGGCGACGGTCCCGGATGCCGACTACCGGGCGGTGCTCTGCGAGTGCGAGGCCGACCATCCGGCCCGGCCGGCCGGTTCGCGCGGGTGCGGCGCGTACTGGACGGTGCGGCTGGAGGCCGAGGCGTGATCCGGTTACGTCCGGGGCCGCCCGCGACGGTCGCCGACCTGCACCGCGCCCAGCAGCTGGCCGGCCTGCTGCGGGGCGAGCTGGAGCGGGTACGCGCGGCGGCGGTGGCCTGGCGCAACGGTCTCGGCGGGCTGCTGGTGGCGCTTGTCGGGTTCAGCCTGATCCGGGGTCGCACCGACGTCAGCACGCTCGCGTCGGGCTGGGGTGCGTTGGTCGGTGTCCTGCTGCTCGCCGCGCTGACCGCCGGCGTGGGCGGGGCGTTGGCGCTGCTGCGCGCGGCGCACGGCCCGTTGACGGTGATCGCGGTGGCGGACCTTCCGCCGGCTCCGCTCGGCGACCACCTGGAGGCCCTGGCGGCGGTCCGGTTCCTGCGGACCGGGGTGGGGTTGGTGCTGCTCTGCACCGCGCTGCTGGTCGCCGCCGTGGGCGTGACCTGGTACGCGCCCGGTTCCTGACAGGGGCCGTCACGGCCCGAGGTGCGCGTAGCCGGCCCACGTGTCGGGTAGTCCCGGCAGGGCGGCGCGGAGCCGGCGGACCGCCTGGTGCAGGGCCGCAGCCGCCCGGTCGGGCGCGATCCCGCCGGGCACCGCCAGGCCGTCGTACACGTCCGCGCAGAGCTGGGCCGTCAACGCGTCCGAGATGGACCAGAGCGCGCCGATGACGTGCCGGAACCCGGCGAGCTGGAACGCGGTGCCGAGGGTGAGCGCCTCGTCGGGCAGGGCCGCGCCGCCGCGTACCGTCTCGCAGGCGGACAGGACGGCGAGCGCTGCCGGATTGTGGGCGGGTCGCCACAGGTCCCGTACGTGCAGCGCGCCGCCGGCCAGCGCGAGGTGTCCCCAGGCCGGGGCGCGCAGGTCCTGGGTGCCGTGACAGGACAGGTGCGCGACCGGTTGCCCGGGGAGCGCGGCAAGCACCGCCGCCGGGGTGGCCGCCGGGCCGATCAGCGAACGGACCCGGGGCAGGTGCCGGCGGACGATCTCCTCCTCCCGGCCGACTCCGGGCAGGTCGGCCAGGCCCGGGGTCCGGGGCATGCCGACCACGAGCGCCGAGTCGACAGGTTCGGCTCGGGCGGGTACGCCACGGCGGGCGTGCGCGAGCGCGCGCAGCGAGGCCGTGTACGACGGCACCACCCGGTCCAGGACCCCGTCGCCGCCGTCGAGTGGGCCGGCCGCGTGCAACGGCAGCAGGGTGAGCAGCCCGGTGGGGCACCACCACAGCCGGGGCCAGTCCGGCTCGGACGGCGCGGGTGTGGGCAGGGCGGCGTCGAGCGCCGGTGCGGCGACGGTACGCCACAGCCAGTCCAGCGTGTCGGCGACCTCGCCACGGGCAGCAACCCGGCGGCGCTGCGTCTGCGGCTCCGCGGCGTCCGGCTGGGCCGGACCGGTGAGCACCGCGATCGCGGTGAGGAATCCGGCCGTCCGGCTGACCAGTTCGGCAAGGGTCAGGCCGGGCAGCGGCACCAGCCCGACCTGGCCGTCGGCGACGACCAGCGCGTCGCAGCGCCGGGCGGCCACGTTGACCAGCACCACGGGACCGCCGGCGGCGGCCCCGGCCAGCGCGGCGAACGGCGGCGGGCGCAGGAAGTCGGCGAACCCCTGCCGCTGGCGGATCTCGGCAAGCACCTCACGCCGGCGTACGGCGAGGTCGTAGCGCCGTTCCGGGGCCGGCCCGGGCGGACCGACGGGTGACATCGACACGGCCGGCGGCACGGCGAAGTCGTCGAGGGTGGCCTGGATCTCGGTGAGCCGGGCGGCCAGCCGGGGTGCCTGCGCGCGGAGCGCGGCCAGGTCGGCGCCCGCGTCGTGGGCCCGGGTGAGCAGGACGCCCCGGCCGTACTCCAGCAGCTCGACCGCGCGCTCCGGCCGGCCCAGGTCGACGGCGACGGCCGCCGCGTCGCTCGCCAGCCCGGAGAACAGCCCGAGCAGGCGAGCCTGGTCGTCGGGGTCCATGCCGTGCCAGGCCACCAGGTCGATCAGCTCGATCGCTGTGGCGTACCCGTCGAGCGCGGCATCCAGGTCGCCGGCCGCCTCGGCGTGCGCGGCGTACCGGCTGGCCGCCCTGGCGCGCAGCAGCGACGGCGCGGCCTCCACTCGCGCGGCGGCGCCCAGCGCCTCGGTTGCCTCGGTCGACTCCGCCGCCCCGGCGACCGCCTCCAGGGCGGTGGCGAGGTTGCTCAGGCACATGGCGCGGGCGGGATGGTCGGCGGCCAGCGCGTCGACAGCCCCCCGGTACGCGGCCAGCATGGCCTCGCCGTCGGCGCGTACCCCGTCGGCGTCGGCGCGTTGCGCCCGGAAGCGCAGCAGCAGGGCGTTGCCGAGGTTGGTGCGGATCCGATGCCGGTCCACGTCGGCCGACGGCAACCCGTCCAACCGCTGGAGCAGGCCGATCGCCTCGTCCAGTGCCGCCGGGTCGTCGCGCAGTCGGTGCCGCAGCAGGTGGGCCAGGGCGAGGGTGGCCAGCGTCTGGGCGTACTCGACCGGTTCGGCTTCCCGCTCGGCCAGGTCGGCGGCCTCGCGCAGGGCGGTGATCGCGGCGTCGGAGTCCCGGGCGACGCGGGCCGCGACCCGGTCCTGGGGTTCCCCGCCGGCGGGCAGCGCGCCCTCGACGGCGAGTTCGACACGGCGGTTCAGCGCGGAGCCGTAGTTGGTGAGCGCCAGCATCCGGTCCGGGTGCCCCGGTGGCGCGGCCTCGGTCGCCTGGGCCAGCACCCCGACGGCCTCGGTGAGGGTCGCCAGGTCCTGCGTGGAGGCGAACAGGGACTGCAACACCAGGCCCAGGTTCGAGCGGTAGCGGGGCAGCACTGCGGCGTCCGGGGCGGCGGCGGCCACCGCGTCCCGCAGCGCCACGGCGGCCGGCTCCAGCAGCTCCGGCTCCCCCGCGAGGTCACTGAGCTCCCGCAGCGTGTTGCCGAGGTTGTTGAGCACCTGGTGGCGCAGCGGGTCGGCGCGGGGCAGCAGCGAGCCGGCCTCGGTGAGCGCGTCGCGGGCCGCCCGCAGCGCGTCCACCCCACCCAGGTCGACCTGTCCCCTGGCGAGCGTGTAGCCGAGGTCGGCGAGCCGTCGGGCCCTCCCCGCCGGGTCCCGCTCGGTGGCGACGGCGTCGCGCACCAACCGCACCGCCTCGGTGATGTCATCGACGCGCCGCCGCTGCTCGTACCGGGTGACCAGCAGGCCGGCCAGGGCCTGCCGGGCGTCGGCGCGGTCCGGTCCGCCGTGGGTCGACCCGACAGACCCCACCACCCGGTACGCCTCGATGGCGGCGTCGAGGTCGCCCGGGGCGCCGTCGACCTCGTGCCGTACGGCGAGCAGGGAGGCGAGCCCGGCCTGGGCGGTGCCGGCCAGGTCCGGGGCGAGCCCTCCGAACCCGCTCAACGCCGACCGGTACGCGTCGATCGCGGCGTCCCGGTCCCGGTCGGCGCGGTCGCGCAGGAACCGTTCGGCAAGAGCCGTGCCGTGCAGCGCCGCCATCCGGGGATCACCACTGTCGCGGGCCGCGCCGAGGGCGTCGACCGCCTCGTCGAGGTCGCCGGGCCGCCTGAGCAGCCGCCACCTGTCGCGTAGGCGCTGCCCGAGGTTCGCGCGTGCCATGGCCGCCACCGGGGCGGCCGCGCCGGCGGTCCGGGATGCCTCGCGCAGCAGGGTGATCGCCTCGTCCAGGTCGGCCGGGTCGCTCCCGGTGTCGTACCTGTCGCCGAGGACGTTGCCGAGGTTGAACAGTCGCGCCGGCCGTTCCCGGTCCCCTGCTGGGGTGGACTCCAGGCTCTCCCGGTGCGCGTCGATCGCGGCCGGCAGGGCGCGCCCGCGTCCGAGGTGCTGGAACTGGTCGCGGTGCACCTTGCCGAGCGCGGACAGGTAGTGCGGGCGCTCCGGCGTGCCCGGCGGAGTGGCGGTGACCGCCTGGCGCAGCAGCGTCTCGGCCCGGTCGGCGGCCCGGTAGTCGTTGCTCGCCTCCGCCGCGCCCATCAGCATGACCGCCTCCACGTACCGGACACCGGCCGTGTCGTCCGCCTGCCGGGGGTTCGGGACGCGGGCGCCACCCGGGCGCGCGAGGCCCAGGACGGCCAGCAGCGACGGCGGCACCCGGTGCGGGGCGAAGCGCAGGAGGAACTCGGTGAGCTGGACGGCCCGCGCGAGGTCGTCGGCGTCCTCACCCGGGGGCAGCAGCTGGTAGCGGTACGAGTGCAGGCAGGCGAGCAGGACCATGCCCTCGGCCACCTGCTCCGGCAGCGGCCCGTCCGTCGGCGTGCCGGCGACCAGCTCCATGACCAGCTCGGCGTCGCGGATCGCGCCGGAGTCGAGCACCTCCCGGGGGCTCAGGGTGGCCGCGAAGCGGTCCAGCCGCTCCCGCAGCTGGCGTACCGGGTCGGACCTGAACCGTCGCCACATCGCGCCTCCCCCGACCGGCCTGGTTCAGGGGTAGCAGACCGGACAGGTCGCATACCAGTGGCAGGAAGATGCGAATTCCGGACAGCTGTCGTGTTCCCTCCCACAGGCTCCCCCGGGGTAGGGCGGCGTGATTCGGGGGATCATCACCTGGGCGGCGGGTGGCTGGCCTCCCGCCGCGACGACATGATTGGGGAACCGCGTATGGCGACCGACATCAGCAAGCAGCCCGCGAAGGCGTCCGGCACGTACTCGATCGGCGGCGACATCCAGGTCAACCGGCTCGGCTACGGCGCGATGCAGCTCACCGGCCCCGGTGTGTGGGGTGACCCGAAGGACCCGGCCGAGGCGCTGCGCGTGCTGCGCCGGGCTGTCGAGCTGGGCGTGACGTTCATCGACACCGCCGACTCGTACGGGCCGTTCGTCTCCGAGCTGCTGATCCGCGAGGCCCTGCACCCGTACGCCGACGACCTGGTCATCGCGACCAAGGCCGGGCTGAGCCGCTCCGGTCCGGGTGACTGGCGGCCCCTGGGCAGGCCGGAGTACCTGCGCCAGCAGTGTGAGCTGAGCCTGCGCCACCTGGGCCTGGACAGCATCCCGCTGTACCAGTTGCACCGGATCGACCCGCAGGTGCCGCTCGCCGACCAGCTCGGCGAGCTGGCCCTGCTGCGCGAGGAGGGCAAGATCCGGCACATCGGGCTGTCCGAGGTGAGCGCGGAGCAGATCGAAGAGGCCCGGGCGATCACCGAGATCGTCTCGGTGCAGAACCTGTACAACCTCGCCAACCGCAGCGCCGAGGACGTGCTGGAGTACTGCGAGCGCAACGACCTGGCGTTCATCCCGTGGTTCCCGATCGCGACGGGCGAGCTGGCCCGACCGGGTGGCCCGCTGGACGCGATCTCCACGGGCCACGGCGCCACACCCGCGCAGCTCGCGCTGGCCTGGCTGCTGCGCCGCTCGCCGGTGATGCTGCCGATTCCGGGTACGTCCTCGGTGGCGCACCTGGAGGAGAACGTGGCAGCCGCCGACGTGCGGCTCACCGACGACGAGTTCGAGGCGCTCGCCAAGGCGAGCTGACCCGCTGCCGGGTCGGACACCACCGTTCAGCCGGTGGTGTCCGACCCGGACTCGCGGGCGGCCCGCAGCGCCTCGGTGGCCTGGGCCAGCAGGCGGGCCGAGTCGGTGCGCCCGGTCACCTGGAGTTCCACCTCGGCGTCCCCGGCCTGGATCCGGATGCTGGCCCCGGATTCGTCGCGGCTCCGGTGCGGCGGCCCCCGCGGGCCCGCCGCACCGGAGCGGGTCAGAGCGCCACGCAGTTGGGTCGCACCGGACCGTCGACCAGGGCGCCGCGCACGATTGTGTACGCGGTGCCGTCGAGCACCAGACCGAGGTGCCCGACGACCCGCAGCGGGCAGTACGCCTGGATCAGCACGTTCGTCGCTCCGTCGTTCACGGCGGCGTTCCCGGTGGGGCGGACCAGTTCGTCCTGCAGGGTGCGGATGGTGGTGTACCGGACCGCGCCCGGTGTGTCGTCACCGGCGTTGAGGTCGGCGAGGAACGCCGAACCGATGGTCATCTGCTGGCAGGCCACGACCCCGGCGCAGCTGCCCAGGCCCAGGAACGCCACGATGTTCGCCACGTACGTGCCGTACTGCGGGGTGCCGAGGCTGACGTACCTGCCGATGGTGGCGGTGCCGCCGAGCCGTTTGAGGTAGTAGCGGCTGACCAGGCCGCCCTCGGAGTGGGCGACGACGTCCACCGTCGACGCTCCGGTGCTGGTCCGTACCTGCTCGACGAAGCCGGCGAACGCGCGGGCGGAGGCCGGGATGTCGCCGAGGCCGAGGCCGGGCAGTTGGTAGATGAAGGTGCGGTGGCCGTCGCCGCGCAGCCGGGCGGCGATCGGCTCGTACGCGACGGCGACGCCGCTGAGCCCGCCGACCACGATGACGGGGTTGGCGGCGGCTGCCGGTGCGGGGTTGGCGGCGGGGGTGGGGGCGGCCGCCGCGGGGGTGGTGGTCACGAGGACGGCGGCGGTGGCGAGGGCCAGGGCGAGGGCGGTCTTTCGGAGCAGCATGGCTGCACCTCCGGAGGGAGGCGCCCGGCGGACCGGGCAGGTGGGTGGGGGTGTCCGGTCGACCGTGCGCCGATGATGCCCGCAACAATTTGGAAACGTCAATGGCTTGTTACGCGCGGGTAACCCGTTGTTCCGCCGGGGGTGCAAACGGGCATACCGCCGGGCTCCATATCGGACGGAGCCCGGCGGCTGGCATGCTGTGGCAGTGGCCGCGGACGAACCCCCCGAACGCCAACTACGGGTGATGCCGTGGTGGCTGGTCCTGGTCGGTCTGCTGGTCGCCGTCGCCCTCGGCTGGCTGGTCCTGGACCTGCTGCTCACCGAGGCCGACCGGGCCGGGCAGCCGGACACCCGCGCCACTCTGCGCATCGACGCGATCCGCACCGGGTTGACAGTGGTAGCCGGCACCGGCGGCGGGCTGGCGCTGCTGCTGGCCGCCCGCCGCCAGTGGATCGCCGAACGCGCGCAGCGGCACCAGGAGAGCGTCGCCGCCCGCGACCAGGCCCACCGCGACCGGGTGCAGGCACACGCCGAGTCGGTGGCCGAGGCCGCGCAGCACCACCAGGATCGGCAGTCCCGGTCGGCCGAACACGACGCCGCCGAACGCCGGCTCACCGAGCTGTACACCCGCGCGGTCGAGCTGCTCGGCAACGACAGCGCGGCCGTACGCCTCGGCGGGCTGCACGCCCTGGAACGCCTCGGTCAGGACAATCCGGCGCAACGGCCGACGATCGTGGCGGTGCTCTGCGCGTACCTGCGGATGCCGGCGCCGAACGACGAGCCGCGCGAGACGGAGGTCCGGCGCACCGCGCAGCGGGTCCTGACCCGGCACCTGCGCGCGGACGACGCGGACCACTGGCCGGGCATCGTCCTGGACCTGACCGGCGCCACGCTCGTCGACTTCGACGCCGCCGGCTGCACGCTTGTCGACGCGGACTTCAGGCGTGCGGTGTTCACAGGCACGACCAGCTTCGCGGGGGCAACGGTGCGCGGGTCACTGCTGTTCGGGGCGGCGGCCGTCGGTGACGTGGTCTTCGACGGCCTCAACGCCGAGGCGGAGGTCGTGCTGGACGGCGTGCGGTTCGGCGGATCGGCCAGCTTCGAGGGGGCCGCGTTCGACGGCCTGTCCTGCCGGCGGTCCCGCTTCGCCGGCCCGACCTCGTTTCGTCGGGCGACCTTCGGCCAGCCGACCAGCTTCGACGCGACCCGCTTCGAGGACACCGCCTCGTTCCGGGAGGCCGAGTTCCTCAGCGCCCTGTCGATGGAGCACACCGAGTTCGGCGGGTCGGCCAGCTTCCGCTCGGTCCGCTTCACGAACATGGCGCTGTTCCGCTGGACGATCTTCGGTGCCGAGGCGCTGTTCGACGGTGCCCGCTTCACCGACGCCGCGAACTTCGGCAGAGCCCGCTTTCACAGCATGGCCAGCTTCCGCGACGTCCACTTCAGCCGGCCGCCGCAGGTCGAGCAGGCGCGGGCGGTGGTCGATCTCGGTCACCGCTGGCCGGCGGGCACCGTCGTGAAACGGCTCGACGACGAGTGGCTGCTGCTCGTCGACGGTTGAGCGGTCAGCGGGCGGCGGCCGTGGGGCGCAGCCCGTCGAGGGCCACGCCGAGCACCCGGTCGCGCTGCTCGGGCGAGGGGAACTGGGCCATGGTGAGGCCACTGATCAGCCGCACCACGTCGTCGAACACGATGTCGTCACGCACCACGCCGGCGGCCTGCGCACGGCGCATCAACGGGTCGCCGGCGGCGTAGATCTCCGTACGGCAGCTCTGGAAGATCTCCGAGTCGTGCAGCAGCTGCTCGGCGAGCGCCCTCTTGGTGGCGACGTACGCGACGAAGCGGTGCAGCCACGCGACAAGCGCGTCCCACGGGGGCAGCTCGGCCAGGTCGGCGGCCGAACTGCTCAGCGCCCGGACCTCCTCGACGTAGACGGCCTCGAAGAGGTGCCGCCGGGTCGGGAAGTTGCGGTAGAGCGTGCCGATGCCCACCCCGGCCCGGCGGGCCACGTCCTCCAGGGAGGCGGCGGCGCCGTTCTCGGCGAACGCGTCACGAGCCGCGATGACCAGGGCGTCGTAGTTGCGCCGCGCGTCGGCTCGTTTGGGCCGGCGCGCGAAGACCTCGGGCGTCTGCCCCCCGCTGGTCATGACGTGCGTCACCTCATCCTGGTTGCATCCGGAGGCACCCCTCCGCTAGCTTAGTGGAGGCACCCCTCCGGAAATGCCGGAGGGAACCCTCCGGTTAGCTTACCTCGGGACCCGCCCGATCCGCCTGGCCACCCGATCGCCCGGACCCCGACATCCCGCCCGCCGCAGACGGCAGGGCCACAAACCTCCTTCCGTACCATCATCAGGAGTTCTCTCTCGTGTCAGTGACCTCCCGACGCAGCTCGCGTCGGCTCACCTTCACCGTGCTCGCGGCCGGCGCCGGGTTCTTCGCGATGCTCCAGTCGTTGATCACTCCGGTGCTGCCGACCATCCAGCAGGACCTGCACACCTCCCAGAACACAGTGACCTGGGTGCTCACCGCCTACCTGCTCTCCGCGTCGATCTTCACGCCCATCCTCGGCCGCGTCGGCGACATGGTCGGCAAGGAGCGGATGCTCGTCGTCTCGCTCGCCGCGCTCGCCCTCGGCTGCCTGCTGGCCGCCGTCGCGCCGAACATCGGCGTCCTCATCGTCGCCCGGGTCGTGCAGGGCATCGGCGGCGCGGTGTTCCCGCTGTCGTTCGGCATCATCCGCGACGAGTTCCCCGCCGCGCGGGTCGGCTCCGCCGTCGCCGCCATCTCGGCGATCGTCGCCGCCGGCGGTGGCCTTGGTGTCGTGCTCGCCGGCCCGATCGTCACCGCGCTGGACTACAGGTGGCTGTTCTGGATCCCCATGGTCGTGGTCGGGCTGACCGCCGTCGCCGCGCACCTGTTCATCCCCGAGTCGCCGGTGCGCACGCCCGGCCGGATCGACTGGCGCGCCACAGTGCTGCTCTCCGGCTGGCTTGTCGCGCTGCTGCTCCCGATCAGCCAGGGCGCGTCCTGGGGCTGGACCTCCACCCGGGTGCTGGGCCTGCTGGCGCTCGCCGTGGTGCTGCTCGTCGGCTGGCTGGTCGCCGAGGTGCGCTCGGCCAACCCCCTTATCGACATGCGCATGATGCGCCTGCCCGGCGTCTGGACCACCAACCTGGTAGCCCTGCTCTACGGCGCGTCGATGTTCTCGGTGTACGCGTTCCTCCCGCAGTTCGTGCAGACCCCCACGTCCGCCGGCTACGGGTTCGGCGCCAGCATCAGCCAGGCCGGCCTGCTCATGCTGCCGATGCTCGTCGCGATGTTCGTCGCCGGCCTGGTCGCCGGGCGACTCCAGTCCGTCTTCAGCGCCAAGGCGCAGCTCGCCACCGGCGCCGCGTTCAACGTGGCCGCCTCCGCCATGCTCGCCGCCGCGCACGACACCCGCTGGGAGGTCGCCGTCGCCGGCGGCCTGGTCGGCCTCGGCATCGGCCTGGCCTTCGCGTCGATGGCCAACCTGATCGTCGGCAGTGTGCCGGCCAGCCAGACAGGCGTGGCGACAGGCATGAACGCCAACATCCGCACCATCGGTGGCGCGATCGGCGCCGCGGTGGTCAGCGGCGTGATCACCGCCCACCCGCAGGCCAGCGGCCTGCCCCGGGAGGCCGGCTTCACCACCGGGTTTCTCGTCCTCACCGCGATCGCCCTGGCGGCCGCCCTCGCGGCCCTCGCCGTCCCGTCCGCCCGGCGGGCGTCGGCCGGTCGCCGGCCGTCCACCTCGACGATCGTCGAATCCGAGCTAGCCGGCGAGTTCGCCACCATGCCCGCCACCCGCTGAGGTTCCGTGTCACAGCCCGGGCGGTTCGCCGCCCGGGCTGCGGCATCTCCGGGAGTACGCTGGCCGCTCCCCGTCCACAGTCGTCTCGTCTCCAGGATGTGCCCATGCCCGAGATGTTGACCACCGAGCGGATCGAGGAGATCGGCTCGGTGGGATCCGAGAGTCCGGACCCGGCCGCGCTCGTCGCCGAACTGGTGGGCGCCGTCGACGAGGGGCGTGTCGCCGACCCGGACGACACCGGGTACGCGCTGCTCGTCGCCGCGGACATCCTGGAGCAGGCCGGTGACCTGGCCGACGCGCTCGCCCTGGCCACCCGCGCCATCGCCGAACAACCCGACGAGAACGCGTACGCCCGGGCGGTGCGCGGCGGCCTGCTGCTGCGCCTGGGCCGCTCCGACGAGGGCATGCGCGAGCTGGCCGAGCTACGTCCGCTGCTGGAGACCAACCCCGACGCCACGTACCTGGTCGACGAGCTTGCCGAGTCCGGCCACACCGAGACGGCGCTGGAGTGGCTCACCGGCGCGCTGGACGCGATCCTGGAACGGACCCGGACCCAGCAGCACGAGTCCGAGGACGCGCAGGACGAGGCCGCCGCCATGATCTACGGGTTGGCCCAGCGGCGGCACGACCTGCGCGAGGAGTTGGGCCTCCCCCACGACGAGTACGACAACCTCGCCGACCGGCTGCGCGCCGCCAGCAACCACGCCCTCGACGCCATCGACGACGGCCCGGCGACGCTGCTGTACTGGCCGCGGGCCGAGTTCGACGCCCTGCTGGCGCGCTGGCCGGCGCTCGTCGACAGCTACCCGTCCACCTGGGACGAGCACCGTACCCAGATCGAACGCGCCCTCACCGAGGCCTCCGGCCTGGGCGGCGGTGAACTGGGCGTGGTGGCCGGCAGCGTCGAGGGCCTGGCCGCCTTCGCCGGCGACGACCCCATCGACGAGGAAACCCTCGACGAGTACGCCGACAGCCTCGACGAGACAGGCCTGACCGCCTGGCCACCCGGGCGCAACGACGCCTGCTGGTGCGGCTCGGGCACCAAGTACAAGAAGTGCTGCCTGCCCCGCTCGCGTGGCTGAGCGATCTCCTGCCGGACGGGCCCCGCGTCGTCACACCGTTAGGCTCGTCGCATGACGACTGCCGGACAGCACGAGACGGTCGAGAACAGCCCTGTCGGCTGGGTCGCCGAGCACATCCAGCGATACGTCGAGACCGATGGCGCGGACGGAGGCACCTTCCACGGCGTACCCTCGCTGCTGCTCACCACGCGCGGACGCCGATCGGGCACACTGCGCCGCACCGCGCTGATGTACGGCCGCGACGGCGACGACTTTCTGCTGGTGGCGTCCAACGGCGGCTCGGCGAAGCACCCGGCCTGGTATCTGAACCTCAGCGCCGACCCGACTGTCGAAATCCAGGTCGGCGCGGAACGGTTCACCGCTCGCGCCCGCACGGCGGACGCCGGAGAGCGGGCGCGACTGTGGCCGGCGATGACGAAGGTCTTCCCGACGTACGCCCGCTACCAGAAGGGCACCGACCGCGAGATCCCCCTGATCGTCGTCGAACGCGCAGCCGGGGACGTTTCCGCGATCGACTGATTCTCGCGCCCGTCGATGAGCGCTATGGTGACCGAAGGTAAGCGTCTCATTCGCACTCCGCAACGGAGGGTCGCCGTGCGCCGCATCGTCACCACCATCGCACTACTCGGGGCGTCGCTGTTCGTGATGCTGGCGCCGACGCCGGCAAGCGCGGCGAGCACCGTCGAGGTCACGTCCGCGACCCTTGTCGCGCGAGGCGTCGCCGTCGAGATCACCCTCACGGTGACCTGCCCCGCCGGCGTGACCGGCGGCACCGAACTGATCGTCAGGCAGCGGTCGGGCAACACGGTCGCGTACGCCTCCGGCTGGGCACCCGTCTCCTGCACCGGCGAGCCGCGCACGGCGACCGGCCGAGCGTGGGTGGCGGAGGGTGGGCGCGTCCTGCACAACGGCGAGGCGCTGATCAGCGGGAACGCGGAGCTGTGCGGTCCGGATGGCTGTGCCTACACGACCTTTGAGCAAACGGTTCGCATCACCCGCTGACCGAGGGCCCACCCGCGGTCAGTTTCCCAGCGCTCGCACCTTTGCGATCGTCTCCTGGACGTGCTGCTTGGCGGGCTCGCCACCCTGGGACGCCTGCGCGAGAGCCTGCCGGTACGCGTCGATCATGCCGATCAACGGGCCGGCGGCCACACCTTCCAGCGCCCCGGCGACGAGCGCCCGCGCCTCGGCCGCGTCCTGCGCTGCCGCTGCGGTCTTGGCCTTCGCCTCGTCGAGCTTCTGCGACGCCGCCGCCAACCTCGCGATGATCTGTGCTGCGCTCACGCGCACCCTCCCCGTGGTCGACCATCGCCTCCACCACCGCACCGGCGGAGACCACATCGGAGCGTACGAGATCCGCGCACCCAGCGCGACCGCGTGATCGCCCGGCCGTCACCCCGACGGCGGTGAATCTTGGACAGTTTCCGTTCACACGGGACGGAAACTGTCCAAGATCTCGTGCGTTCCAGCGCAACTCGCGACACTCAGCGCTCGGCGACGAACACTCCCACCCCACCGACTCCCTCAACCAGGCCCTCGATCTTGAGCGCGTTGATGGCCTGACGAACGACGATTGCCGAAACGTCGTGCTGACGGCACAACTCGGAAGTCGAGGGCAGCTTGTCGCCCGGCGCGAGTTCACCGGACTTGATCTGAGCGCGGATGCCGTCGGCGATCAGCGCCCACTTCGCTTTGGCGGGCATTGGTGTCTCCCAGGTCTGCCCCGCCATTCGATCACGAGCAACTTTGTATAGCAAGCAATGTGCGAAGAGTGCTTGCGCATACATGACCTGTTATATAAGCTCTCTCTCGCCGGCTCCCAGGTCTGCAAACCCGGAGTTGGTTCTTCCCCACCGCAGAGAGCGCCCGGCCGGTCGGTCCCCCCGTCCGGCCGGGCGTGCCGGGGCATGCCCGCACGCTGCCCCGACGCAAAGAACCTGAGCAAGGAGACGGACCCGACGGGAGCCCTCGATGCCCGATCGACCCGACGAACACCCGAGCGACCCCGTACCCGAACAACGCCACCGGCTCGTGTCCGATCAGGACGTCGAGGACGCCGACGACACCCTCTTCGCCCATCCACCCAGGGTGGTGCGTCGTTGGCTCTGCGGGTGCGGCGCTGACTACCCCTGCACGGAGGTGCGCTTCGCACTCCTGGTCAAGTCCACGGCGGAGGCGGGCGAATGACGGCCGACACCGTGGACGACCTACGCGCCGCCTGGTTGGCCACGATCGCCGCCGCCGACCGGGCCGGCGCGCACCTGCACGGGGCGGGGCCACCCGGCCGGCGGTTGCCCTGGCAGGACGCGGTCACCGAATGCTGGCGGGCGCTGAGCCTCGTCTACGCGGGCTTGGCCGCCGACCGGGGCACGACGGAGGGGTCGGTTGGCGAACTGCTCGCCGGCCTGCGGGCGGCACGCGTCGACGCGGACCGGGCCGCCGCACTGGCCGCCCGTGTCCGCTGGCGGTTGGGTGCGACCGAGGATCGGCTGCGGCGTACCGGAATCGTGGCGGAGGCGGTCGCGGCCCGGCATTTCGCCGCGGCCATCGCCCGGTTGGACCTGGTCGCCGCCCGGCTCGCGGTCGGCGGCTGCCGCATCGACCGCTCAGTGGCCGCGTTGACCGGCGAACCCACGCCGTGACCTGCAAGCCGGCGGCACCGCCCACACCGGACAGACCCGACAGCATCGGTGACGCGACCAGCACCAACGCCGGCACCGACGAGATCGCGCACGGCTGTCACGCGGCGAGCGCCCTGGTGATCAGGCGACGCCGACGAAAGATCATCAGGGGGACGCGATGGTGACCGATCCGCACGCGGCGCTGCGCAGCCTCCTGGCCGGACGGCTGCGCGGCCACGAGCGGCGTTTGCGCCGGTTCACCGAGGCGGACTGGCTGCGGTACGCCGATCTGCTCGCCGGGGCGCTGCTGGTGGCGGTGCGGCGGCGGTTCGTGGCCGGGCAGGATCGGGCGCCGGTGATCCGATTCGTGGCGTCCGCGCGGGAACGCTACGACGTCACCGGGCATGACGTCGACCCGGTGCTGGCCGAGGCGCTGGTCTGGGCGGCCCTCGGCGAGCGCCCACCCGTGCCGGACGGCGCGGCGGCGACGGTCGCGCGGACGGTGCTCCTGCTCGGCCTGCTCGAAGACGAGGGACTCACCGACAGCGAGCGTGACGGCGTGCTGGCTGCCGCCGCCAACGCCACGGCCCAGGGCGTGGTTCAGGAGCAGTGACGGTCGACAGGCGAAATCCGGGGACGATGCCACGGCGGAAAGCGCCGTAGACTCTGCCGTCAGCACTCGGACAGGGGGCTGACCACGTCGCCTGCCCGGCCGGTAGCTGAGGGAGCGACGGGACATGGCACCTGAGAAGACACGACGCCGGTGGGTGGTCATCGGGCTGTCCGGCGGTCTCGTCGTCATCGCCGCCCTCGTGGTCGTCGTCGCCGGCGACAGGTCGGGCCTGCGGTCCTCCTCCTCGGCGGCGCCTGCCCCCGGCCCGGCCTCCGCCTCCGCGGCACAGCTCGCCCGGGCCTGCATCGCGCGGACCAAGGGCGAGGAGGCGGTGGCGTACTTTCAACGCGACATCCCCCCGGGCCGGTGGGGCGACCGGGTACGCGGCACCGCCTCGACGACCAGCGAGCCGTACGTGCTGTGGCTCTTCGACGCCGACTGCACGGCGCACCGGGCGATGGAGGTGCCGCCGCGGACCAGCCGTACGTTCACGGCCCAGGTGGGTCAGGTCTGGTATTTCGCCGAGGCGTCCGCCAAGGAGCCCGGCGACGGCTGCGCCTGTCGCGTCTTCAGCCCGTCGAGCAGCGGCGAGCAGAGGTTCAGCGACGCCGGCAGCATCACCTACCACCTGGAGTAGGCGAGGCCGGTGGACGCCCGGAAGCTCAACGGATGCCGGCGGCGTGCAGCCGCCGGGTGGCAGTGGGATCGATGCAGACTCGCAGCTCTGAATCGGAACCCAGCGCCCCACCACCGGTGAACGCGTCCGCCAACGCTCCGACGACAAGCACCGGCACCAACAGTGTCCTGACCAGCATGACCCAGCTCGCCTTGAGACCGACCCGACCGCCGTCCTTGATCCGCACGAGCTGCGTGCCGGTGAGGACCCCGCCGAGCGCCCGGCCGTTGCCGAAGCACAGGCCGTACACCAGCGGCACCACGACGAACAACGAGAGCACGACCACGGCGAGAACATCATCGGAAAGGGGCATCGACCTGTGCACCAGGGCCACGGCGACGATCCCCACCCCGACCCCGAACAGGTAGACCGTGAAGTCGATGAGCCAGGCCAGGAACTGACGTCCCCCGCCCGCCCGTACGTAGAGGGCACCATTGTCGAACGTCGCGATCCGGCTGGCCTTTCGCGCGCCGAGCACCCCCTGCGCGTGTGCTGCGGCGGCCTCCACTCGGGTCGTTCGCTGGCTCGTCGCGTGCACTGCCACAGTTGTCTCCTGTCGTTCGCCGGCATCGTAATGGCCGCTGGCACATGGCCTGTCGACAGGCCGGACGGCGCCCAGCTCAGCGCAGGGTGCGGAACAGCAGCAGGTAGGCGCAGTAGCCCATCGGCACCAGCAGGAAACAGATCAGGAACCCCAGCGGCAGGTAGCGCGGCGGCGTGCCGGCGACCATGGCGGGCCTCCCCCACCGGCCCAGCACCAGGTAGCCGCCGAAGAACGCCAACGCCGGCAACCCCGCGCAGATCCACGCGCCGAGCGTGAACCCGTCGACCAGGCCGATCCCGGAGGCGACCACAAGCGTCAACATGAGCACCCCGGCCGCCGCCCCGCACCCGGCGTAGACGGCGACGGCCCGGGCCAGCGGCGACCACGTCGGCAGTAGCGCCGGTCGCTGGGCCAGCAGCTCCGCCTGGTGCCCGTGCCGGTCCGCCTCGTCGGCCATCCGCCGCGCCAGCTCCAGCTCGGTGGCCGGGTCGACAGTCGCCGCGCGCTGCGCCGGCACCCCGGCGCCCGCCGGGCTCACCGCGGTCGGTAGCGCCAGCCGCGCGTCGGCCGCCGGCAGCTGGGGGTACGCCTCGACACCCGCCCGCCCCGGCGCGCCGGCTGCGCCGTCGGGTCCGCCGTCCCCTGGTCCGGGTGCGTACGGCGGACCTGGTGCGGTGGCGGCACCGGCCGGGCTCCACGGGGTGCCCGCGGCTGCGGGCGGGCTGGACGGCGGCTGGTCGATGCCGATGGCGCGGCCGAGCTGGTCGAGGCGGTGCCCCTGGGCGGTCAGCCGGTGGTGCAGGGAGTCGACGGCGGCGTGCAGGTCACGGCGGCGTTCGGACTCGGCGGCGGCGTGCTGTTCGCCGGCTCGGCGCTGCTCGGCGAGCTGTCGGGCCAGCGCCGCGTACTCCTCGAAGGACACCGTCAACGCTCCCCGTCCGCTTCGTGCCCGTCGCCGGCGAACGGCACGATCAGTCTGGTGCGCTGGTCGTGCCGGTCGACAAGCAGCGCCCGGTCGGCGCGCGGCGTGTAGGCCAGGTCGTGGACCCCGAGGTGCAGGGCCAGTTCGGGGCCGGGCACGTTGAGCGCGACCAGGCACGCCACGTCGTCGCGGTTCTGGGTGCCGCCGAGGTCGTCGGCGAGCCGGCGCAGCCCGCGCCACCAGCCGAGCAGGTGCACCCCGTGGGCGGGGCCCTGGCGCAGCAGGGTGTGCAGGTCGTCCAGGCCGGAGCGGAAGCTGACCGGGTCGGCGGCCCCGAGCACCGGCGCGGCGGCGTCCATTCCGAACACCACCAGGTATTCGCGGCCGGCGGGCTCGGCGGCCAGCTCGGCGATCCGGTCGCGCAGCCCGGTCGCGTCGACGCGGCGGACCGGGTGGCCGGCGGCCCGCAGCGCGGCGTCGGTCTCGTCGGCGACCGGGTCGGCGGCGGTGACAAGCGACGCCAGCAGGAACCGGGCGTCGCCGGGGGTGTGCTGGCGGGCCAGGCTCAGCGTCGCGGCGCGCAGCACGTCCGCCCCGGTGGCGGCGGTGCCCACCACGGCGAGGTGCCGGCCGGGGGTGCTGTCCATCAGGAACAGCGCTGTGGTGCCGTGCACGTCGACGGTGCGGCCGACCAGGGCCATCGGGCGTCGGCCGCCGGGGCGCAGACCGGTGAAGGTGGGGTCGTCCTCGACCCGCGCGGCCTCGTACCCCTTGAAGACCGCCGGTGCCCGCGAGCCCGGCGGGCGGGCCTGCCACAGCTCGTGGCGCAGCGCGGCGAGGTCGGCCGCGGCGGCGTGCGCGTCGGGGAAGCGCAGCACGGTGTCCGCGCCTACCGCGCCGGCGGCGGTGTTGACGACGGCGGAGCCGATCGGCAGGGCCGCGGCGGCGTCGTTGAGCTGGTCGAGCACCCCACCCCCGCCGGGCAGCGCCACCCGCAGCGCGAACTGCCCGAAGATCGCCTCGGCGCGGCCGTAGAGCGCCTCGATGCCTGTCATGCTCTGGCTGGCCAGCACCAGGTGGACGCCGTAGGAGCGGCCCTTGCGGGCCAGCTCCTCAAGCAGGTCGACGGACTCGCGGGCAAGCGCGTCGTTGCCGGCGAGCAGCACGTGGAACTCGTCGATGACCGCCACGATGCGCGGCAACGGATTGTCCCGGGGCAGGTCGGCGAGCTTGGTGACGCCGTGCCGTTTGAGGGCGGTGGCCCGGCGTTGCGCCTCGCGGCGCAGCTCGCGCAGCACGGCCAGGCCGTACTCGCGGTCGGATTCGATGCCGACGGCGCGGGCGTGCGGCAGCCAGGACGGGTCGCGTGTGGTGGGCACGAACTCCGTGAAGCTCACGCCCTCCTTGAAGTCGAGCAGGTAGAGCTGCAACTCGGCAGGCGAGTACCGTGCGGCCAGCCCGTAGAGGACGTCGAGGAGGAAGACGGTCTTGCCGGCGCCGGTGCGCCCGCCGACCAGCCAGTGGGGGGTGGCGTCGTCGAAGGCCACGGTCAGCGGGGCGCGGCCGGCCCGGCCGACGACGGTTCGCAGACCGTTGCCGGCCGACTCGGCCCAGCGCCGCTCGGGCAGCAGCTCGGTGAACGGCAGCGCGTCGGTGCGGCGGGCGGCGGCGCCCAGGTGCTCGGCGAGGGCGCGTACGGATGCGGGCGGCGGGTCGCCGTCGAGCAGCACGGGTGCGGCGAGGCCACTGCCGTCGGCGCTGAACGGTGTGCCGGGCGGGTCGCCGACCTGCGCGTACCCCTCGACGAGTCGGATGGCGGTGGTGCCGCCCAGCGGCGGCGCGGTCTCGCCGGGCAGCCGGGACGGGTGGCCGGCGAGCAGTACGCAGACGGCGGCGGACGGGCCCGCGTGGGTGAGCGCCGCGAGGCGGGCAAGCTCGCGCGGCGCCGGTGAGGCGGTGGCGACGACCACCAGCAGGTGCCGGGCGGCGGGGTCGGCGTGCTGCGCGGCGCGGGCGTGCCGCTCGGCGGCGTCCAGCAGCACGGTCACCTCGGCCTCGCCGGTGGCCGGCGGGTCGAGCACCCCGGCGTCGAGCAGCGGGCGCAGCGGGCCGAACGTGGCGCCCAGCGCGGCGGTGTCGATGCCGGCGACGCGGACCTGCCCGGGCGGCGCGGTGGCGACCAGCCGCAGCACCAGCGCCCGCAGCAGCCCGGCGACCCGGGAGTCGCGGGCGTCGGTGTCCAGGGCGAGATGGTGGCCGCCGCCGAGCGGCACGAGCACGGGAAAGCCACCGTCGGGTGTGGACGCCTCGCCGATCCGGACGGCTGCCGGGGCGTCGGTGAGCCCGGTGGCGCCCGGGGTGGGGGTGGCCAGCGCGGCGCCGAGGCGGGCCAGCCGGTCGACCACGTCGCCGGCGCCGACGGGCGCGGCGGGTGCCGGGGCGGCGCCGAGCGCGCCACGGGCGGTGTCCAGGTGTGCGCGGGCCGCCCGGTGGGCGGTGACCGCCTGCCCGTACGCCGACGCGAGCCTGCCCACGCTGTGCCTCCCACGCCACGGCCGTCCGGTTCGCGGAAACCCTAACGGACAGCGGTGACGCCGGCACAGTACCGACCCGCGCGTTGTCCTCGCGGCGACCGACGGTCCGGCATGGACCGCCGGCCGCCGCGGGTGGTGTGGACGGGTCAGCCGGTGACGGCGTTCAGCGCCGGCAGGTAGCCGTAGCGGTAGCCGTCGGCGTCCGGGTGGTACGCCTCGATGATCCCGGAGATGTCGTTGATCCAGGGGTCACCGGCGCAGACGCCGTGCCCGGCGAAGGTGGACCGGGTGTCGGCGAAGGTGGCGCCGGCCGCCCTGGCCCGGGCGGAGGTCACCGAGGCGAGCACGTCGGCGGCCTCGTTGAGGATGGTGCGCTTGTAGGTGCTCATGGCCAGCCAGCCGCAGGACGTCGTCTCGAAGAGCCGCGGGTAGCCGAGCACGATCAGCCGGGCGTTCGGCGCCCGGTTGCGGATGGCGGCGTACGTGGCGTCGAGCCGGGCCGGCAGTGTCGAGGTGGCGAACGCCTTGGCGGTGTTGACGGCGTTGGTGCAGGACGAGGTGCTGCCGAACCGGCAACTGGTGATGACGTTGACGAAGCCGGCGTCGTTCCCGCCGATGGTGATGGTGACGAGTGTGGTGCTGGCGCTGAGGGCGTTGACCTGGTCGTTGAGAACGTCGGCGGTGACCGCGCCGCCGCAGGCCCGGAAGGTGAAGCTGGTGACGCCGTGGGCGGCCGCCCAGAGCGGGGCGTACGACTTCTGGCTGCGCAGGCAACCGGACGTGTCGTACGGGCCGGCGCCGACACCTGAGGAGTACGAGTCGCCGAGCGCGACGTAGGTGACGGCGGCGGCCTGGGCGGTGCCGGGGACGAGCACGGCGCCGAGGGCGGCGGTGAACGCGGCGACCAGCGCGGCCAGGGCGCGGGCCAGCGGGCGGTGGGGCATGACGGACCTCCACAGGACAGGGGGTGGTGGGATCCTGCGACCGCGCGCGTGGCCAGGGTTTGTTACTAGTCGGTAATGCTATCGAAACACGTAGATCAAGGGAATAGCGCGACACGATGCCCCGCGAGGCAGCGACGTTCACAGTTGTCGATTAGGTTGACGGGCGTACAACCCCGATGGAGGGAGTCCACCTCGTGCGACGAGTCCTCACGGCGGCCACCGCCGCCCTGACCCTCACCACCGCCGGCACCATGCTCGCCGGCACCCCCGGCCAGGCCGCCCCGACGGCCTGGGGCCGACCCACCGTCACCGCCGCGCCGCAACCCGGCGCGCCCGGCCTGGGCGACACCTACTTCCCCGACTACGGCAACGGCGGCTACGACGTCGAGCACTACGACGTCCGGCTGCGCTACGAACCGGCCACCGACCGGCTCACCGGCACCACCACCATCCTCGCCACCGCCACACAGGACCTCTCGTCGTTCAACCTGGACTTCCTGCTCGACGTCGAGTCGGTGCGGGTCAACGGCTGGGAGGCGAGCACCAGCACCGCCGGTGTGCACGAGCTGGTGGTCGTACCGGCCCGCACCATCACCCGCGGCCAGCAGCTCACCATCGTGGTGCGCTACGCCGGCGTCCCGTCGCAGACCCTTGTCGGCGGCTACACCGGCTGGACGCGCACCGCCGACGGTGCGCTCGCCGTCAACGAGCCCGAGTCGGCGTGGTGGTGGTTCCCGAGCAACGACCACCCACTGGACAAGGCCACCTTCGACATCTCCGTGTCGGTGCCCACCGGCGTCGAGGTGATCAGCAACGGCGTGCAGCCCCGGCAGCCGATCGCCGAGGCCGGCAACCGCACCCGGTGGATCTGGCGGACCACCTCCCCCACGGCCACCTACCTGGCCTTCATGGCCATCGGCCAGTACGACATCGTCACCGACACCACGCCCGGCGGCCAGCCGGTGATCAACGCGTACAGCACCTCGTTGGGCGCGCTGCGTCCGGCCGCGCGGGCCAGCATCGAGCGGACCGCCGAGATCATCGACTGGGAGAGCGGGATCTTCGGCCCGTACCCGTTCGAGGCGCAGGGCGGCGTGGCCGGGCCGGTCGACGGCATCGGGTTCGCGTTGGAGACCCAGACCCGACCGGTGTACGGCCCGGGCTTCTGGCGGCGCGGCGCCAACACGTACGTGGTGGTGCACGAGAACGCCCACCAGTGGTTCGGTGACTCCGTCTCGGTGGCCGAGTGGCGCAACGTCTGGCTCAACGAGGGCTTCGCCTCGTACGCCGAGTGGCTGTGGTCCGAGGAGCAGGGTGAGGGCACCGCCCAGGAGCTGTTCGACTTCACCTACGGCAGTTACCCGGCCGACGACGACTTCTGGCAGGTGCTGCCCGGTGACCCGGGTGCCGCCCAGGTCTTCGACGGCGCCGTCTACGACCGGGGGGCGATGGCCCTGCACCAGTTGCGACTGGCCGTCGGTGACGACGCGTTCTTCGAGATCCTCCCCGCCTGGACCACCGCGCACCGGTACGGCAACGGCACGATCGCGCAGTTCCAGGCCCTCGCCGAGGACATCTCCGGCCTGGACCTGGACGAGCTGTTCACCACCTGGCTGTTCACCGCCGGCCGGCCGGACGTGGCCACCGCCGCACGTAAGGCGGCCCCGCCAACGGAGCCGAAGTCCTGGGCCAAGATCCGCGAGTCGCACCACCGGCTGTCGCACTAGGCGTCCGGAGTGGACCGGAATAGCCCGCCGCCCTGCGGCGGGCCATTCCGGTGCGCCGGCGCCCCCGGCGTCCCGCGTTCTCGCGGTGCACGGACCTGCGACCGACCACTTCGGTGCTCGCCTGTCGAGCTGCCCCAGAAATGGGGCGATGACGGCGGCCCATATCTGGGGCAGCTCGACAGGGACCGTCGGAGGGCTGTTGCCCTCCCGCAGGTCGTCGCCGGCTGGTTTCACCCACCCGGCCGCGGGCCTGGAGAGGCCCGGTCACGGAGTCGCTGGGACGCCTGTCGCCGCGGCCGTGCTCGCTTCCACGACCCGGATGTGCCGGTAGGCGAACCAGAGCGGAGGGAACGCCCCGACCGCGAAGGACAGGTCGACGAGCGTCCAGAACCAGGGGATGTCCCGGATCGGGCCGCAGATCACCGCCAGCGGGACGATCCCCGCGCAGGCGATCATGCCGACCTGCACCACCCACACGTTGCGCACCGGGTCACGCAGCGGCCCCCAGAACGCCACCGCCAGCACGAGGTGGGCGAAGGCCAGCCAGTCGGTGCCGTAGAGCAGGAACGGGTAGTCCCTGCCCGCCGCCACCAGTCCGGTGTGGACCCGCTCGATCCAGTCGACGAGCGCCGGCAGCTGACCCGCGAGCGGGTCCACGGCGCGCAGCAGCCACCGCACCTCGATCTCCAGCGGGAACGCCGTCGCCCCGCTCAGGAAGAGCCCGATCAGCACGACCCACAGCCACCGACGGGTTCGCCGTAGCCGCTCCTCGATGTCCATGACCGCAGCGTAACGATGATCTTCGTGCTGGTTGGTCCGCCGACCGGTGACCGCTGTCTCAGTGACGCGGTGCCCGTCCGGCCGGCGGGGCGGGTGACCGCCACGCTGGCCGGACGGCCGGAATCCCTCAGCGCACGGCGAGCGGCTGCGCGGCCGGGCCGACCGGCGCCGGCAGCACCCCGGCGCCCCCGAGGTAGCCGTGGATCGCGGCGGCCGCCGCACGCCCCTCGGCGATGGCCCACACGATCAGCGAGGCGCCGCGGTGCATGTCACCCGCCACGAACACCCCGTCGGCGTCGGTCTGCCAGTCGTCGCGGGCGTCCACCGCGCCCCGAGGGTTGCGGGTCACCCCGAACTGCGCCAGCAGCGGCTGCTGCTCGGTGCCCTCGAAACCGATCGCCAGCAGCACCAGATCCGCCGGAAGCTCCCGCTCCGAGCCGGGCACGACTGTGACGATGCGCCTGCCGTCGCGCTTCTCGACTGTCACCTCGGCGATCCGCACCGCCCGCACCTGGCCGGTGCCGTCGTCCACGAACTCCTGCACCGCCACCGCGAAGACCCGCTCGCCGCCCTCCTCGTGCGCCGGGTAGCTGCGCAGAATCCATGGCCAGGTCGGCCACGGGTCCCGTGCCTCGTCGCGCTCGGTCGGCGGCTGCGGGTACAGGTCGAGCTGGTGCACGCCTGCGGCGCCCTGCCGGTGCGCGACGCCGAGGCAGTCCGCCGCGGTGTCCCCACCACCGATGATCACCACATGCTTGCCGGCCGCGTCGATGGGTGTGCCGTCCGGCAGCACCGCCCGCCCCGGCCGCCCCTCGCCTGTCACCGCGACGCCCGGCTCGTCGGTGGCCGACGTGGCCACCGCGCGGTTGGCCGCGACCAGATGCGCCATGGCCTGGTGTACGCCCCGCAGGGCCCGCCCCGGGGTCTCCGGAGTGTCCCGGCCCTGCAACGCCCCGCAGGCCAGCAGCACCGCGTCGTGCTCGGCGCGCAGCTGCTCGGCGGTCACGTCCACCCCGACGTTCACCCCGGTCCGGAAGCGCACCCCCTCGGCGGAGAGCTGGGCCAGCCGGGCGTCGATGTGCCGCTTCTCCAACTTGAAGTCGGGGATGCCGTACCGGAGCAGGCCACCTATCGCGTCGTCGCGCTCGTACACAGTCACCGCGTGACCGGCGCGGGCCAGTTGCTGGGCGGCGGCCAGGCCGGCGGGCCCGGAACCGACGACGGCGACCGACCGGCCCGACGGCGCAGGTACCTGACGCGGGGTGAACCCGCGCGCCGCCGCCGCGTCGGCGATCTCCACCTCGACCTGCTTGATGGTCACCGGCTGACCGCCGGCGATGCCCAGCACGCAGGCCGCCTCGCAGGGCGCCGGGCAGAGCCGGCCGGTGAACTCCGGGAAGTTGTTCGTGGCGTGCAGCGACTCCACCGCGGCGTCCCAGTTGCCGGTGCGGACCAGGTCGTTCCAGTCCGGGATGCGATTGCCCAGCGGGCAGCCGTCGTGGCAGAACGGGATGCCGCAGTCCATGCAGCGGGTGGCCTGCTCGCGGACGAGGTCCTCGCCGGCCGGCGGGTACACCTCGCGCCAGTCGCTGATCCGCACCGGCACCGGGCGGCGGGCCGGCAGCCGCCGGTCGTAGCGCAGGAAACCGTTCGGGTCAGGCACGAGCCACCTCCTGGGCCGCCACCCGCGGGGCGGGCGGCACGGGCGCGGCGGGCGCGCTGAGCGCGCCCATCACCGCGTCGTCGACGTCGTGGCCGGCGGCTTCGGCGGCCCTCATGATCTCCAGCACCCGGCGGTAGTCGCGGGGCACCACGGCGGTGAACTCGGCCACCGCCTCCGGCCACCGCTTGAGCAGCTCCTCGGCGACCGCCGAGCCGGTCTCGGCCACGTGCCGCTGGACCAACTCGTGCAGAAGCGTCTGCTCCTGCTCGCCCAGCGGCGCCAGGTCGACCAGCTCCCCGTTGACCCGGGAACGGTCCAGACGGTGCACGAACGCCATCCCGCCGGACATGCCGGCGGCGAAGTTGCGGCCGGTCGCGCCGAGCACCACCACCGTGCCGCCGGTCATGTACTCGCAGCCGTGGTCGCCGACACCCTCGACGACGGCGACCGCGCCGGAGTTGCGCACCGCGAACCGCTCCCCCACCCTGCCGCGCAGGAAGACCTCGCCCGCGGTGGCCCCGTACAGGATGGTGTTGCCGGCGATGATCTGATCCTCCGCGCGCCGGCCGGGCTCGGCGTCCGCGTCGAGGAACGGCGCTGCGGCGTCCGGACGGACGATCAGGCGGCCGCCGGAGAGGCCCTTGCCCACGTAGTCGTTGGCGTCGCCGTGCAGCCGCAGGGTCACCCCGCGCGGCAGGAACGCGCCGAACGACTGCCCGGCCGTGCCGTGCAGCACGAACTCGATGGTGTCCTCGGGCAGGCCGGCGCCCCCGAAGCGGCGGGTCACCTCCCCGCCCAGCATCGCGCCGACGCTGCGGTGCTCGTTGCGCACCGCCACCTCGACCCGCACCGGTGCGCCCTCGGAGAGCGCCGGACGCGCCAGCGCGATCAGCTCGTTGTCCAGGGCGTGCTCCAGGCCGTGGTCCTGCGCCCGTACCCCGCGCCGGACCGCGCCGGCCGGCAGTTCGGGCAGGTGCAGGACGGGCGCCAGGTCCAGGCCGTGCGCCTTCCAGTGCGCCACCGCCGGGGCGACGTCGAGCAACTCGGACTGCCCGATCGCCTCCTCGATGGACCGGAAGCCCAACTCGGCCAGGTAGCCCCGGACCTCCTCGGCGAGGAACAGGAAGAAGTTCTCCACGAACTCCGGCTTACCTGTGAACCGCTCCCGCAGCACCGGGTTCTGGGTGGCGATGCCGACCGGGCAGGTGTCCAGGTGACACACGCGCATCATCACGCAGCCCTCGACGATCAGCGGCGCGGTCGCGAAGCCGAACTCCTCCGCGCCGAGCAACGCCGCGATCAGCACGTCCCGGCCGGTCTTGAGCTGACCGTCGACCTGCACGGTGACCCGGTCGCGCAGCTTGTTGAGCAGCAGCGTCTGCTGGGCCTCGGCCAGCCCCAGCTCCCACGGGGTGCCGGCGTGCTTGAGCGAGTTCAGCGGGGACGCGCCGGTGCCGCCGTCGTGCCCGGAGATGAGGATGACGTCGGCCTTCAGCTTGGCCACGCCGGCCGCTACCGTGCCGACACCCACCTCGCTGACCAGCTTGACGTGCACCCGGGCGGCCGGGTTGACGCACTTCAGGTCGTGGACGAGCTGCGCCAGGTCCTCGATCGAGTAGATGTCGTGGTGCGGCGGCGGGGAGATCAGGCCCACGCCCGGCGTGGCGTGCCGGGTCCGCGCGATCCACGGCCACACCTTGTTGCCGGGCAGTTGGCCGCCCTCGCCGGGCTTCGCGCCCTGCGCCATCTTGATCTGCAGGTCGTCGGCGTTGACCAGGTATTCGCTCGTCACACCGAACCGGCCGCTGGCGATCTGCTTGACCGCCGAACGGCGGGCCGGGTCGTGCAGGCGCTCGACGTCCTCGCCGCCCTCACCGGTGTTGGACTTGCCGCCGAGGCGGTTCATGGCGATCGCCAGCGTCTCGTGCGCCTCGGCGGAGATCGACCCGTACGACATGGCGCCCGTGGCGAACCGCTTGACGATCTCGGAGGCCGGCTCGACCTCGTCCAGGGGCACCGCCGGGCGGACCCCGGTGCGCAGGGTGAACAGCCCGCGCAGCGAGCCGGCCTGCGCGGCGAGCGCGTCCACCTTGGACGTGTACTGCCGGAACACGTCGTACTGCCGGCTGCGGGTGGCGTGCTGGAGCAGGAAGACCGTCTCCGGGTTGAACAGGTGCAGCTCACCCTCGCGGCGCCACTGGTACTCGCCGCCGACCTCCAGCCGGTCCGAGGCCGCGGCGCCGGCCGGCGGCCAGGCCAGCGCGTGCCGGGCGGCCACCTCGGCGTGCACGCCGGCCAGCCCCACCCCGCCGATCCGGCTGGGCGTGCCCCGGAAGTAGCGGTCGATGAGCCGGCTGTCCAGCCCGACCGCCTCGAAGACCTGCGCGCCGCAGTACGACGAGACAGTCGAGATGCCCATCTTCGACATGATCTTCAGGACGCCCTTGCCGAGCGCCTTGGCGTAGTTGCGCACCGCACCGGCCGGCTCCACCCCGACGAGCGCGCCTGTGGAGATCATGTCCTCCACCGACTCGAACGCCAGGTACGGGTTGACAGCCGCCGCGCCGTACCCGATCAGGACCGCCGCGTGGTGCACCTCCCGGCAGTCGCCGGACTCCACGATGAGCGCCGCCTGGGTGCGGGTCTGCTCCCGCACCAGGTGCTGGTGCACGGCGGCGGTGAGCAGCAGCGACGGGATCGGCGCCAGGTCGGCGTTGGAGTCCCGGTCGGAGAGCACCAGGATGCGGACGCCGTCCTCGATCGCCTCGGAGACGTGCCGGCAGATCTCGGTCAGCCGGGCCTTGATGCCTGCGGCGCCCTCGCGGATGCGGTACAGGCCGGAGACCCGTACCGCCTTGAAGCCGGGCAGGTCACCGTCCTCGTCGATGGAGAGGATCTTCGCCAGCTCGTCGTTGTCGATGATCGGGTGCGGCAGCACGATCTGCCGACAGCTCGCCGCCCCCGGGTCGAGCAGGTTGCCCTCCGGCCCGATTGTCGACGCCAGGCTGGTCACCAGCTCCTCGCGGATGGCGTCCAACGGCGGGTTGGTGACCTGGGCGAAGAGCTGGTGGAAGTAGTCGTAGAGCAGCCGCGGCCGGGTGGACAGCGGCGCGATCGGGGTGTCCGTGCCCATCGAGCCCAGCGGCTCCGCGCCGGTACGCGCCATCGGCGCGAGCAGGATCTTCAGCTCCTCCTGCGTGTAGCCGAAGGTCTGCTGGCGGCGGCGTACCGAATCGTGGGTGTAGACGGTGTGCTCGCGGGCCGGCAGGTCGTCCAGCTCGATCAGCCCGGCGTGCAGCCACTCACCGTACGGCTGTGCGGCGGCCAACTCGGACTTGATCTCCTCGTCGTGCACGATCCGCCCTGCGACGGTGTCGACGAGGAACATCTTCCCCGGCTGGAGCCGCCCCTTGGCGACCACGTGGGCCGGGTCGAGGTCGAGAACGCCCGCCTCGGAGCCCAGCACGACCAGACCGTCGTCGGTCTGCCACCAGCGCCCCGGACGCAGCCCGTTGCGGTCCAGCACCGCGCCGACGATCTCGCCGTCGGTGAACGCCACCGACGCGGGGCCGTCCCACGGCTCCATGAGGCTCGCGTGGAAGCGGTAGAACGCCCGCTTGTCCGGCTGCATGCCGGGGTCGTTCTCCCACGCCTCGGGGATCATCATGAGCACCGCGTGCGGCAGGCTCCGCCCCGCCAGGTGCAGCAACTCCAGCACCTCGTCGAAGTTCGCCGAGTCGGAGGCGCCTGGCGTGCAGACCGGGAAGACCCGGCGGATGTTGCCTGGCACGTTCGGCGAGCGCAGCAGCGCCTCCCGAGCCTGCATCCAGTTGCGGTTGCCCCGGATCGTGTTGATCTCGCCGTTGTGGGCGATGAACCGGTACGGGTGCGCCAACGGCCAGGACGGGAACGTGTTCGTGGAGAAGCGGGAGTGCACGAGCGCGATGGCGCTGTCCACCCGCTCGTCGCGCAGATCCGGGTAGAACGCCGGCAGCTGGTCGGGGGTGAGCATCCCCTTGTAGACCATCGTGCGGCTGGACAGCGACGGGAAGTACGCAGGCACGCCCCGCTCGGCGGTCTCCCGCTCGGCCTGCTTGCGCAGGCAGAACGCCACCCGGTCCAGGTCGATGCCGCTCAGGGCGGAGCCGGCCCGACCGGCCGGCGAGTCGGTGAGCCGACGCGCGGCCACGAAGACCTGCCGGACCCGGGGCATCGCCGCCAGGGCGGTCTCGCCGAGCTCCTGCGGGTCGACCGGCACGTCCCGCCAGCCGAGGAGGTCGGCACCCTCGACAAGCGCGTACTTCTCGACGACGCGCCGGGCGCGGGCCTCGGCGGCGTCGTCGTCGGGGAGGAACACCAGACCGGTCGCGTACTCACCTGCCGGGGGCAGCGTGACACCGGCCACCGCGCGCAGGAACGCGTCCGGGACCTGGATCATGATGCCCGCGCCGTCGCCGGTGTTGGGCTCCGCGCCTCGGGCGCCCCGGTGGTCCAGCCGGCAGAGCGCGCCGAGCCCGTTGGCGACGACCGCGTGCGAACGCCGACCGTGCAGGTCCGCCACGAAGGCCACCCCGCAGGCGTCGTGCTCCTGCGCCGGGTCGTACAGGCCCTGGGCGGACGGGCGGGGGTCGGGCGTCGGGGACGCCTGCGGGCTGAGCGGGTACGGCTGTGACTTGTGCGGGTACGGCTGAGCCACCGGGCCTCCTGTCGTCACTCAGGTTGGATCATGATGGGGACGACGTCGGCCCGTGGGTCTATTGAGTCTACGTTAGGGCTGCGGCCGCAAGGCCAGTCAAGATTGATCACACCGTCCAGAGTCTGGGACGTGTAGTCTCGCGCGGTGGATCCGCTGCATCAGGACGTCTTCGACCGGTTGGAACGCTTCTACGACGCGGTGCCCCGCGACGTCGCCCTTGCGCAGGAGTACGGCGGGCTGGTGTTGTTCGTCCGCGAAGGCGCCGGTTGGCCGTTCTACGCCCGCCCCCGCCTGGACGCCACCGAACCGCCGTCGCTCGCCGACGTGACAGCCGTACGCGAACGGCAACGGGAACTGGGCCTCCCGGAGGCCTTCGAATGGGTGCACGAGACCACCCCGCAACTGCTCGCGGTGGCCCGCTCGGCGGGGCTGAACGTGCTGGAGGCGCCGCTGATGGTGCTCGACCCGGCAGCCCTGCCCGATCCGGCGACGCTCTCCGACGTACCGGTGCGGGTGCTGGCGGCGGACTCGCCCGACTTCGCCGCCGACGTGGCCGCCCGGCGGGCCGTCGCGGCCGTGGCGTTCGCCGCCGCCGGCACCGCGCGCGGCGAGGCCGGCCCGGCCGAGCGGGACGCCGCGGTCACCGGGCTGGAGTTGGCCGCGCTGGACGAGGAACGGGTCCGCATCGCCGACGGCCGACGGATCTCCGCGCTGGCCTGCACGGTCACCGAGGGCGCCCTGGCCAGCGGGATGGCGATGCGTGTCGACGACGTCGCGGAGATCGCCGGCGTGGCGACCCTGCCGGCCGCCCGGCGGCGTGGTCTGGGCGCCGCGCTGACCGCCACCCTGGCCCGGGAACTGCTCGCCGCCGGCACCGAACTGGTCTTCCTCTCCGCGGGCAGCGACGAGATCGCCCGCGTCTACCTGCGGGTCGGCTTCCGCCGCGTCGGCACCGCCTGCATCGCCGAGCCCACCGCCCTGATCGGCTGACCGGCGGCGCGGGTCACGCCGGGGGCCGCCACTGCGCGGCCGAGGCCGAGGCGCTGGAGAGCAGACGCGAGTTGATCGTGCCGAGGGCGGCGTCACGGGCCCGCAACGCCAACCGGCCCCGCGCCTGGAGCACCGCCGACATGCGTCGGGTCTGCCGGACCACTGTCGCCGCCCGTGGCCGACGCACCCGGTCGTACGCCTGCACGGCGTCGGGCAGCCGGGCCTCGCGCAGCAGGGAGGCGAGCGTGGCGGCGTCCTCGAAGGCGAGGCAGGCGCCCTGCCCGAGGTGCGGCGGCATGGCGTGCGCCGCGTCACCGAGCAGCACCACGCCACCGGGCCCGACCGGGAAGCCGTACGCGCGGGGCAGCGGACGCAGCTCGCGGACCTCCTGCTGGACCAGGTCACCGGGGTCGGTGGCCTCGAGCAGCGCGCCGATGGGCTCGGGCCAGCCCGCGTACCAGCGGCGCAGCAGCGCCAACTGCGTCTCGGGCGGTTCCGGGCGGGGCGCTCCGGCGGCGGTGGCCACCCAGTAGATGCCGCCCCTGCTGGAACCGCCGGACGAGCCGCGCTCGCCGAGCGAGGCGGCCACGAACCGGTAGCCCGCGCCGAGGACCTCACCGGCGACCGGCTGGTCGGCGGGCAGCCGGGGTGCCCGGTACCAGGGAATGACGGCCCGCCAGGCGGCGCAGCCGGAGCTGACCACCCCGGACTCGGGGGCGAGCTGGCGGCGGATGCCGCTGTCCGTGCCGTCGGCGGCTACCACCAGGTCGGCCTCGATGGTGTGCCGGCCGTCGCTGACCGCGGGTCGCTGGCCCGGCTCGACCCGGACGTGTCGCACTGTCACGCCGGTGCGCAGCTCCACTCGGTCGCCGAGCCCGGCGATCAGCGTGTCGTGCAGATCCTCGCGGTGCACCACCACCGGCATCCGGTCGGCCGGGACGGGGCGGGGCTGCACCAGCCAGTGCCCGTCCGGCCGGCGGACCCCGCCGTCAGGCAGCGGGGTGGCGATGGCGGCCAGGCCCGCGCCGAGGCCCAGCGCCTGAAGGGCGCGTACGCCGTTGGGCCACAGCACCACGGCGGTCGGCTCGGGGCGTACCCGCTCGGCCCGCTCCAACAGGGTGACCTGCCAGCCGGAACGCGCCAGCGCGCTGGTGACCGCGAGACCACCGACTCCGGCGCCGACCACCACCGCGCTTCGCATCGGTGCCGCCCCCGCTCAGCTGTCCCGGTCGGCGGGACGCGCGCCTGTGGCGTCGGCCCGGTCGTCGCGGGTCTGCGGCGTACCGTCCCCCGCCTGGTCCCCGGTCGAGGCGGCGTCGTCGGCCGCGTCGACCGACTCGTCGGCCGGGCGGTCGTCGTCACCGGCGGACCCGGCCGGCAGGACACCGCTGTCCCGCCAGGCGTGGTACTGCTCTTCGCTGACCACCTGGTACCCCTCGGGGGCGGCGGTGCGCGCCGAGGCCTCCCGCGCGGAGAGGTCGACCTGGGACAGGTCGGACGTGCCGGTAGGCGCGGGCGTCGCCGCCGCACCGAGCGGGATCAGGAACTCCTGGGGGCCGCGCACCCGGACGAAGTAGATCAACGCGCCGAGGAAGACCAGGGCCGCGGTCCAGACATTGAGGCGTACGCCGAGGATCCGGTTGGCCTCGTCGGCGCGCATCAGCTCGATCCAGAACCGGCCGGCGGTGTAGCCCATCACGTACAGGGCGAACGCCCGACCACGGCCGAGCTTCAGCCGACGGTCGAGGATCAGGACCAGTGCCACCACGCCGAGGTTCCACAGCGCCTCGTACAGGAAGGTCGGCTGGTAGAGGCCCGGTTCGAGGATCGGCTGACCGGCGTCGTCGCGCAGCGCGTGCCCGGGATTGTCCGGGTCCATCCGGTGGATCTCCAGACCCCACGGCAGGGTGGTCCGGCCACCGAACAGCTCGTTGTTGAACCAGTTGCCGACGCGACCGACCGCCTGCGCCAGCGGCAGACCGGGGGCCAGGGCGTCGGCCACCACACCGAACGGGATGCCGAGCTGCCGGGCCGCGATGAAGGCGCCCACCGCGCCGCCGGCGACCGCGCCCCAGATGCCGAGACCACCCTCCCAGATGGCGAACGCCTTCATCGGGTCGCCGCCCGCGCCGAAGTACTTCTCCGGGGAGGTGATCACGTGGTAGATCCGGGCGCCGATGATGCCTGCGGGCACCGCCCAGACGGCGATGTCGAGCACCGCGCCGGGGGCGACGCCGCGCTGACGCAGCCGACGCTCGGTCACCCAGCAGGCCAGCACGATGCCGGCGATGATGCACAGCGCGTACGCCCGGATCGGGACCGGCCCGAGCTGCCAGACAGCGGTGCTGGGACTGGGCAGGGCCGCCTGGGGGGACAGCGAGGCGTAGGTCACGGGTGCACACGCTACCGCTGTGCACCCCCGAAGCGGCACCCCGGGCCGCCCTACCGGCAACCCGGTGACTTCTGGTTTGCACCGCCGTAGGCTCTTTGTCCATGAGCGCGCTCACCTGGGCGGTCGCCGCGGTCGTCACCGACGACACCGGACGGGTGCTGCTCTGCCGCCAGGGTCGGGGCGAGCGACGGTACGCCCTGCCCGGTGGACGGCTGCGTCCGGCGGAGAGCCCGGTGCGGGCGGCCCTGCGGGACATCCGCGCCGAGACCGGCTGGGAGATCGAGCTGGTCGACCTGGTCGGCGTCTACCACCTGGCCGCGCCGGGCACGGGTACCGCGCCGGCGGGGCGGGCCGGGCCGCTGCCGGACGTCCTGGTGCACGTGTTCCGGGCGCGGGTGGCAGGTGTCCGACCCGCCGCCGACCCACCACCTGGTTGCCGGCTCTCCTGGCATCCGCCCGCCGCGCTGCCCGAGGCGGTCACCCCGCTCACCCGGGCAGCCGTCGACGACGCGTCGGCCGGCCGCTCCGGTGTCCTGCGTGATGTCCCCTGGGCACCCGGCCCCGTCGGCGTCGCGCCGCCAGCGGCCCGCGCCGCCGACGACGGGTGGTCCGGAGTCGGGCAGCCACCGGAGCAACGCGGCGAGACGGCGGATCCGTCCCTGCGACCCTGACAGCGCCGCGCTGGGCGGGAGACGGCTCAGCGGACCGGGTTGCGGACGCCCTCGGCAAGCTCGGCGCTGAGCGTACGCAGCGCGGCCAACCCCTCGGCCTCGGACGACGCGTCGAGCACGCACCGGACCAGGGCGCTGCCCACGATCACGCCGTCGGCGTACCCGGCCACCGTCCCGGCCTGCGCGCCGGTGCCCACACCCAGGCCGACGCCGACCGGCAGGTCGGTGACCGCGCGGGTCCGGGAGACAAGCGTCGGGGCGGCGTCGGAGGTGTTCGTCCGCGCGCCGGTCACGCCCATGACCGCCGTGGCGTAGACGAAGCCCCGGCAGTGCTTGACGGTCATCGCCAACCGGGCGTCGGTGGACGACGGGGAGACCAGGAACGTGCGGTCCAGCCCGTGCGCGTCCGAGGCGGCCAGCCACTCGGCCGCCTCGTCGGGGATGAGGTCAGGCGTGATCAGACCGGTGCCGCCGGCGGACGCGAGGTCACGTGCGAAGACGTCCACGCCGTACCGCTCGACCGGGTTCCAGTAGGTCATGGTGACCACCGGGGCGCCGGTGGCCGCCACCGCCTCGATGACGCGCATCGTGTCCGCGGTGCGTACGCCCCCGGCCAGCGCGATGTCACTGGCCTTCTGGATGACCGGCCCGTCCATCACCGGGTCCGAGTACGGGATCTCGACCTCGATGACGTCCACGCCTGCCTCGACCATCGCGGTCATCGCCGCGATGCTGCCCTCGACCGTCGGGAACCCGGCAGGCATGCAGCCGACCAGCAACGCGCGTCCGTCGGCCCGGGCCTTGTCGAAGGCCACCCCGATCCGGCTCATCTCACCGCTCCTTGTCGAGGATGCCGAAGTAGTCCCCGGCGGTGTGCACGTCCTTGTCGCCCCGCCCGGAGAGGTTGACCACGATGGTGGGCTCCCGGCCCAGCTCGGCGGCGAGCTTCGGTGCGAGGGCGACCGTGCCGGCGAGCGCGTGCGCGCTCTCGATCGCCGGGATGATGCCCTCGGTGCGGCAGAGCAGCTCGAACGCGGCCATCGCCTCGTCGTCGGTGACCGGCAGGTAGGTGGCCCGCCCGCTGTCGTGCAGCCAGGCGTGCTCGGGCCCGACGCCCGGGTAGTCCAGCCCCGCCGAGATCGAGTGCGACTCCAGCGTCTGCCCGTCGGCGTCCTGGAGCACGTACGTGCGGGTGCCGTGCAGCACCCCGGCCGACCCGCCGGTGATGCTGGCCGCGTGCCGGCCGGTCGCGACACCGTCGCCGCCCGCCTCGAAGCCGTACAGCCGCACCGCCTCGTCGGGAACGAACGCGTGGAAGATGCCGAGCGCGTTGGAGCCGCCGCCGACGCAGGCGGTGACCGCGTCCGGCAGCCCGCCGGTGAGGTCGAGGCACTGCTGCCGGGCCTCGTCACCGATGCCCCTGACGAAGTCACGGACCATCGCCGGGAACGGGTGCGGCCCCGCCGCGGTGCCGATCAGGTAGTGCGTCTCGTCGACGTTCGCCACCCAGTCGCGCATCGCCTCGTTCATCGCGTCCTTGAGGGTGCGCGACCCGTTGGTGACCGGGACGACAGTGGCGCCGAGCATCCGCATCCGGGCCACGTTGAGCGCCTGCCGCTCGGTGTCGACCTGGCCCATGTAGACCACGCACTCCAGGTCGAACAGGGCGGCGGCGGTCGCGGTGGCCACGCCGTGCTGGCCCGCGCCGGTCTCGGCGATCACCCGGGTCTTGCCCATCCGCTTGGTGAGCAGCGCCTGCCCCAGCACGTTGCGCACCTTGTGCGCGCCCGTGTGGTTGAGGTCCTCCCGCTTGAGCAGCACCCGGGCGCCGACCTTCGCGGAGAACCGCCGGGCCTCGTAGAGCAGCGACGGCGTGCCCGCGTAGTCACGCAGCAGCGCGCCGAACTCGGCCCGGAAGGACTCGTCCGCCATCGCCGTACGCCACGCCCCGTCGAGCTCGTCCAGCGCGGCCACCAGGGCCTCGGGAACGAACCGACCGCCGAAGCGGCCGAAGTGGCCGGCGGAGTCGGGCTGCGGGCCGGCCACCGGGGCCAGCGCGTCGGCGCTCATCGGAAATCCTCTCGGTGGGGCGTCACACCGGTGCGGCTCAGCGCACCGGCCGGGGCGTCGCCGGGTGGTTACCGGCGTTGACCAGTTCGGCGACCGCCTCGCGGGGGCTCTTCTGGGTGACCAGGCCCTCGCCGACGAGGACCGCGTCGGCGCCCGCCGAGGCGTACCGGATCAGGTCGTGCGGGCCGCGGACGCCGGACTCGGCGATCTTGACGACGCTGCTGGGCAGGCCCGGCGCGATCCGCTCGAACACCGACCGGTCGACCTCCAGGGTACGCAGGTCACGGGCGTTGACCCCGATCACCTGCGCGCCGGCCTCCAGGGCCCGGTCGGCCTCCTCCTCGTCGTGGACCTCGACCAGAGCGGTCATGCCCAGCGACTCGATCCGCTCGAGCAGGCCCATCAGGACGTTCTGCTCCAGGGCGGCGACGATCAGCAGCACCAGGTCGGCGCCGTGCGCGCGGGCCTCGTGGATCTGGTAGCTGGAGACCACGAAGTCCTTGCGCAGCACCGGCACGGTCACCGCGGCCCGCACGGCCGCCAGGTCGTCGAGCGAACCGCCGAACCAGCGCCCCTCGGTCAGCACGCTGATGGCGCGGGCGCCACCGGCCGCGTAGTCGACGGCGAGGTCGGCCGGATCGGCGATCTCGGCCAGCCGGCCCTTGGACGGCGACGAGCGCTTCACCTCGGCGATCACCGCGACGCCGGGCTTACGCAGGGCCGCGTACGCGTCGAGCGGCGGCGGCGCCGCAGCGGCCAGTTCACGGATCCGCTCCAGCGGAACCTGCTCCTGGCGCCGGGCGACGTCCTCGCGCACGCCTGCCAGAATCTCGTCGAGCACGCTTACGGACGCTGCCTGACCGGCGTCGTCCCCCTCCGCGTGCGCATGCTCAGCAGTCACCAACGGACTCCCCTCTCCGGGCGTCATGGGCCGATGCTAGGGGCAGGGGGCCGACCCCGGACGCCGGGGGTATGGCGCTGCTCACGAAAAGGGCTGCGGCATAATGGCCGACCTGCCGTGAACGGGATGTCACGCAGCGCCACCTCCGCCATCGATCGTGGTCACACGGTGGGAGCCCGGCGCTCCCGGCGAGTCAGCCGACCCCCCGATCATGCCACCGACCCCGGACCGGCGCTCAACTGCAGTTACGCCTGTCGATTCTGTGAGCAAGCTCAAGGCCTAACGGCCCATCCCTGGTCGGAGCCGGGACGGGACAGTTGACCGGGCGGTCACCACTGCGAAACGTCAGCCGGTCAGCATCGTCCTCGGGCAGACTCGATGGCGCGCCTGCCCCGACCGCCGTCAACTCCTCGTGCGAGGTGACCATGAACATTGCCGAGCCGACCCCCAGCATCGGGCTGACCACCATCTCGCGGACCGTGGCGTCGCTCGCCGTCGGTGTCGTGCACACGCTGGAACGGGCAGTGGTCGGTGAGGGCCGGATGCGCACCGCGCGCGGCAACGCCTGGGAGGCGGTCTGCGCCGACCGGGCCCGCGCCGACAAGCGTGCAGAACTGGACCGCCTGGTGGCCGAACTGACCGCCGCGCGAGCCGCCGCTCGCCGGACACAGCGGGACCGTCAGCCGGTCGGCTGACAGCGGCCGACGGCCGGCCTCAACCGGCCGTCGGATCCTCGCCACGGTCCAGCGCGTCCCAGGCCTCGGTGGTCCGACGACCGGCCATCGGCGTGGACGAACCCCCCGGACCGGGCGCCGCCGGCGCGCTGTCCGCGACAGTCCGTGACGGCCGCTCGTACCGCGCGCCCATCGCCGGCCAACCACCGCCACGCAGCGCCGTCCACCCCCCGCCCACGGCGGCGAGCAGGCCGCCGAGCAGGCAGAGGGCGGGCCACTGCCGGCTCACCACGCCGTCCAGGTCAGCGACCAGGCCGTACCCACCGCCGGCCGCCACGGCCAGGCCGAGCACACCGAGCAGCCCGCCGAGCAGCCGCCGCACCCGGCCCCGGGTCGCCAACAGCGCGCCACCGCCGGCAAGCGTGACCAGGGCCAACGCCGGAAGCCACGGCAGCAGCGCGGCGCCACTGCGGGTATCACGCACCGGCGGCAGCGGCGCCGGGCGCACGGTCAGCTCCAGCGACCAGCTCCGGGTCGCCGCCCACAGCGCCAGGCCCGCGCCCGCCACACAGAGCAGCACGGCGTACGTCAGCTCGCGCCTACCCACCCCGGACCGCCCGCCCTCCTCCGACCGTCCGTGGCCCGTCATCGGGCCGGCCTTTCGTTCGCGACTGCGGGG
>NZ_JBVJGN010000003.1:357286-548512 GCF_055587305.1 Micromonospora sp. NPDC047521 | reverse complement strand
GGGCTCCGCTGCGCTGCACTCCTCGCGCTCACCGGGCCGGCCTTTCGTTCGCGACTGCGGGGCTCCGCTGCGCTGCACTCCTCGCGCTCACCGGGCTGGCCTTTCGTTCGCGACTGCGGGGCTCCGCTGCGCTGCACTCCTCGCGCTCACCGGGCCGGCCGCAACGTCTCGGCCGCCGCGATCGCCGCCAGCACGGCGGCGGCCTTGTTCCGCGTCTCCTGGTCCTCGGCGGCCGGGTCCGAGTCGGCGACCACACCCGCGCCGGCCTGCACGTAGGCGCGGCCGTCGCGGATCAGCGCGGTCCGGATGGCGATCGCCATGTCCAGGTCGCCACCGAAGCCGACGTAGCCGACAGTGCCGCCGTACACGCCGCGGCGCACCGGCTCCAACTCCTCGATGATCTCCATGGCCCGCACCTTCGGTGCGCCGGAGAGCGTGCCGGCCGGGAAGGTGGCGGCGAGCGCGTCGAACGCGTTCTGGTCCGTACGCAGCGTGCCGGTCACCGTGGAGACGATGTGCATCACGTGGCTGTACCGCTCGATCGTCGCGAACTCGGGCACCTCGACGCTGCCCGGCTGGCAGACCCGCCCCAGGTCGTTGCGGCCCAGGTCGACGAGCATCACGTGCTCGGCCCGTTCCTTCGGGTCGGCGAGCAGTTCGGCGGCCAGCGCCGCGTCGTCGGCCGGGGTGCCACCGCGCGGCCGGGTGCCGGCGATCGGGTGCAGCAGGGCCCGGCGCTTGCCGTCCGTGCCCGCGGTGACCTTCAGGTGCGCCTCCGGCGACGAGCCGACGATGTCGAAGCCGTCGAAGCGCAGCAGGTACATGTACGGGCTCGGGTTGCTGGTGCGCAGCACCCGGTAGACGTCAAGCGGATCGGCGTGGGTGGACCGCTCGAAACGCTGCGACAGCACGATCTGGAAGCACTCGCCGGCCCGGATCGCCTCCTTTGCCGCCTCCACCGCCTTCGGGTAGCCCCCCTCGGGCGTACGGCAGGAGACCTCGCCGGTCGGCGGACGCTCGACCGTGGAGATCATCGGCGGGATGGGCCGGGACAGCGCGGTGGTCATCGCGTCCAGCCGGCCCACCGCGTGGTGGTACGCGGCGGTGACCTGCGCGGCGCGGTCCGGGGCGTCAAGCGGGGGCAGCAGCGCGTTGGCGACCAGGATCGCCGAGCCGTCGTAGTGGTCGAGCACCACCAGGTCGGTGGCGAGCATCATGCCCAGCTCGGGCACACCCAGGTCGTCCTCGATCAGCTCGGGCAGCCGCTCGAAGCGACGGACCAGGTCGTAGCCGAGGTAGCCGACCATGCCCCCGGTCAGCGGCGGCAGCCCGTCGGCGGGGTCGGCGACCGGGCCCGCGAGCGCCGCGACGGTCTCCCGGAGCACCCGCACCGGGTCGCCTCCGGTGGGCAGCCCCGCCGGTGGCTCACCGAGCCACGCCGCCGCGCCGTCCCGCTCCACGAGTGTGGCGCTGCTGCGCACGCCGATGAACGAGTACCGCGACCAGGCCATGCCTGCCGAGCCGACGCCCTGTTCGGCAGACTCCAGCAGGAACGTGCCGGGGCCGCCGGCCAGCTTGCGGTAGACGCCCACCGGGGTCTCCGCGTCGGCCAGCAACCGCCTGGTGACCGGCACCACCCGCCAGCGCGCGGCCAGCTCGGCGAAGGTGGTCGGGTCGGGGCTCACCGTGCCGTCGGTCATGCGCCGGACCCCGTCCCCGTCACCGGCAGCTCGGTGAAGAAGCACGTCCGGTGCCCGGTGTGGCAGGCCGCGCCGACCTGGTCGACGCTGACCAGCAGCGCGTCGCCGTCGCAGTCCAGGGCGACCGAGCGGACGTACTGGTGGTGCCCGGAGGTGGCGCCCTTGACCCAGTACTCGCGGCGGCTGCGCGACCAGTAGGTGGCCCGGCCGGTGGTGAGGGTGCGGTGCAGCGCCTCGTCGTCCATCCAGGCGACCATCAGCACCTCGCCCGAGTCGTGCGCGCGGACCACGGCCGCGACCAGGCCGTCGGCGGTGCGACGCAGCCGGGCCGCGATGGCCGGGTCGAGCCGGGAGGGACGGGCCGGCGGGGACGCGTCCGGGCCGCTCGGATCGCTGGGGACGCCGGTTACCGGCGGGTCAGGTACGGGCACAGTGACCAATTGTCCCGCACGCGGGGCGGGGACCGGCGACCGCTCCCGCCGGGGGCCGGCGGGCCGGGCCAGTTGGGCGACGTAGCGCTCCAGCCGCCCGTCGACAAGGGCGTCGGCCAGGTCGGTGCCGGCGCTCTCGGCGATCTCCTCGGCGTACGGGCGGACCAGCGGCAGCGTGCCGGCGACCAGCCGCACGGCGGCGGCCCAGAGCTGCCCGATGGAGCCCGGGCGCAGCCCGAGGCAGAGCAGCATGTCCTCCCGGTAGTTGGGCGGAGCGACGGGCAGTTCCAGGGCCGCCGCGAAGGCCGCCCGGCGGGAGAACACACGTACCGACGGGTTGGCCGGGCGCAGCACCGACGGGCAGAGCCGGGCCAGGTCGGCGACGGCGAGTCGGACGCCGAGGCGGTCGTCGGCGACCCGCGCGGCGGCGGCCTTGCCCAGCGCGGCGATCATCTCCTCGAGCCGGGGTGGTTCGGCCGGCTGACAGAGCACCGGCAGGTCGATCCGGGGCCGCCAGTGCGGGTCGGCCCAGAGCAACCGGGCCGGGGCGGTGACCGGCAGCCCGAACGCCCAGTCCGCGGGCTCGCCGAGCCGGTGCACCCAGGAGCGGACGTCCCGGGCGGCCACCGACACGTGGGTCAGCCGGCCTGCGGATTCGGCCAGGTAGGCCCGTCGGGCGGCGTACGGGGCACCGCCGACCAGCACGTCGAGGTCGACGTCGCTGTGCGCGGTGGCCGTCCGGCGGGCGTGACTGCCGCGCAGGAGGATGCCGACGACAGGTCGCTCGGCGGCCTGCCGAAGCCGTGCGGCCCAGTCTTCGAGGAAACCGCTGTTCGGTAACGGAGCGTGACCCACCGCGCCATCGTGCCGTACGCCCGATCAGCGCGCAATGCCCGATGCCGGACCTGGTGTCCGGTCCGAAGGCTACTGCCCGTTGTAGCGCCACCGGCATGGGACGTCCCGGTCGCCGGGCCCTCGGCCGTTGCGTCGGCGGCGGAATCTCATCTAGCGTTGAGTTCATCGGTTGATGAGTTTTCCGGAGGTGTCTGATGGACGATGCGATAGCCGTTCGTGACCTGGTCGTCGACCGGGGCGGGCGGCGGGTGCTGGACGGCATCAGCTGCGATGTCACCCGGGGCGCCGTCACCGGCCTGCTCGGCCCCAGCGGCAGCGGCAAGACGACCTTCCTGCGCGCGGTCGTCGGGGTGCAGGTGGTCACCGGCGGGACGATCACCGTCCTGGGTCAGCCGGCCGGCGCCCCCGCGCTGCGGCACCGGGTGGGTTACCTGACCCAGGCGCCCAGCGTCTACGCCGACCTGACCGTGCGCGAGAACGCCCGCTACTTCGCGGCCCTGCACGGCCGGGGGCGCGCCGAGGCCGACCGGGCGGTCAGCGACGTGGGGCTGGCCGGGGCGGCCGGCCAACTGGTCGCCACCCTCTCCGGCGGCCAGCGCAGCCGCGCGTCGCTCGCCTGCGCGCTGGTCGGCGACCCGGAGCTGGTCATCCTCGACGAGCCGACAGTCGGCCAGGACCCGGTGCTGCGGGCCGACCTGTGGGCCCGGTTCCACGCCATGGCGGCGGCCGGCACCACCCTGCTGGTGTCCAGCCACGTGATGGACGAGGCGGCCCGCTGCGACCGCCTGCTGCTGATCCGCGAGGGGCGGCTGATCGCCGACGACAGCCCCGCCGCGATCCGCGCCGCAGCCGGCGTGGACGACCTCGACGAGGCGTTCCTGCGGCTGATCCGGGCCGGCGCGGCACCCGCCGGAGGCGCCTCGTGAACGCGCGCATCCTGGCCGCCACCACCTGGCGCATCCTGCGCCAGCTCCGGCACGACAGGCGCACCATCGCGCTGCTGGTGGCGGTGCCGGCCGTCCTGCTCACCCTTGTCTACTTCATGTACGCCGACCAGCCGACCCCACCCGGGGCGCCGTCCACGTTCGACCGGGTCGCGCTGGTGATGCTCGGCATCTTCCCCTTCGTGATCATGTTCCTGGTGACGAGCATCGCCATGCTCCGGGAGCGCACCTCGGGCACCCTGGAGCGGCTGCTCACGACCCCGATGGGCAAGCTGGACCTGCTGTTCGGCTACGGCATCGCCTTCGGGTTGGCCGCCGCGGTGCAGGCGGCGGTCGCCGCCGCTGTCGCGTACTGGGTCTTCGACCTGGAGACCGCCGGCAGCAGCGCGCTGGTGATCGGGATCGCGGTCCTCGACGCGGTGCTCGGCGTCGCCCTCGGGCTGTTCTGCAGCGCCTTCGCCCGCACCGAGTTCCAGGCAGTACAGTTCCTGCCGGTCGTGGTGATCCCCCAACTGCTGCTGTGCGGGCTGTTCGTGGCCCGCGACCAGATGGCCGGCTGGCTCCAGGCGCTCAGTGACGCCCTCCCCCTGTCGTACGCCGTCGAGGCGTTGCAGGAGGTCGGCGCGAACGCCGAGCCGACCGGCAGGATGTGGCGGGACGTGACAGTGGTGTTCGGCGCGGCGGTGCTGGCGCTGGTGCTCGCGGCGGCCACCCTGCGCCGGCGCAGCGGCTGACCGGCGGGACGGACGAAGGGCGGCGATGACGCGGCGGACGGGCCGGAGACCCGGCAACCCGGGCACCCGGGAGTCGATCCTCGACGCGGCGCGGGCGGCGTTCGCCGAACGGGGCTTCGACGCCGCCTCGATCCGCGCCATCGCCGGCACGGCCGGCGTCGACCCGGCGCTTGTGCACCACTACTTCGGGAGCAAGGACCAGCTCTTCCTGGCCGCGATGAACTTCCCGGTGGACCCGGGTCAGCTGGTGCCGAGGGTGCTCGCCGGTGACCGGGACGGCGTCGGCGAGCGGATGGTGCGCGTCTTCCTCGGCGTCTGGGACTCCCCGGCCGGCAGCGCCGGGGTGGCGCTGCTGCGCTCGGCGGTGAGCAACGAGTGGACGGCGCGGCTGCTACGCGAGTTCATCACCACGCAGGTGCTGCGCCGGGTGCTCGAACAGCTGGACGTCGAGCCGGCCCAGCTGCCGCTGCGCGGGTCCCTGGTGGCCACCCAGATGATCGGCCTGGCCATGATGCGGCACGTGGTGCGGCTGGAGCCGGTGGCGTCCGCCGACCCGGAGACGCTTGTCGCGGCCGTCGGCCCGACCGTGCAGCGCTACCTCACCGGCTCTTTGTCGGCCTAGCCGGCGGGCGCCACGTCCGTCGCGGCGGCCTCGCGACGGGCCGGCTCGCGGGTTCGCGGGGTTGAACGGTGTCGAGTTGGAGATCGTAGGAGGATCCGTCCGCGACACAGCCCAGGAGCATGATCATGAGCCAATCGGCGAAACCCGTCCTGCAGGCCATCGGGCAGGCGTCCCTCGGCGCCGTCCTACTGAGCGCCGGCGTCGGTCACCTGACGACGAAGCGGCAGGAGTTCCGGGCACAGGTGCCCTCCTGGCTGCCTGTCGACGTCGACAAGGTAGTGGTCGTGTCCGGTCTCGCTGAACTCGCGCTGGGGTCGGCGCTGCTGGCCACGTGGCGCCAGCCCGCCCGCCGGTTGCTCGGCAGGGCGGTAGCCGGCTTCTTCGTCGGTGTCTTCCCCGGCAACATCGCCCAGTACGTCGAACGCCGGGACGGTTTCGGGCTGGACACCGACCGCAAGCGGGCGCTGCGCCTGCTCGGTCAGCCGGCGCTTGTGGCGTGGGCGCTGGGCGCGACCCGCGACCGGTCCCGCTGAGCGCGACCCGCGACCGGTCCCGCTGACGGCGCAGGCGGCCAGCGGCCGGTGGCTCAGGACCGGGGTCGGGCCCCGGCCAGGCGGCGCAGCGGTGGCAGCAGGCCGGCCAGCTCGTCCGGGTCGGTCACGGGGCGCGGGAAGGCGAGCCGGACCCGACGCCGGGCGCCGGCGCGGCCGAGGGCCACCACCAGCCCGTACCTGTCGATGCGCACCACACGGGGTGGCCCGTCCGGCGTCTGCCCGGTCAGCCCGAGCTGCCGACGCAGGTAGTCGGTCATCTCGGGGGCGTCGCGTTCGGCGAGGTCGGCCAGCAGGCGCGCCTCGACCGGGTGCACCGGGTCCGGCTCGGCCTCGGCGTACTCCCCGGGGTCGACCCGCTGCACGGTGCCTGCGCGTTCCCAGCGGACCTCGGCCACCTCGAAGCGGTACAGCCGGAAGCGGGTGCCCACGTCGAGCAGGTCACCGGTCGGGTCGACGGCGGCGAAGTCGACGGCCGCGTGCCGGGCCTCGTCGCCGCGCAGCTCGGCCGCCCAGCCGGAGACCCAGGCCCGGCCCAGAGCGGGCGCACCGGCGGCGGGCGGCAGGTCGAGCACGTCCAGGACCACCGCGACGTCGTTGCCGCCGGCCACCGGTTGCAGCGCGGCGGCCAGGTGGCTGGCGACCGGCACCAGCAGCAGCACCCGACCGTCCGGGTCGGTCACGTGCCGGGCGTGGTGCGGGCCGGGCCGGTGGGCCAGGTGGACGAGACCGGGCAGGCGGCCGGCGACGAGGGTACGAACGATCTCGGCGGGGCTGGGCCGCATGGGCGCGACTCCTTCTGAGGTTAGGCTTACCTAATCCGGAGCCTAGAGCACCCGTCCAGCGACGTCCACCACACAGGTGCGATCGTTACCGCGTCTGCTCCAGCCACGAGGCGTAGAGCAGGCCGTAGACCGAGTCCGCGTCCCGGACCAGCTCGTCGTGCGGCCCGCGCTGCACCACCCGCCCCCGGTCCACCACGATCACCTCGTCCGCGGCCTGCGCCGTGGAGAGCCGGTGCGCGATGGCGAGCGTCGTGCGGCCCCTGGTGACCGCGTCCAGGGTGCGTTGCAGACGCACCTCGGTCGCCGGGTCCACCGCGCTTGTCGCCTCGTCCAGGACCAGCAGGTCCGGGTCGGCCACGTACGCCCGGGCCAACGCGACGAGCTGCCGCTCCCCGACGCTGAGCGCCTCACCCCGCTCACCGACAGGCGTGTCCAGCCCCGCCGGCAGACCGTCCAGCCAGTCCGACAGGCCCAACTCGGTGAAGGCGGCGCGGAGCTGCTCGTCGGTCAGCTCCGGACGGGCGAAACGGACATTCTCTCCCACCGTCGCGTCGAAGAGGAAGCCGTCCTGCGGCACCATCACCACCCGGGAGCGCAGCGAGTCGAAGCGGACCTCCGACAGCGGCACCCCGGACAGCAGCACCGCGCCCGCCGACGGGTCCATCAGGCGGGTGAGCAGCTTGGCGAATGTCGTCTTGCCGCTGCCGGTCTCCCCGACCACCGCCACCCGGCTCTTCGCCGCGATCTCCAGGTCGATGTCGTGCAGCACCGGCGGCCCACCCGGGTACGCGAACCGCACCCCCGCGAAGCGGATGTCCAGCGGCCCGCCCGGCAGGTCGCGCCCCTGCTCCCCCGGGTCGGCCACGTCCGGGGCGACGTCCAGCACGTCCAGCACCCGACGCCAGCCCGCGATCGCGTTCTGCGCCTCGTTGAGCACCTCGGTGGCGATCTGCACCGGCTGGATGAAGAGCGTGACCAGGAACAGGAACGCGGTCAGCTGCCCGATCGACAGGGTGCCGTCCACGCCGAGCGTCACACCGAGCACCACCACACCGGCCAGCGCCAACCCGGCGGCCAGCTCACCCACCGAGCTGCCCACGATGCTGATCCGGATCGCCCGCTGCTGCGCCAGCCGCTGACCGTCGATAGCGTCGTCCAGCCGCCGCGCGGTGCGTCCCGCGATGCCGTACGCCCTGATGACCGGCGCCCCGACGACGCTCTCGCCGATCGCGCCGAGCAGCGCGCCGGTGCGCTGACGCACAGTCGCGTACGCCGCGCCGAGGCGGCGTTGCAACTGCCTGATGACGAGCACCGCCGGCAGGAACGCGGCAAGCACCACAAGTGTCAACTGCCAGGAGTACGCCAGCATGACGGCTGTGGTGACGACCAGCTGACCGAGATTGACCAGCAGGATCACCCCACCCCACTGGAGGAACTGGGTGATCTGGTCGACGTCGCTGGTGACCCGGGAGACGAGCGATCCGCGCCGCTCCGACTGCTGGTGCAGCATCGACAGGTCGTGCACGTGCCGGAACGCCCGGGTGCGTACGTTCGCCAGCGCCGTCTCGCTGACGGTGAACAGCCGGCGCATCATCAGGTACCCGCAGAGCGTGGTGACGGTGAGGATCGCCGCGGTGATCGCCACCACCGACCACACCACGTCCAGGTTCAGCCCGCCGACGATGCCCCGGTCGATGCCCTGCTGCACGGCGACCGGTACGGCCACCCGGCCGACCATGTAGACGAGCGCGAGGGCGAGCGTGGCGGCCAGCCCGGTCCGCAGCTCGGGCGAGAGCGCCAGGCCACGACGCAGCGTCTGCCAGGTCGTCTCGGTCCGCTCGGTCCGCTCATCAGCGTCCTGCGTCGTCGTCACCGGTCCACCTCGATCTCCAGGCCCGACGGGAGCGGTGCGACCTCGTCGTCGTACGGGCGTTCCTGCGCGCGGTCGACCTCCGCCTGTTCGTAGGCGGTGACCAGGTCGGCGTAGCCGGGCACGGTGGCCAGCAGCTCGGTGTGCGTCCCCCGGGCCACCACCCGCCCCTGCTCGACGTAGATGACCTCGTCGGCGAGCGCGATCGTGGCCCGGCGGTACGCGACGACCAGGATCGACGCGGCCGGCACGCCCGGTTGGCCGGCCGACGAGCGCAGGCCGGCGAGGATGGCCGCCTCCACCCGGGGGTCGACCGCGCTCGTCGCGTCGTCGAGCACCAGCAGTCGCGGTCGGCCGGCCAGCGCGCGGGCCAGGGTCAGCCGTTGGCGCTGCCCGCCGGAGAGCGAGGTGCCCCGCTCGCCGACCATGGTGTCCAGTCCGTCGGGCAGGGCCGCGACGAACCCGTCCGCCTCGGCCAGCCGCAGCGCCGCCCAGACGTCCTCGTCGTCGACGCCGGGCCGGTCCAGGGCGATGTTGGCGCGGACCGTGTCGTCGAAGACGAACGGCACCTGCGCGACCAGCGCCACCGTGCCGGTCAGCGACGCGGCGGTCAGCTCCCGCACGTCCACCCCGTCCAGCTCGACGGTGCCGGAGTCCGGGTCGACGAGGCGTACCGCCAGCGAGGTGATGGTGGACTTGCCGGCACCTGTCGGCCCGACCAGGGCCACCGTCCGCCCGGCCGGCACGGTGAAGCCGACCTCGCCGAGCACCTGCGCGCCGGGTAGGTGCGCCTCGGCCGGCGGATACGAGAAATGCACGCCGGTGAACGTGAGGGTGGCCGGGCCGGAGGTGGCCGGGTCGAGCACCAGCTGCCCGTACGGCATCTCGCCCGTGGCGTCGAGCACGCGGCGCACCCGGTCCCAGCCGGCGACGCTGCGCGGCAGTTCGGCCAGGACCCAGCCGATGGCCCGCACCGGGAAGGCCAGCACGGTGAAGAGGAAGGCCACGCTTACCAGCTCGGCGACGCTTATCGCGCCCTGGCGCAGCCGGAACGCCCCGACCACCAGGACGGCGAGGGTGCCGAGGCTGGGCAGTGTCTCCAGCAGCGGGTCGAAGACACCGCGCAGCCGGCCGACCGCGATCAGCGAGTCGCGCAGCTCGCCTGCGCGGCTGGCGAACCGGGCCGTCTCCTGCGCCTCGCGGCCCATCGTCTTGACCACCAGGGCGCCGTCGAAGCTCTCGTGGGCGATGCCGCTGACCTCGGCGCGCAGCCGCTGCGCCCGGGCCTGCCGGGGCGCCATCCGGCGGGAGTAGACCACGTTGAGCGCGAACAGGGCCGGGAACACCGCGAGGCCGACCAGGGCGAGGGCCCAGTCGGTGGCGAACAGCGAGGCGATCGCGCCGACCAGCATGACGAGCGTGCCGACGGCGAACGGCAGCGGCGCGATCGGGTACCAGGCAGCCTCCACGTCGGAGTTGGCGTTGGACAGCAGCGTGCCCGTGGAGTTGCGCTGATGCCAGGCCACCGGCAGGTCCAGGTAGCGGCGGGTGACCCGGCGGCGGTAGGCCGCCTGGAGGCGGTACTGCATATAGCCGGCACCGAGCCGGCGACCGAAAATGCCCACCACGCGCAGCATGCTGATCCCGAACAGCGCGGCCGCGGCCAGCGCCAGTGTGCCGACGCCCACCTGGCCGCGGGCGATGGACGGCACCACCACCTCGCCGACGACCCCGCCCACGACGTACGCGCTGGCGATGACCATCCCGCCGAACAGCACACTGCCGACCACCGCGACCGCGAAGATCCGTGGCTGTTCCCGGATCGCCTGCCCGAGAACCCGCAGCCCTCGGCCCAGCACGTCCCGACTTGTCCTGCTCGCCACGCTCTCCCCCGCCGTAAGCCACAATTATCTCCCTCATCCTTACCGCTGCGGGCCAGCACCGCCGACCCGGAGCGGATATGTCGACAGTCACGTCCCGGCGGGCGCGGTCGGCGAGGCGGGCCGCGCCCGCCGGCGAGCGGCGGCGGCCGGCCGGGCCTACGATCGGGCCATGTCGCGGTACGCCCGAGCCGAGCGCCAGGCGCTGGCCGATCTCCTCCTGGCCCTCGGGCCCGACGCCCCGACGATCAACGAGGGGTGGGCCACCCGTGATCTCGCCGCGCACCTGGTGCTGCGCGAGCGCCGGCCGGACGCGGCGGGCGGGATCCTGCTGCCGCCACTGCGCGGGTACGCCGAGCGGGTGCGCCGCCGCCTCGCCGCCCAGCCGTACGACGACCTGGTGGCGCGGGTGCGCCGACCACCGGTGTGGAGCCCGGTCAGCAATCCGCTGACCGACGAGCTGGCCAACACCATGGAGTTCTTCATCCACCACGAGGACGTACGGCGGGCCAGCCCCGGCTGGCAGCCGCGCGACCTGGCGCCCGGCCTCCAGGCCGCCCTGTGGAAGCGCGCCGCCCCGATGGCCCGGCTCGCGCTGCGCCGCTTCCCGGCGGACCTGTACGTGCAGGCGCCCGGGCACGGGGAGATCTCCGTCGGCCGTGGCGGCGACCGGCTGCGACTGGTGGGGGCGCCGGCCGAGCTGACCCTGTTCCTTTCCGGCCGGCAGCGGGTGTCGAGGGTCCAGCTGGACGGTCCGCCCGAGGCGTCGCGCCGACTGCGGACCGCTGGTCTGGGTATGTGACCATCTGAACCTAATCGGCCACAGATCCAATGTGGAATTCGCACACCCAGTGAAACATGCTGATGCGTTCTCCCGTACGCTTCACCGCGCTGCTCTGCGCCGGGCGGCACGAAGTGGGGACGCACTGTGCGAAATTTCGCGATGTCGGCGCTGCGGGAGCCCCCGTTCGTCGGGGGGCGCCACGGCGCCACGGAACAGGTTGCGGCCGAGAGCGCCGAATGGGCGCGCGCCTTCGGCCTGGTCGATTCCGGCCACCGTGTGCGCCGGCTGCAACAGGCCGACGCCGCGGGGCTGGCCGGTCGCGCCTGCCCGGACGGGTCGGTGGACGGCCTGCGGCTGCTCACCGACCTGATCAGTTGGCTCTTCGTCATGGACGACGCCTGCGACGAGGACGGCCTGGGCAGCGACCCGGTCCGGCTCGGGCCGGCGATCAGCACCCTGCTCGACGTGCTGGACCATTTCGGCGACCCGGACGTCGTACCGCCCGCCGTCGGGCCGCTCGGTGACTCGCTGCACGACCTGTGTCGCCGCATCCGGCTGCACGACCACCCGGCGTTGCTGCTGCGGTTCGTCAGCCAGCTCCGGGAGTACCTGCTGGCGCTGCTCTGGGAGGCGACCAACCGGGAGCGTCGGCGCGTGCCCGAGGTGGCGGAGTACATCCAACTGCGCCGGCACATCGGCGGCGTGCACCCCTGCCTCACCCTTACCGACCTGGCGGCGGCACACCCACCCGGACCGGAGCGGCGCGTCGACCCGGCGTTCGTCGCCCTGGACCTGCTGGCCGTGGACCTGGTCTGCTGGTGCAACGACCTCTTCTCGTACGGCAAGGAGAGCCAGGCGGACCCGGACGCGCAGAACCTGGTGACGGTGATCGCCCAGGGGAGCGGCTCGGACGAGGCGGACGCGCTGCGGGCGGCGGCGGACCGGTTCAACCAGGGGCTCGCGGCGTACCTGACGGCGGAGGAGGCGCTGCTGGCCAGCGGTGACGACCGGGTCCAGCCGGCCGTGGCGACCCGGCGGAACTGGGTCCGCGCCACCTACGACTGGTCGGTCGCGGCTGCCCGGTACGCCTGATCCGGCCGCACCGGCGGGTGTCCGTGGACGCCCGAACGATCACCAGGGCTAGCCGATGCCCGGTGACAGGCAATACTCTTCGGTAACCACATACGACGTGACCCCCGTCACGCCACCACCCCCGAAGGCGGCTACAGCGATGGCTCTCGATGTACCGTACCGCTCCATCCCGGATATGTTCCTCAAGCGCGTGGCGGCCACCCCCGACCAGCACGCGTTCGCGTCCCCGAACTCCGACGACTCCGGTCCCGACTGGCTCACCTGGGCGCAGGTCGGCCAGCGCGCCAAGGCGGTCGCCGCCGGCCTGCACGGCCTGGGCATCGGCCAGGAGGACCCGGTCGCGATCCTCGCCAACACGCGACTCGACTGGGTGATCGCCGACCTCGGCATCATGTGCGCCGGTGGGGCCACCACCACCGTCTACCCGACCACCGAGCCGGCGGACGCCACGTTCATCATCGCCGACTCCGGGTCCAAGGTGCTGTTCGCGGAAAACCCGGCCCAGGCCGCCAAGATGGCCGGCGCCTCCCTGCCCGCGCTGACTCACGTGGTGCTCCTCGACGGCGCCGTCGACCCGGCTGCCGCGATTCCGCAACTGACGCTCGCCGAACTGGAGGAGCGGGGCAGCCAGACGCTGGCCGCCGAGCCGGATCTGATCGACATGCTCGTGGCCGGCATCGGCCCGGACCACCTGGCCACCCTGATCTACACCTCCGGCACCACCGGCCGACCCAAGGGCGTCGAGCTGCTGCACGGCGGCTGGTGCTGGGAGGCCGTGGCACAGGCGGAGGTCGGGCTGCTGCGCGACGACGACCTGCAGTACCTGTGGCTGCCGCTGGCCCACTCGTTCGGCAAGACGCTGCTCTGCGGCGCCATCCACGTCGGGCTGCCCACCTACGTCGACGGCCGGGTGGACAAGCTTGTCGACCTGCTCTCGGTGATCCGACCGACGCTGATGTGCGGCGCTCCCCGGGTGTTCGAGAAGGTCTACAACCGGGCGGTGACCACCGCGCAGGACGGCGGCGGCGCGAAGGCGAAGATCTTCGCCTGGGCCGTCGGCGTCGGCAAGGAGAAGGTGACCCTGGAGCAGGCCGGCAAGCCGGTGCCGGCCGGGCTGAAGCTGCGCTACGGGGTGGCCGAGAAGCTGGTGTTCAGCAAGCTCCAGGCCCGTCTGGGCGGTCGGATGCGGGTGCTGGTCTCCGGCGCCGCTCCGCTCAGCCCTGAGATCGCCACCTTCTTCGCCGCCGCCAACCTGCCGATCTCCGAGGGCTACGGCCTCACCGAGACCAGTGCCGGCAACTTCGTGAACCCGCCCTCCGGGTTGCAGATCGGCACGGTGGGCCGGGCGATGGGCGACCTGGAATGCCGGATCGACACCGACGGGGAGATCCTGGTCCGTGGCCGGCCGGTGATGCGCGGTTACCACAACCTGCCGGAGGAGACCGCCGCCGCGTTCACCGAGGACGGCTTCTTCCGTACCGGCGACATCGGCACCCTCGACGAGCGGGGGTACCTGCGGATCACCGACCGCAAGAAGGACCTGGTCAAGACCTCGGGCGGCAAGTACATCGCGCCGTCGCACATCGAGGGGATGTTCAAGGCGATCTGTCCGTACACCTCGCAGGCAATCGTGGTCGGCCAGGCCCGCAACTACTGCACGATGCTCGTCACGCTGGACCCGGACGCGATCAGGGGCTGGGTGGCCGGCGGCCCGTTGGAGGGGCGCAGCTACAGCGAGATCGTGGCCTCACCGGAGGCGCAGACGATGGTCGAGGAGTACGTCGCCCAGCTCAACGCCAAGCTCAACCGCTGGGAGACGATCAAGAAGGTCGCGATCCTGCCGCGCGACCTGACCATCGAGCACGGCGAGATCACCCCCTCGCTGAAGATCAAGCGACGCGGGGTGGAGAGCAACTTCGCCGCCGAGATCGACAAGATGTACTCGGGCACCCTCGCCGAGCTGTGACCCGACGGTCCCGTGTCCGGCTCCCCCGCCGGACACGGGGCCATCACAGGTGGTGGCCCCGCCACCTCGTCTGTTCCTCCTCCACGGCGAGCTGCTCCTCCAGCGCGGTCTGCCGGACACCCCGCCGGCGTCGGGTGTCCACGACCGTCTGCGCGCCCACGGCCAGTGCCGTGGTGAGCGCCAGCAGGGCCAGCAGGGCCAGCAGGGCCAACGCGAACAGCTCGGACAGCGCGCCGGCCACCGGCACCAGCGCGAGCAGCAGCACGATCCCGCCGATCGTGGGCCAGCGGGGTGCGGCCAGCAGCCACCGGCCGAGCACGATGAGCGCGAACAGGTAGAGCGCGACCCCGCCGTAGAGCGACAGCAGGTCGAATCCCGGCGCGCAGACGGCTGGGCTGCGGAGCCCATCTTGCGTGCCGGGCTCAGGCGATGACGGCCGGCTCCCGCCACCGCTGCCGGCCGGTCCGGTCCAGGTCGTACCGGACCCCGGCGATCCGCTCGACCGCCTCCACCAGGTCGGCGGCGGGCAGGGTGAACGGCAGCCGCAGGAACCGCTCCAGGGTGCCGTCGAGGCCGAACCGGGGGCCGGGGGCGAGCCGGACGCCCACCTCCTCGGCGGCCCGGGCCAGCGCGCTGGACACCGGCCCGTCCAGCTCGGCCCAGAGCGTCACGCCGCCCCGTGGCGCGGTGACGCGCCAGTCCGGCAGCCGGTGCGCCAGTGCGCCGAGCAGGGCGTCGCGCTGCGCGGCGAGTTGGACCCGCCGGTCGCCGACGATGGCCGGCGCGTCGGCGAGCAGGTGCACCGCGACAAGCTGGTCGAGCACCGGGCTGGCCATGTCCACACCGACGCGGACGGCGGCCAGTCGCTGCACCTGCGGCGCGGAGGCGCGGACCCAGCCGATCCGCAGGCCACCCCAGTACGGCTTGCTCATCCCGCCGATGCTCACGACCCGGGAGTGCCTGTCGAAGGTGGCCATCGGCGGTGGCAGGTCGGTGCCGTCCAACGGCAGGTCCACGAACGATTCGTCGACGACGAGGTCGGTGCCGGCGGCGTGGGCGGTGGCCACCACCCGCTCGCGCAGGTTGGCCGGCATCAGATGCCCGGTCGGGTTCTGGAACTCAGGGATGAGGTACGCCAGCCGGGGTCGGGTCTGCCGGAGACTGCCCAGCAGCAGGTCGGCGTCCCAGCCACAGGTGTCGGCGGCCAGGCCGTGGGTGGTGATCCGGGCCCGCCGGCCGGCCAGCGCGGCGAGCGCGTTGGGGTAGGTGGGTGATTCGACAAGCACGCTGCCGCCGGGGGCGAGGGCGAGGCGCAGCACGAGGTCGAGTGCGTGCTGGGTGCCGCTGGTCACCATGATCTGGTCGGCCGAGGTCGGCAACCCCCGTGCCGTGTACCCGTCGGCCACCGCCTCGCGCAGCTCGATGATGCCGGTCGGGTGGTAGCCGGCGCCGCCCACGTACCGCGGCAGGTCCTCGGCGGCGGCCCGGGCCGCGGTGAGCAGCTGCGGCGGCGCGGACAGCGCGGCGACGCCGAGGTCGATCATCTCCCGGTCGTCCAGCGGGGTCCACAGGCCGGTGCTGGCGACCCGGTGGTTGCCGGGCAGCATGGTCCAGCTGCCGGCACCTCGGCGGCTGGCCAGGTGCCCTGTTTCGCGCAACTGCCGGTACGCGGCGGTGACGGTGGTCCGGCTGATCCGCAGCGCCTCGGCCAGCTCCCGTTCGGCCGGCAGGCGTACGCCCAGGGGCAACCGGCCGTCGGCGAGCAGACCCCGCACGGCACCGGCGAGGGCGGCGTAGTCGGGGCTGCGCCGCCGGCCCGGAAGGGCGTGCCACTGGCCGAGCAGCCGGGCCAATTGGACGCCGCGCACCTGACCGGTCATGGCCACTCCTCGGATATTGGCTTCTTTCCCAGGGAGGATTGGCACCTAGGGTGGCATGCATGGCACTGATTGGCAATCTGCGGTACCGGCCGGCGCGGCGGCTGGGCCAGCTCTACGTCGGGCTGGTCCTCTACGGCGTCAGCATGGCCCTGATGGTCCGCTCCGATCTGGGCCTCGACCCGTGGGACGTCTTCCACCAGGGCCTGGCCGAGCGGACCGGGCTCTCCTTCGGCACCGTCACCATCGGCGTCGGTGCGCTCGTGCTGCTGCTCTGGATCCCGCTGCGGCAACGCCCCGGGCTGGGCACGGTCAGCAACGTGGTCGTCATCGGTCTGGTGGTGGACGCCACGCTGGCCCTGCTTCCGACTGGTGGCCCGCTCGGCGTGCGCATCGCGCTGCTGGTCACCGGGATCGTCGCCAACGGCGCCGCCACCGGCCTCTACCTCGGCGCACAGCTCGGTCCCGGCCCCCGCGACGGCCTGATGACCGGCCTCGTGGCCCGCCGGCCCGGCTGGTCGATCCGGCTGGTGCGTACGGTCATCGAGGTCACCGTGCTCGCGCTGGGCTGGCTGCTCGGCGGCACGGTGGGCGTGGGCACCGTCGCGTACGCGCTTGCCATCGGCCCACTGGCGCACCTGTTCATCCCGGTGTTCGCCGTGCCCATGACGAAGAGCGCCGCGCCGGAGCCGGAGGCCGCTCCCGTCGGCTGAGGTTCACCTACCGTCCCCGGACCGGCACGCCGTGGTGGTGACGAGGCGCCGGATGGCGGGGGGGTGTTCCCTTCCGGGACGCGCGCCGTCATCATCTCTGCATGGGGGAGAACGGTTGGCGCTGGACGGACGCCTGGATCTTCGTGTCGCTGGTCATCGCGAGCGGCGCCGGTCGGCACCGCCGATCGGCGACCAGCCGCAGGCCGGAGGGTGTCCGCCTCACCGATGTGCTCTCCACCGCCGACCATCTCAACCACGCGATCCCGCAGCGGCACGAGGTCGAGGTCGCCGTCCGGCGTCTCGTCGGCGCCGGCCTGGTGAGCGTGTCCGACGGCTGGTTCCGGATCACCGGCGAGGGTGAGCAGCTCTGGCGCAACCGCCCCCGCACCGGGGTCGCCACGATGGTGGACACCGTGCAGGGCGCCCTGAGCCGACGGCACGCACCGGGCAGCGCCGACTGGATCCTGGAGGAGGCCGACCACGCGGCGGCCGTCCAGGAGTACGTGGTCCGTTCGATCCCGACGCCCCGGCGCTCCCCCGAGGGGCACTCCGGCGGGCACTGACCGGGCTCAGCGCACCGGGTGACCACCTCGGCGCAGCGCGTCCTTGACCTCGGCCACTGTCAGCTCGCCGAAGTGGAAGACGCTGGCGGCGAGCACCGCGTCCGCGCCGGCGCCGATCGCCGGCGGGAAGTGGGCCACCTCGCCCGCGCCGCCGCTGGCCACCACCGGCACGTCCACCACGGCCCGCACGGCGGCGATCAGTTCCAGGTCGAAGCCCGCCTTGGTGCCGTCGGCGTCCATCGAGTTGAGCAGGATCTCCCCCGCGCCCAGCTCGGCCCCGCGCCGCGCCCAGTCGACCGCGTCGATGCCGGTGCCGCGCCGGCCGCCGTGCGTGGTGACCTCGAAACCGCTGGCGGTGGCGGCGGCCCGGCGTACGTCGAGGGAGAGCACCAGCACCTGCCGCCCGAACCGGTCGGCGATCTCGGCGATCAGCTCGGGTCGGGCGATGGCGGCCGTGTTCACGCCGACCTTGTCGGCGCCGGCCCGCAGCAGGGTGTCCACGTCGGCGACCTGCCGGACCCCACCGCCGACGGTCAGCGGGATGAACACCGACTCGGCGGTGCGACGCACCACGTCGAGCATGGTGCCCCGGTCACTGGAGGACGCGGTGACGTCGAGGAAGGTCAGCTCGTCGGCGCCGGCGCGGTCGTACGCCGCCGCCAGCTCCACCGGATCACCTGCGTCACGCAGGTCGAGGAAGTTGACGCCCTTGACGACCCGCCCGGCGTCCACGTCCAGGCAGGGGATAACGCGCACCGCCACCGTCATGCCCGTGAGCCTATCCCCCGTACGCGGCACGGCGGCCGACCCGATCGGGCCGGCCGCCGGTAACGAGGTGGGTGTCACACCCGGACGAGCATCTTGCCCAGGTTCTCACCACGCAGCAGCCCGAGGAACGCCGACGGGGCGTTCTCGATGCCGTCCACGATCGTCTCGTCGTACCTGAGCGTGTCGTCGCGCAGCCAGCCGGCCACGTCGCGCAGGAACGCCTGACGGACGTCGCCGTGGTCGTTGACCAGGAAGCCGCGCAGGGTGAGCCGCTTGCCGATGACCATCGCGAGGTTGCGCGGCGCGGCAGGTGGCTCGGTGGCGTTGTACTGCGCGATCATGCCGCAGATGGCGGCCCGGCCGTGCAGGTTCATCGCCGAGATCGCCGCCTCCAGGTGATCGCCGCCGACGTTGTCGAAGTAGACGTCGACACCGTCCGGGGCCGCCTCGCGCAGCGACTCGCGGACCGGCCGGTCGTGGTAGTCGAAGGCGGCGTCGAAGCCCAGCGCCCGCAGCCGCTCGACCTTGGCCGGCGACCCGGCGCTGCCGATGACGCGGCCGGCGCCCTTGAGCTTGGCGATCTGCCCGACGAGGCTGCCCACCGAGCCGGCGGCGGCGGAGACGAAGACCGTCTCGCCGGGCTTCATGGCCGCCACCTCGAGCAGACCGGCGTACGCGGTCAGCCCGGGCATCCCGAGCACGCCCAGGTACGCGCTGACCGGGGCCAGGCCGGCGTCGACGGTACGGGCGGCGGAGGCGTCGAGAAGCGCGTACTCCCGCCAGCCCAGCCCGTGCAGGACCGTGTCGCCGACGTGGACGTCCGCCGCCTCGCTGGCCACCACCTCGCCTACCGCCGCCCCGTCCAGCGGCGCGTCCAGCTCGAACGGCGCCACGTACGACTTGACGGCGTTCATCCTTCCCCGCATGTACGGGTCGACGGACATGAACTGGTTGCGGACCACGATCTGGCCCGGACCGGGTGTCGGCACCTCGGTCTCGACGAGCCGGAAGTTCTCCTCGGTGGGCCAGCCGGCGGGTCGGCGGGCCAGGTGGATCTCACGGTTGCTGGTCACGGGGTGGTCGTCCTTCCGTCCGGGGGTGGCTGCCTGGGTCCGCGACGTCACGCGGCCAGGGTCTCGCGAACGGTGAGGGTGACGTCGATGTTGCCGCGGGTGGCGTTGGAGTACGGGCACACCTGGTGGGCCTGCTCGACGATCTGCTCGGCGGTCTCGCGGGGCACGGCGGGCAGGTCGACGACGAGCTGCACGGTGAGCCCGAACCCGCCGCTGCCGTTCGGGCCGATGCCCACCTCGGCGCCGACGACGGAGTTGGCGACGTCGGCCTTGGCCCGGCGGGCCACCACACGCAGCGCGCTGTGGAAGCAGGCCGCGTAGCCGGCGGCGAAGAGCTGCTCGGGATTGGCGGCACCACCGGCGCCACCCATCTCCTTCGGCACGGCCAGGTCGAGCGTGACGGTGCCGTCGGAGGTCTCGACGTGGCCGTCCCGGCCGTCGCCGGTGGCGGTCGCGGACGCGGTGTAGAGAACCTGCATGAGAGTCACTGCTCCTTCTGTCGATGGATGGTGTCGGTGACCCGGGTGAGGGTGTCGCGCAGCGCGACGAGCTCGCCGAGGCCGAGCCCTGTGGACTGCGCGATCCGCAACGGGACGTCACAGAGCCGCTCGCGCAGCGCCCGGCCCTGCTCGGTGAGGCCGACCTCGACCCGCCGCTCGTCGCGGGCGGACCGCCGTCGGATGACCAGGCCCGCCCCCTCCAGCCGCTTGAGCAGCGGGGAGAGCGTGCCGGAGTCCAGTCGCAGCTCGGTGCCGAGCTCGGAGACCGTGGGGGCGTCCTCGGGACGCTCCCAGAGCACCAGCAGCACCAGGTACTGCGGGTAGGTCAGCCCGAACTCGTCGAGGATCGGGCGGTACACGTCGGTCAGGGCGCGCGACGCGGCGTAGAGCGCGAAGCACACCTGCCGGCGCAGCACCAGATCATCGGTCACCGGTTGACCGTAGCCCACAATTAAGTTGTGCACAACTTATTGGGCCGCGAGGCGACCCGGACACCGCCGGGCCGCGCCCTCAGCGATCGCCGAGGTACGCCTCCAGCTCCACCTCGACCAGGTGCTCCGGATCCAGCAGGGCGGCCACCACCACAAGCGTCGCCGCAGGCCGCACCGCCCCGAAGACCGCGTTGTGCGCCTGACCCACCTCGTCGGCGTACAACCGGTCCGTCACGTACATCCGGGTCCGGACCACGTCCCCCGGCTCCGCACCCACCTCGGCCAGCGCCGCCAAACCGATCCGCAGCGCCTGCGCGGTCTGCGCCGCCGGATCACCCACGTGCGTCACCCGGCCATCCACGGTGGACGTGCAGCCCGCCGTCCACGCCAGGTCACCGGCCCGGACGACCCGTGAGTAGCCGTACCGCTGCTCCCACGGGCCGCCCGAGCCCAGCCGGGTGACGGTCACGCCTCGGCCAGCGTCCGCAGCGCCTCGGCCACCGTGAAGGCGCCCGCGTACAGCGCCTTGCCGGCGATCACGCCCTCCAGACCGATCGGCTCCAGCGACGCCAGCGCCCGCAGGTCGTCCAACGTGGACACACCACCGGAGGCGATCACCGGCCGGTCCGTCCGGGCGCACACCTCCCGCAACAGGTCCAGGTTCGGCCCGCGCATCGTGCCGTCCTTGGTGATGTCCGTTACCACGTACCGGCTCGCGCCCGCCTTGTCCAGCCGCTCCAGCACCTCGTACAGGTCACCGCCGTCGCGGGTCCACCCGCGCGCCGACAGGGTACGACCGCGCACGTCCAGCCCGATGGCCACCCGGTCGCCGTACTCCCCCACCACCCGGTCACACCACACCGGGTCCTCCAGGGCGGCGGTACCGATGTTCACCCGGGTCGCCCCGGTGCCCAGCGCCGCCCGCAGCGACTCGTCGTCACGGATACCGCCGGACAACTCCACCTTCACGTCCAACTGGCGCACCACCTCGGCGAGCAGGTGCGCGTTCGTGCCCCGGCCGAACGCCGCGTCCAGGTCGACCAGGTGGATCCACTCCGCGCCGTCCTGCTGCCAGGCCAACGCGGCGTCCAACGGGTCGCCGTAGATGCTCTCGCTACCGACAGCGCCCTGCACGAGCCGGACGGCCCGGCCGTCGGCGACATCCACGGCGGGTAACAGGGTGAGACTCAACGTCTTCTCCTCGATCAGGTACGACGGTCCAGAGCGATCACGACGATCGCCGGCAGTACGAGCAGCAACAACACGATCAGCGCGACGCGCAGCGCCAGATCGTCGACGAACGCCCAGATGAGGATCAGCGCCGCCCCGGTGAGCAGCACGATCGCGGCCCGCTCCCCCCGGGAGTGCCGGGCCAGCCGACCCGACCGGCCCCGGCGCAGCTGCGGCGTCAACCGGCGGACCACCGCCCGGCGGCGCTGCCGGCGAGCCACCCGCCGCTGCCGCACCGCCCGCTCACGCGCCTGCTCCGCCTCACGCTCCGCCCGGCGGCGGGCCCGCTCCCGACTCACCGCGCGCCCCACCGGACGGGCAGCGGGCGCCGACGACCCTCAGCCACCGGTGGACAGCGTGGCGAGCCAGTTGCGCAGCAGCGCGGCACCGGTGTCGGCGGACTTCTCCGGATGGAACTGGGCCGCCGACAACGCACCGCGCTCCACCGCCGCCACGAAATCCGTGTCGTGGTGGGCGGTGGTCACCAACGCGCCGGCCGCGGACAACGCCGCCGGGTCGCCCATCGCGTACGAGTGGACGAAGTAGAACCGGCTCTGCGGCCCCATCCCGGCGAAGAGCACCGACTCCCGGGGCGCCCGCACCGTGTTCCACCCCATGTGCGGCAACCGGGTCGCGGCCAACCGGGTCACCCCGCCCGGCAGCAGCCCGAGCCCCTTGGTCACCACACCGTGCTCGTCACCGTGCTCGAACAGCACCTGCATCCCCACACAGATGCCCAGCACCGGCCGGCCGGCGGCCACCCGCTCGGCGATCACCGGACCCGCCCCGAGCGCCTCGATCCCCGCCATGCACGCGGCGTACGCGCCAACCCCCGGCACCACCAGCCCGTCGGCGGCGGCAGCGGCGGCCAGGTCGTCGGTCACCCGCACGTTCGCACCGGCGGCGGCCAACGCCCGCTCCGCCGACCGCAGGTTGCCCGAACCGTAGTCGAGCACCACCACGTCGGCGCTCACGAGCCCGACCCCGGAATCAGACGCAGCACCCCGGCGGCCGTGGCGAGGACCGCCAGCAGCCCGGTGATGACCACCGCGCCCCTCGGCGCGCCCTGCCGGTGCAGCGACCAGGTGCCGCCCACCAGCACCCCCGCCAGGATCAGCAGCAACGTCGGCAACGCGGCCCCCATCAGAGGCACCTTCCATTCGCGACTGCGGGGCTCCGCTGCGCTGCACTCCTCGCGCTCATCAGAGCGCACCCTTCGTGCTGGGGATCGCACCCGCCGCACGCGGGTCGATCGCGGTGGCCTCGCGCAACGCCCGGGAGACCGCCTTGAACTGTGCCTCCACCACGTGGTGCGCGTCCGGGTGACCACCCGGGCGGGCCGCCCGCAGCACGTCGACGTGCAACGTGACCCGAGCGGCCTGACCGAACGACTCCCAGATGTGCCGGGTCATGCTCGTCGCGTACACCGGCCCGATGTACGGCGCCAGCAGCGGCTCGTCGTGCACCACGTACGGCCGGCCGGACAGGTCGACCGCTGCCCGCACCAGCACCTCGTCCATCGGAACTGTCGCCGAACCGTACCGTCGGATGCCGGCCTTGTCGCCGAGCGCCTGGTCGAACGCGGCGCCCAGGGCCAGCGCGGTGTCCTCCATCGTGTGGTGCGCGTCGATCTCCAGGTCACCCACGGTGCGTACGGTCAGGTCGAAGCCGCCGTGCCTGGCGATCTGGTTGAGCATGTGGTCGTAGAAGCCCACGCCGGTGCTGATCTCGGCGGCGCCGGTGCCGTCGAGGTCGATCTCGACGAGGACCTTGGTCTCCTTGGTGATCCGCTCCACCCGGGCGGTCCGGCTCATCACACAGTCTCCATCGCAGAAAGGAAGGCGTCGGTCTCGGCGGGGGTGCCGGCGGTCACCCGCAGCCAGCCGGGCAGACCGACGTCACGGACCAGCACACCCCGGTCCAGCAGGGCACGCCAGGCGGTGGCCTGGTCGCCACCGGTCTCGAAGAGCACGAAGTTGGCGTCGCTGTCGGCCACCCGCAGACCGCGCTCGCGCAGCGTCGCCACGATCCGGTCCCGCTCCCCCATGATCGCGCTCACCGTACCGAGCAGGGCGTCGCGGTGCGCGAGCGCCGCGCGCGCGGCGGCCTGGGTCAGCGCCGACAGGTGGTACGGCAACCGGACCAGCTGCACCGCCTGCACCACCGCCGCGTCGGCGGCCAGGTAACCCAGCCGGCCGCCGGCGAAGCCGAACGCCTTGCTCATCGTCCGGGTGACCACCAGCCGCGGGTGACCGGGCAGCACCGCGAGGGCGCTGACCGTGCCGGGTCGGGCGAACTCGGCGTACGCCTCGTCGACCACCACCATTCCGGGCGCCGCGTCGAGCACGGCGGCGACCACCGACGGGTCCAGTGCGGTGCCCGTGGGGTTGTTCGGCGAGCAGAGGAACACCACGTCGGGCCGGTGCTCGCGCACCTGGGCGACCGCCTCGTCGGCGGTCAACCCGAAGTCGACGCCGCGCCGCGCCGGCACCCACCGGGTGCCGGTGCCGAGCGCCAGCAGCGGGTGCATCGAGTACGCGGGGACGAAGCCCAACGCGCTGCGCCCCGGGCCACCGAACGCCTGGAGCAGCTGCTGCTGGATCTCGTTGGAGCCGTTGGCCGCCCACACCTGCTCGACGGTGAGCCCGTGCCCCAGGTAGCCGGCCAGGTCGGCGCGTAGCGCCACCGCGTCCCGGTCCGGGTAGCGGTTCAGGTCGCGCAGCTCGGCCGCGAGCGCCTTGCCGATCGCCTCGACCACCGGCTCGGGCAGCGGGTACGAGTTCTCGTTGGTGTTGAGCCGCACCGGCACGTCCAGTTGCGGCGCCCCGTACGGCGTCAGCCCGCGCAGGTCGTCGCGGATCGGCAGATCCTCCAGGCCCGTCACGCCGCTCCTCCCGGGAAGCGGGCCTGGACGGCCTGGCCGTGCGCCGGCAGGTCCTCCACGTTCGCCAGGGTGACCACGTGCGGTGCCACGTCGCGCAGCGCGGCCTCGGTGTACTCGATCAGGTGCACACCGCGCAGGAAGGACTGCACGGACAGCCCGGACGAGTGCCGGGCGCACCCGCCGGTGGGCAGCACGTGGTTGGAGCCGGCGCAGTAGTCGCCGAGCGACACAGGCGACCAGGCGCCCACGAAGATCGCCCCGGCGTTGCGTACCCGCAGCGCCCACTCCCGCGCGTCGGCCGTCTGGATCTCCAGGTGCTCGGCCGCGTACGCGTCGACCACCCGCAGCCCGGCCTCCAGGTCGTCCACCAGGACCACGCCGCTCTGCTCACCGGTCAGCGCGGTGGTCACCCGCTCGGCGTGCTTGGTCGCCGGCACCTGCCGGGCCAGCTCCCGCTCGACCGCCTCGACGAGCGCCGGCGACGGGGTGACGAGCACGCTCGCGGCCAGCGGATCGTGCTCGGCCTGGCTGATCAGGTCGGCGGCGACGTGCGCCGGGTCGGCGGTGTCGTCGGCCAGGATGGCGATCTCGGTCGGGCCGGCCTCGGCGTCGATGCCGACCACGCCGCGCAGCAGCCGCTTCGCCGCGGTCACCCAGATGTTGCCGGGGCCGGTGACCAGGTCGACCGGATCGCACCGCAGCTCACCCGCCGGGTCGACAGCCGAGCCGTACGCCAGCATCGCCACCGCCTGGGCGCCGCCGACGGCGTACACCTCGTCGACGCCGAGCAGCGCGCACGCGGCGAGCACCCGAGGGTCGGGCAGGCCACCGTTGTCCTTCTGCGGCGGGCTGACCACCACCAGCGACCGCACCCCGGCCGCCTGGGCCGGCACCACGTTCATCACAACCGTCGACGGGTACATGGCGAGCCCGCCGGGGACGTAGAGGCCGACCCGGTCGACCGGCAGCCACCGCTCGGTGACGGTGCCACCGGGCACCACCTGGGTGACGTGGTCGGTACGCCGCTGGTCGGCGTGCACCCTGCGGGCCCGGCTGATCGACTCCAGCAGCGCGGCACGCACCGCCGGGTCGAGCACCCCCTCGGCCTCGGTGATCGCCTCGACGGGCACCCGCAGCACCTCCGGCGAGATGCCGTCGAACCGTTCGCTGGCCTCCCGGATCGCCGGGTACCCATGCTCCCGGACCGCCTCCACCAGCGGGCGGATCCGCTCGACGGCCACCGACACGTCGAGCTGGGCACGGGGCAGCAGACGGCGCGGGTCTCCGAGACCGTCGCGCAGGTCGATCCGATTCAGCACCCTTGCGAGTCTAGGCGGCCCGGCCGCAGCTCACCCGAGCCGCCCGCCCGCCGGGACGGTGAGCCGGGCCACGCCCCGCCGGACGGGATTCGTTAGGCTCGACCACGTGACCGCACGGCTGCCGGTGTTCCCGCTCGCAACGGTGCTCTTTCCCGGGTTGGTGCTGCCGCTGCACATCTTCGAGGAGCGTTACCGGGCGCTGGTCCGGCACCTGGTGGACCTGCCCGAGGGTGCCCCGCGCGAGTTCGGCGTGGTGGCCATCCAGGCCGGCTGGGAGGTCGCGCCCGCCGGGCCGGGCGGGCGACCCGTCCCCGGTGTCGGCGAGGTCACCCTGCACGAGGTGGGGTGCACCGCCGAGCTGCGCCAGGTCACCGAGCTCGCCGACGGCGGCTTCGACATCGTCACAGTCGGCCGACGCCGGTTCCGCATCGCGGAGGTCGACGAGAACGCCGCGCCCTTCCTGACCGCCGAGGTCGAGTGGCTGCCCGAGCCGGCCGGCGCGGACGAGGTGGCCGATCTGCTGGCCGCCCGGGTCATCGCGGTGTTCCGGCAGTACCTGGGCCTGGTCCGCTCCGACCCGGAGGAGATCTCCGAACAGCTCCCGGAGGACCCGACGGTGCTGTCGCACCTGGTGGCGGCGACGGCGGCGCTGACCGTCGACGACCGGCAGCGGCTGCTGGCGATCGACGACACCGCGGCCCGGCTCCGCGCCGAGCTGCGGTTGCTCAACCGCGAGGCGGCTCTGTTGCGCCAGGTGCGGGCGGTTCCGGTGCCGCTGTCGGAGCTGGCGTCCCCGCCGACGCCCAACTGAGCGACGCCAACTCGGGCTCCGGCCGCAGCGACGGCCACCGCGACCAGCCCGCCAGCAGGGTGTACGTGATCGCGGCGCCGAACGCCGGCAGCAGCAGGTTGCCGTGCGGCACCGGCAGCACACCGAGCAGCCAGTCGACGCCACCGGCGCGCAGGTCGGCGGGTTTGGTGAACGCCTGACCGTCCGGCGCGGTGTCCAGCAGCCGGTCGAAGGTGGCAAGGCCCACCCGCCGGCCCACCTGCCAGGCCACCGGCGCCGCGGCCACCGCGCCCAGCACCACGGCGAGCAGGCCGACCGGGCCGCGTCGGCGGCGCAGCACGAACCACACGACGAGGGCCGCGAGCACCCCGAAGGCGAGACCGAGCAGGCTGAACCAGCCGTCCGCGGCGATCGGCTGCTCCGGCTGCGGCTCGGCGTAGATCGCCCCCTCGGCGGTCTTGAGCACCGGCGTGTCCGGCGCGAGCGCGGCCCAGAGCAGCCCGAGCGGCGCGCCCAGCACTGCGATCGCGAGCACGAAGCCCAGCACCGTCAGCACCGTGCGCGACTGGCCACGCGGCTCGTCGGGCGGCGCGGGCCGGTCGGTCTCGTCGACAGGCCGGTCGGTCTCGTCGACAGGCCGGTCGGTCTCGTCGACAGGCCGGTCGGTCTCGTCGACGGGCCGCTCGGGGTCGGGGTTGTCCGGGCTCACCCGATGATCCTCTCAGGCCCGGCGGTGGGCCAGGGCGCCGGTGGCGGCAGAGCAGCTCACCGGGCGAACGGCTCCACCATCATCGCCGCCGCGCGCAGCCACGCCTGCCGGGTCTCGGGCTGAAGCTGGTGGTACTCGATGGACGACCCGGTCTCCAGCGCCGGGTCGTACGGCACCACCGCGACACCCCGGGTCCGGGTGGCGAAGTGCCGCTCCAGGTCGTCCTGGAGGGCGGACCGCCCAGCGGTGGGACAGGAGATGAGGGTGATCGCGTTGTCGGCCAGCTCGCTCATGCCCTCCTCGTGCAGCAGGTCGAGCATCCAGTCGGCGCTGAACGCCGCGTCCTCACGGGGCACGGTGGTCACCACCAGCTGGTCGGCGGCCTGCATCACGGTGCGCCAGTTGGGGCTCTCCACGTTGTTGCCGGTGTCCACGCAGACCACGTCGTGGGTCCGGCGCAGCAGCTCCAGCACCCGCCGGACGGTGAACTGGTCGAGTCGCTGCGCGAAGCGCGGGCTCTCCTCGCCGGCCAGCACGTCGTACGAGCCGTCGGAGGCGTGCCTGAGGAAGTCGTCCAGCCGGTCCAGCAGGGTCGCCCCCTCCAGGATCTCGATCTGGGCCAGCTCGCCGATCAGGTGGCGAATGGTCCGGGCGTGCCGGGCGCTGCCGGCGCGCAGCCCGAGGGTGCCGCGCAGTTCGTTGTCGTCCCAGGCCAGCACGCCCCGCCCGCGCACACTGCCGACCGTGGCGGCGGCGAGGACGGTGGCGGTGGTCTTGTGCACCCCGCCCTTGGGGTTGGCGAACGCGAACACCCTTGGCGTGCCCAGGTCCCGGCGGAGCACCCCGGTGGCCCGTTCCACCTCCTGGTCGACGCCCTGCGGCCGCCACTCGATGCGGGGCGGGTAGCCGCGCTCGGCGACCGCCGAGCCGATCGACGGCGCGGGTGGCAGCGTAGGTGGCGGTGCGACCGGCGGGGCGGGTGGCGGGATCACCGGCGGTGCGGGCGGCGCGACGGGAGAGGGCGCGACGGGAGGGGGCGCCGCGACCGGGTAGCCCGTCTCCGGCTGGTAGCCGGTCTCCAGCAACGCGTAGCGCGACTCGACAGGCGGGCCACCCTGGCGGTAGCCGTTGTCCAGCAACGCGTAGCGCGACTCGACCGGCTCGGGTGGCGGTGCCGGCGGCTCGGGTGCGGCCCGGTACGTCGGCTCGGGCCGGTAGTCCGGCTCCGGCCGGTAGGTGGGCTCGGCCCGGTAGGCGGGCTCGGAACGGTAGTCCGGATCGGCCCGGTAGGCGGGTTCGGCCCGGTAGTCCGGCTCCGACCGGTAGGTGGGCCCGGAGCGGTACTCCGGCTCCGAGCGGTAGGCGGGCTCGGCCCGGTAGTCCGGTTCGGCCCGGTAGTCGGGCTCCGCCCGGTAGGCCGGCTCGGCCCGGTAGTCGGGCTCCGCCCGGTAGGCCGGCTCGGCCCGGTACGCGGGGTCGACCCGGTAGGTCGCCTCGGCCCGGTAGGCGGGCTCCGCGCCGTACGACAGCTCGGCCGGATGCCCGATGGCCGGCGCGCGCCCGGCGTAGCCGTTGGGGGCCGCGCGTCGGGGCAGCGGATCCGGTCCTGGCTCCTCGGCCCGCCGGTCGGGCTCGGCCTGCTCGGCGGCACGGCCGCCCAGCCGGGCGCGGTCCAGCAACGCCCGCCACCGCGGCGCTGGTTCGGCCGGCCGGCCCCAGCCGGTCTCACTGCCCTCCACGGCCCGCCCTCCCAGCACCATCGATCTCCGTCTGACAGGCTACGAAGGAAACACTATTCGGACCACACCTCAGGACGCACACCGCCCGGCACAGATCACGACGGGGTGGGGGCGAGCGGGCCGACTTCGGTCACGTCCTGGGAGGTGGTGACGCTCGGCACGGCCGACTCGGTCGCCACCACCGACGACGCGTCCGGTGACGGAATAGTGACGAGCGGTGCGGGTTCCGACGATTCGCCCACCGACGCCGAGGGCAGAGGGGCGGGCCGCGTCGACGCCGTGGCCCCGGCCGGGCGCGACGTCGGGCCCGGTCCGGTGTCGACAGGCGGGCGGACCACGTCGCGCTGTTCGGGAAGCGGCGGGGTGAAGACCGCGCGGTCCAGCCGGTACACCTCGGGGGCCGGGTCGACGGCACGTACCGCCGGCCGGGTTGCCACACCGCGCAGCACCTCGGGGGCGGCCCGGACGACCGCCGCGTACACACAGTCGCAGCCACCCCGGTACGCCGCCGCCTCCGCATCCGCCACCTCGGCGCCGTCGACGTACCGCGCGCGCAGTTCCCGCTCGTCGACGCCGTCGCCTGTCGTCGCGGCGGCCCGCGCCCGGTAGTCGGCGGCCTCGGTGGCCTTGCGGGCGGCAACCTCCGCCATCCCGGCGACGACGTCGTCCGGCACCCGCAGCGCCGGGATCCTGACGATCTCGGTCTGCCGCCCGGGCAGTGGCACCCGCCCGAAGACGGTCGAGACCGGCACGTCGCCGAGCACGTCCCCCAGGCGCTGCGGCGGAAGGTACGCGTCGAACGTGACAAGCGCGTACGTCCCGTCGCCGGTGGACGGCGTCGCGGTGGACAGGGCGGCCAGGTCCGCCGCCGCGGAACGCAGGTAGCCGGGGACGGAGTCGCCGTCGGACACCCCGACCCGGGTCACCTCGCCCACCGTCCGGTCGCCCACCGGGGCGTCGTCGGCCGCCCACACGGCGGTGCCCAGCACCGCCGCCAGGGAGACCAGCGCGGCCCAGGTGAGCACCCCGGACCGCCCCGAGCGGTCACCCAACCGGGCGACGCCCCGGGTCAACGGCGGCAGCAGCCGTTGGTCCAACTGCCGCAGCAGGTCGCCGGCGCGCACGGGCGGATCCCCTCGTCGGATCGGTGTCGGACGGTCGCCGCTCTAGTCACGCAGGATCTGAAGCGCGCGCTCCAGGTCGTCAGGGTAGTCGCTGACGAACCGGACCTCGTCCCCCGAACGGGGGTGCAAAAAGCTCAATTCGCGAGCGTGCAGCCACTGTCGGGCCAGTCCGAGACGGGCCGAGAGGGTGGGGTCGGCACCGTACGTGAGGTCACCCACGCAGGGGTGCCGCAGGGTGGAGAAGTGCACCCGGATCTGGTGGGTCCGGCCGGTCTCCAGCCGCACGTCGACGAGGCTCGCCGCCGGGAACGCCTCAAGCGTGTCGTAGTGGGTGATGCTCGGCTTGCCGCCGGAGACCACAGCCCACCGGTAGTCGTGGGTGGGATGCCTGTCGATCGGCGCGTCGACGGTGCCGCGCAGCGGGTCGAGGTGACCCTGGACCACCGCGTGGTAGCCCTTGTCCACCTCGCGGTACTTGAAGGCGCGCTTCAACGCCGTGTACGCCTGCTCGCTCTTGGCCACCACCATGATCCCGGTGGTGCCCACGTCGAGGCGGTGCACGACACCCTGGCGTTCGGCGGCGCCGCTGGTGGAGATGCGGTGCCCGATGGCGGCGAGGGCGCCGATGACCGTCGGGCCGGTCCAGCCGGGGCTGGGGTGCGCGGCAACGCCCACCGGCTTGTCCACCACCACGATGTCGTCGTCGGCGTACACGACGCGCAGGCCGGGCACCGCCTGCGGCACCACTGTCGGCGGGGCGACCGGGGCGGGCAGGGTGACCTCCAGCCAGGAGCCGGCCTTGACCTTGTGCGAGTTGGCCCGGGCAGTGCCGTCGACAAGCGCGTCCCCGGCGTCGATCAGGGCCGCGGCGGCGGTGCGGGAGAGCCCGAACAGGCGGGAGACGGCCTGGTCCAGGCGCATCCCGTCGAGGCCGTCGGGCACGGGCAGGGAACGGTGGTCGCCGCCGGCGGCGAACGCGGAGGTCATGCCCGCTCCCGCTGGTCGGCGGTGTTCGGGGTGGCGTCCGCGTCGCTCGCGTCACCGTCGCGGCCGGCCCGGCGGCCGTCGCGCTGACGACCTGTCAACTCCAGCAGGACGGCCAGCAGCACGCCGCAGACCAGCGAGCTGTCGGCCAGGTTGAACACCGGCCACACCTGGCCGTACGGGTCGAACAGGCTGATCATGTCGACCACGTGGCCGTGGAACGGCGAGGGTGCCCGGAAGATCCGGTCGACGAGGTTGCCCAGCGCGCCGCCGAGCACCAGGCCCAGGGAGATCGCCCAGGGCAGCGAGCGCAGGCGCAGCGCCATCCACACGATCCAGCCGACCACACCGATGGTGATCAGCGGGAAGATCCAGGTGTGGTCGGAGCCGATGCTCCACGCCGCGCCGCTGTTGCGGGTGAGGCTCAGGTAGACCAGGCCGCCGAGCAGCCGGACCGGCTCCCGGTCGGTCAACGCGCCAAGCGCGAGGTGCTTGGTGACCAGGTCGGCCAGCAGGGCCACCAGGGCGACCCCGGCGAGGATCGCGACGGCCCGGGGCCGGGGCTTGCCGCCACCCGGCTCACTGCGGCCCGGCTCGGCGGACGGTGCTGCGGTCATTCGCTCCCCATCGACAGTCTCGGCGGTGATCGCTCACCGTCCCATCGCCGCCGGGGAACGGACCTCAGCGCCGCTCCTCCAGCTGCTTGCACGTCACACACAGGGTGGCCGACGGGAAGGCGGCGAGGCGCTCGACAGGGATCGGGTTGCCGCACCGCTCGCACCAGCCGTAACCACCCTCGTCCAGGCGCTCGAGGGCGCGCTCGACCTGCGTGATCCGTTCCAGGATGCTGTTGGCGAGTGAGATCTCCTGCTCACGCTCGAACGTCTTGGTGCCGGTGTCGGCCTGGTCGTCCCCGGCCGAGTCGGTCAGCCGGTCGCGCTGCAGCTCGGTGATCTCGCTCAGCGTCTGATCGTACTCGGCGCGAAGCTCGTCCCGCCGCGCCGCCAGCGCCGCGCGGATCTTCTCGGTCTCCGCCGCGCTGCGGGTGACCTTGGCCACCGCCTTGCGGCCGGCGGTCCTCGTGTCGGCTGGCTTCGCCATGGTCGCTCCCTCGGCCGCGGAACCGCGTGGTCCACGGTTCCTGGTCAGGGGGCGCCAACCAGGGCGTCCCCTATGTACAAAAAGGGGCGCACGGCGACGATGGCCGCGCACTCCGGAGGTTCGCAAGGATACGGAACGTACAGGCGTCCGACAACGTGCCGCACCGTCGTACCGCTTAACTGCCCCGAGACCCGCCTAACTGGGGCAAAAGGAACGCTAGCAGATCAACGGTCTGAGTCGTCCCCGTACTCCCCAAACCATCGGGCCAGCCGACCCCGACGGCTGACCGCCCGCAACCGCCGTTCGGCGGCGTCACGCACCCCGGCGGTGGCGACGATCAACAGGCTGTCGCCGGTCTTCAGCCGGGTGTCCGGGCCGGGCACGAACCCCACCCCGTCACGCAGCACCAGGGTCACCGAGGCACCGACCGGCAACCGCAACTCGTCGACGTGCACCCCCGCCAGACGGGACCCCTGCGGCACCTCGAGCTGGAGCAGGTCGGCCCGCATCCGCTCCAGCGGAGCCGTCTCCACGTGGATCTCGCTGGCCTCGGCCGGCGCCGTGATCCCCAGCCGGCGGGCCAGCGGCCCGAGTGTCCCGGTCTGCACAAGCGTGAAGATGACCACCAGCACGAAGACCGCGTCGAACAACCGCTCCGCGCCAGGCACCCGCTCGGAGAGCGGAATGGTGGCCAGCACGATCGGCACCGCACCGCGCAACCCGGCCCAGGACAGGAACGCCTGCTCGCGCAGACCCACCCGGAACGGCACCGCCGACGCCGCCACCGACAACGGTCGCGCCAGCAGCACCAGCGCCAACCCCGCGACCACCGCCGGCAGCACCGCCGCGTCCAGCCGGCCCGGCGAGACCAGCAGACCGAGCAGCACGAACAGGCCGATCTGCGCGAGCCACGCCAACCCGTCGGCGAAGCCGAGGATCGCCCGCCGGTGCGACAGGCGCGCGTTGCCCAGCAGTACCCCAGCCACGTAGACGGCGAGGAACCCGGAGGCGTGCAGCACCGCGCCTGCCGCGTACGCCAGCACCGTGATCCCGACCGCCGCGATCGGGTACAGCCCGGCCGCGGGCAGCGCGGCCCGGCGCAGCGCCCACGTCCCGGCCACGCCGGCGGCCACGCCCACCGCCGCGCCGACCCCCAGCTCGTAGACGACGAGCCCGGCCTCGTACCACCACGGATGCGCCCAGCCCGAATGCGACAGCAGCACCACCAGCAGCACCACTGGGGCATCGTTCATCCCTGACTCGGCCTCCAGCGTGGCCACCAGCCGCGGTGGCAGGCGCAGCCGGCGCAGCGTCGCGAAGACCGCCGCCGCGTCGGTGGACGAGAGCACCGCCCCGTAGAGCAACGCCAGCCGCCAGTCCAGACCCAACAGCAGGTGTACGGCGACACCGACGACCAGGATGCTGACCACCACGCCGACTGTGGAGAGCGCGGAGGCCAGCCCGAGCACCGGGCGCAGCGTGCTCCACCGCGCGGTCAGGCCACCCTCGGCGATGATCACGATCAGGGCGCAGAACCCGAGGGTCCTGGTCAACTCGACGTCGTCGAAGCGGATGCCCAGCCCGCCCTCGCCGATCGCCACACCCAACGCCAGGTAGACGAGCAGGCTTGGCACCCCGAGACGGGTGGAGAGACGCACCGCGCCGACCGCCACCAGCAGCACGCCCGCACCGAGCAGCAGCGCGATGTCCAGCCCCGGTGTCACAGCTGCCCGGCCCGGACGTTCCTCACTCGACGGATCCGTCGCGCAATCGGCTGAGCAGCCCGGACAGCTCCGGGCCGGGCCCGTCGACGAGGAAGAGCTTGTCCCGGCTGGCCGCGCCGGCCCGCAACGACACCGCGGCCTGCCGCACACCCAACGCGCCGGCGAGGGCCCGACGGGCCGCCTCGGTGGCGCGTCCGTCGACGGCCGGCGCGTGCACGGCGATCACCAGAGCCGGACCGTGCGGCCCGTCGAAACGGCCGCCGACCCGGTCCCGGGACGCACCGGGCTTCACCCGTACCGCCACGGTGAGCGTGTCCTGGGCGGGCACCGGAAGCCGCTTCAGATCGGTCGGACGTCGGCGAGCAGGACGGTGGCCGGCGCGCAGCGCGCACACGGGGTGAAGCCCAGCTCGACCGCCTCGGCGACCGGCAGCGTCTCCGCCGCCCGACCGACAAGGTGCGCACAGTGGGCGAGGTGGTAGCGGGGCCTGCCGTCCACCACCTGGACGGGATCGGGCAGCCGGGCCACCCGGGCCGCCTCGGCCGGGGTGACCGGCTGGGCGGCCGGTTCACCTGCCAACGCCTCGGCGGCCACCGCATCGACGGCCGACGCCCCGTCCGACGGCGCCGGACTCACCGGCGGCGACGACGCGCCGTCGACCGGGGCCACGAACGGGGCATCCCGGTCGACCGACGCGTCGAATGGTGAAGCGTGGTCGACCGGCGGCTCGGGTGGTTGCCGCCACCCGGTGCCGCCGGAACCGACAGTCGACGGCATGTGCTGCACCGGCACGTCCGGCTCGACCAGCGGCGGCCCGTGCGGAACACCCGACGTGGCCTGGCTGGCCGTACGGGGTGCGCGGGAGGTGCGCCGGTCGGACCGGCCCGGAGCCGCCGTGGCGCGGTTGGCAGCTGCCTGGCGGGCACCCACCACCAACGCGACGGCGGCCAGCAGACTGGCCGCGATGGAGATGATCAACATGATGCTGGAGCCCCCGGCCAGGCCGAGAACCAGCAGCACCACCGCGACGAGGATGAGCAGGAGACTCGCGACTATCACGGCTCACCCCCGCCGCTTCGTACCGTAAGAGCGGGGCCGGCGACCGTCACCATTGGCGCGATCGCCGGCCGGTGCTCAGCGTCCGGCTTCGAGGGCGCCGGAGCGCCCGCCACCGTACGAACCGGCGAGCCCCGCGGCGGCCAGCCCGTTGCCACCGGCGACCCGGCCCGCCTCGGAGCGGGTCATCTCGGCCTCAAGGCCCTGCCCGCGACCGTCGAGGTCACGCAGCTGGCTCTCCAGGTACGCCTTGAGCCGGGTGCGGTACTCGCGCTCGAACTGCTTGAGCTCCTCGATGTGCTTCTGCAGCGCCGTGCGCTTGGCGTCCAGGCCGCCCATGGCCTCCTGGTGCCGCTGGCGGGCGTCCCGCTCCAGGGCGTCGGCCTTCGCACGAGCCTCGCGGGTCACCTCCTCGGCCTTGCTGCGCGCCTCGGAGAGCAGCTGGTCGGCCTCGCGGCGGGCGTCGGACACGTGGTCGTCGGCGGTGCGCTGGGCCATCATGAGAACCCGCAGCGCCTGCTGCTCGCCGTCACCGGTGACGCCGGCCGGGCCGCCGGTCGCGCGGACCTGCTCCAGCTCGGCCTGCATCGCGCGGGCGGCCTGCTCGGCCGCCGACTTGTCACGCTGCACCCGGTCGAGCTGGGCCTTGACGTCGTTGAGCTCCGCCGCCAGTCGGGCGTCGCCGCCGGGGCCGGCGGGGGCACCGCCACGGCCGCCGCGCTCCACCTGGGCGCGCAGCTCGTTGTTCTCCTCGATGAGACGGGCGAGCTCGCGCTCGACCTCGTCCAGGAAGGCGTCGACCTCCTCCTCGTCATACCCCCGCTTGCCGATCGGCGGCTTTTTGAAGGCGACGTTGTGGACGTCGGCCGGGGTCAGCGGCATCGAAACTCCTCGGGTCAGTTGCGGCCGCGAAAGCGCGTCGGTCATCAGGCAGATGCCCTGATCGACGGCCCTAACACGAACTCCATCAGCACGAACAGGATAACCAGGAGCACAAGGGAGGCCAGGTCGATGCTCACGGTACCAATTCGCAGCGGAGGGATCACACGCCTCAACGCGTTGAGAGGGGGATCAGTGACGCTCCACACGGATTCCAATCCGGCCGACGCTCCACGCCCCGGCTGCCACCGTCGGCCGTACTGCAGGACGGCGCTCAGCACGAACCGGGACAGAAGAAGCAGCAGGAAGACATAAAGGATCAGGTACAACACTTGCAGCAAGATCGACAACACGGTCAGCGACGTCCCTCGGGTCGGGCGGGATCAACTCAGACTGAAAAAACCGCCCTCAGCGATCTTGGCCTTGTCCTCAGCGGTGACCTGGACATTGGCCGGTGAGAGCAGGAACACCCGATTGGTCACGCGCTCGATCGTACCGCGCAGCCCGAACGCCAGCCCGGCGGCGAAGTCCACCAGACGGCGGGCGTCGGCCTCGTCCATCTCGGTGAGGTTGATGATCACCGGGACCCCGTCGCGGAAATGCTCACCGATGGTGCGCGCCTCGCGGTAGGTGGTCGGGTGCAGCGTGGTGATCTGGTAGCGCTGCTCCTCCTCCTGCACCACCGCGCGCTCACGCGTCGTGGCCTGCGGCGCAAGGGCCAGGTTGTCCCGGGTGTGGTAGGTCAGCGCGCCGGACGTCTCGCCGGCCGACGACCGGGTGATCGACCGGACACTCGACCGCTCGACCCGCTCCGGACGCTCACCGTCACCACGGTCGGACTCGCTGACGCGCCCGTTCGACCGCTCGGAGAGCCGACCCCGCTCGCTGACCCGCGGCCGGGGAGCCGGCGGCTCCTCGGTGTCGTCCTCGTCCTCGTCGGCGAACTCCTCGGCGTACCGGCTCTGCCGGTACCGCGAGTCGCGGTAGCCACCCTTGTCGTAGCCACCGTCGTCGTAGGCCCGCTCGTCGTCTTCCTCGACCAGACCGAGCCAGACCCCCGCCTTGCGCAGTGCACCCATCCCGCGCCCTTCCGTCCGCCGTGCGGCACGCGCCCCCGTGCCATGTCGCCCGTCGCGAGTGGACAACCATGCCCATCGGACCGGAACGGCAATCCCCCGGCACGCGATTCGCGTCGCATGCCACGACCCCCCCGACAAGGAGACGCCGTTCCTGAAACAACACTGATGTAATTTGCTTGTCTCGCGGTCAGGCTACCGCAGCGTGGGGCGCATTCCGAGCAACGCGCTACCGACGCGGACATGTGTCGCGCCGTATCGGATCGCGATTTCCAGGTCGCCGCTCATTCCCGCGGACAGCGCGCTCGCTCCCGGATGGACTCTCCGGAACGCCTCGGCCACCTCGGCCAGCCGCTCGAAGGCCCGTTCCGGAGGCCACCCCAGCGGCGCCACAGCCATCAGACCGGCGAGCCGCAACGACGGCGCGGCGGCCACCGCCTCGGCCACCGGCTCCAGGCCACCGCCCGGATCGGCCGAACCGGGCAGCGCCCCACCCCGCGCCGGGTCGCCGTCGATGCTGACCTGCACCAGGGCCTCCAACGGGCGCTCCCGGTCCGCGGCAGCAGTGGCCAGCGCCCGGGCCAGCCGGACACTGTCCACGGAGTGCACCACGTCGGCGTAGCGGACCACCGAGCGGGCCTTGTTGCGCTGCAACTGGCCGATGAAGTGCCACCGCGGGTCGACCCCGGCCGCGGCCACCTCGGCGGCCTTGCCGGCGGCCTCCTGGTCGCGGTTCTCCCCCACGTCGGTCACCCCGAGCCCGGCCAGCGCCAGCACGTCGCCGGCCGGGTAGGTCTTGGTCACCGCGATCATCGTGACCTCGGCGACGTCCCGGCCGGCGTCGGCGCAGGCGCCGGCGATCCGCTCCCGGACGTGGGCCAGGCCGGCCGCGAGTTCGGCGCGCCGGTCCGGTCGTACCGTGGCTGAGCTGTCGGTCATCGGCGGGGCTCAGGACCCGTTCTTGAGAAAGTCGGGCACGTCCACGTCGTCGAAGAGCACCCGACGCGGCGACTGGGTCGGCGCCGGCATGGTGGCCGGCGGCGTGACCGGGGCACTCTGCGGCGCCGGCTGGTTCGTGTTCGTCTTGCGCGCCGGCTCGGCCGCCTTGTACGCGGGCGTGCCGCCGTCGAAACCCGCCGCGATGACAGTCACCCGCACCTCGTCGCCGAGCGCGTCGTCGATCACCGCACCGAAGATAATGTTGGCGTCCGGGTGGGCCGCGTCGGTGACCAGCTGCGCCGCGTCGTTGATCTCGAACAGGCCCAGGTCGGAACCGCCGGCGATGGAGAGCAGCACGCCGCGCGCGCCGTCCATGCTCTGCTCCAGAAGCGGGCTGGAGATGGCCGCCTCGGCCGCCTCGACCGCGCGGTTCTCGCCGCGGGCGCTGCCGATGCCCATCAACGCGCTGCCGGCGCCGCTCATCACGCTCTTGACGTCGGCGAAGTCCAGGTTGATCAGACCCGGGGTCGTGATCAGGTCGGTGATGCCCTGCACACCGGAGAGCAGCACCTGGTCGGCGGTGCGGAACGCGTCCATCATGCTGATGTTGCGGTCGCCCAGCGCCAGCAGCCGGTCGTTCGGAATGACGATCAGGGTGTCGCACTGGTTGCGCAGTTCGTCTATCCCCGACTCGGCCTGCACCTGGCGGCGCTTGCCCTCGAAGGAGAACGGCCGGGTCACCACGCCGATGGTCAGCGCACCGAGCTTACGGGCGATGTTCGCCACCACAGGCGCGCCGCCGGTGCCGGTGCCGCCGCCCTCACCGCAGGTCACGAAGACCATGTCGGCGCCCTTGAGCACCTCCTCGATCTCGTCGCGGTGGTCCTCGGCGGCGTTCTTGCCCACGTCCGGGTTGGCGCCCGCACCGAGTCCACGGGTCAGTTCACGGCCGACGTCGAGCTTGACGTCGGCGTCACTCATCAGCAGCGCCTGGGCATCGGTGTTGATCGCGATGAACTCGACGCCCTTGAGCCCAACCTCGATCATCCGGTTGACGGCGTTGACGCCGCCACCCCCGATGCCGACGACCTTGATGACCGCCAGGTAGTTGTGCGGAGGTGTCATCTCCGGTCCTTTCCATTCGAGATTGGCTTCGGCCGACCGGGTACGGCGTGGCCAGACCAGCGGCCGACGACAGCTGTCACCAGCGAGGATCAGAGGTGAACCCTCACCCTCTACTAGAGGCTTACAGTTATGTCAACCACTGAACCTCTTCGGGGCAACGTAAGCGCCGCCGCGCGATGAGCCAAGGACCCGACCGGCGTGTCGCCGGCCGGAGCGCGACTCGTCACGTCCGGCGCACCTCCCCGGTCAGCGGAAGGTCACCACGTCCGGCGCGCTCACGTCGATCCGGTCGGTCTCCTCACCGAGCAGCGCCGTGGCCACCCGCGCCTTGTCCGTACCCCGTGTCGCGTCTCCCCAGACCACCGTCCGGTCCCCGCGCAGCCGCAGACTGATCCGGGCCAGCCCCTCCACCGTCACGTCCACCAGCTCGGCGCGCAGCTGCGGGGTCAACGCGACGAGCACCTCCAGCGCGGCGCGGGTGTCCGGGTCGTCGCCGGCCGGCCGCGCCACCTTGACCAGCGGCAGCCCGGCGGGCCGGCGGGCCACCGTCCGGAACGCCACCCCGCCACGGTCGATGAGCGTGAACGCCTCCCCCTGGGGCACCGCCGCCACCGGCGTCCGTTCGGTCACCCGGACCACGAGCGCGCCCGGCCAGTCCCGGGAGACCGTCGCCCGCTCCACAGGCGCCAGTTCGCCGACCCGGCGGGCGGCGGCGGCCAGGTCCACCCGGGCCAGCGGCACCCCGTCGGCCACCCCGACCGCGTCGCGTACCTGCACCGGGGTGACCAGGGCGGCACCCTCCACCCGCACCTCGCGGACGCCGAACAGGCCGGTGCCCAGCACCGTCCACGCGACAAGCCCGGCCACCGCCAGCACCCCGGCGGCCACCGCCCACGGCAGCGCGGCGCGCATCCGGCGCTGCCGGGCACGCGCCATGAACCGGCGGGTCGACGGCGGCACCGCGTCGCTGCCCGCCCGCACGAGCTGCCACCGCCGCACCGGTCCACGGCGCGGCGCGCCGCCCTCGGCGGCGCTGGTCCGTCCTCGGGCCGGGCCGGGGCTCATCCGGCCGTGGGCGCCGCGCCGTCCGGAGCGGCGGTGCCACCCAGGGCCGCACCGTCGCCACCGGCCGTGGCGCCACCTGCCACCGGCTCGCCGACGGCCGGGGTCGTCGCCACCGGGTCGACAGTCGCGGTCGGCGCGGCACCGGCGGTACGGGCCAGCAGGCCGGCCAGCAGTTCGTCACCCATCAGCGAGATCGGCGGGGCGCCCATGGTCACCACCACGTCCCCGGGGCGGGCCCGACGGACCACCTCGACAGGCGCCGCCTCCCACGAGTCCACGAAGACCTTCCGCTCGGCGGGCAGCGCCACCGCCTCGATCAGCGCGGCCGAGCCCTCACCGGGCTGGCGCAGCTCACCCGGCCCGAAGACCTCCAGCAGCACCACCTCGTCGGCGATGGCCAACGCCTCGGCGATCTCCGCCTGGTTGTCGCGCGTGCGGTAGAGCCGGTACGGCTGGAAGACGACGATCAGCCGCCCGTCCCCGGCCACCTCGCGCAGCGTCTGCAACGCCAGCGTCATCGAGGTCGGGTGGTACGCGTACTCGTCGTAGACCAGCACGCCGTCCGCGACGCCCTTGCGCTCGAAGCGCCGCCGCACGCCCGGGAACACCGCCAGCGCGGCCTCCGCCGCCCCCAGCGGCAGATCCAGCAGGTACGCGGCGAGCACCGCCGACGCGCTGTTGAGGCCCATGTGCCGCCCGGGCACCGGCAGCCGGAACTCGCCGAGCGACCGACCGTCGATCGCGGCCAGGTAGCGCACCCCGCGCGACGAGGAGGAGATCTCGCTCAGCCGCAGGTCGGCGTCGGCCGCCTCGCCGTACGTGTGGACCCGCCGGCCCTCGGCGCGAAGCGTCTCGGCCAGCCGGCGACCACCCGGGTCGTCGGCGCAGGTGATGATGAACCCCTCCGGGTCGGTGAGGCGGGCGAACTCGACGAACGCGGCCTCCAGCGTCGCGTAGTCGCCGTAGGTGTTCAGGTGGTCCGCCTCGACGTTCGTGATGATCGACACGAACGGGCGGTAGATGAGGAACGAGCGGTCGCTCTCGTCCGCCTCGACCACGAAGTACTCGCCGGTGCCGTGGTGGGCGCCCGAGCCGACCTCGGAGATCTCCCCGCCGATCACGAAGGACGGGTCCACACCGGCCTGCTGGAGCACCATCGTCACCATCGAGGTGGTGGTGGTCTTGCCGTGGGTGCCGGCGACAGCTATCGCCCGGCGGCCGGTCATCGCCGCCGCGAGCGCCTCCGAGCGGTGCAGCACCCGCAGGCCACGCCGACGCGCCTCGACCAGTTCCAGGTGGTCCTGCGGGATGGCCGACGAGTAGACCACTGTGTCCACACCGTCGAGGTTCGTCGCCTCGTGGCTGAGATAGATGGTGCCGCCGAGCGCCCGCAGACCCGCAAGCGAGGGCCACTCGCGCAGGTCGCTGCCGGAGACCCGGATGCCCCGGGTGAGCAGCAGTCGGGCCACGCCGAGCATGCCCACCCCGCCCACGCCGATCAGGTGGACGGCGCCCAGGTCCTCGGCGGTCAGCGTGCCGGCCGGGGTGAACTGCGCGGTCATCGGGCCACCGCCGCGAGCACGAAGGACCGCAGCGCCTCGTCACCGTCACGCCGCCCGTACGCGGCGGCCGCCGCGCCCATCGCGTACAGCCGCTGCGGGTCGCGGATCAGCGGGATGACCGTGCGCTCCAGCCAGTCCGGAGTGAGTTCGGCGTCGTCGACGAGCACCCCGCCGCCGGCCTCCACCACGGGCAGCGCGTTGCGCTTCTGCTCCTGGTTGCTGTGCGGGTACGGCACGTAGATCGTGGGCAGGCCGATCGCGGCCACCTCGGCGACCGTCATCGCCCCGCCCCGGGCCAGCATCAGATCGGCGGCGGCGTAGCCCAGCTCCATCTCGGACAGGTAGGGAAGCGTCACGTACGGCACCGGCAGGTCGGTGGGGATCGGCACCGGCTCGTTGCGGGCACCCATCACGTGCAGCACCTGCACGCCGTTGCGGGCCAGTTCCTTGGCCGCGCCGGAGACCGCCAGGTTGATCGAGCGGGCGCCCGACGAGCCGCCGGCGACGAAGAGCACAGGCAGGTCGGGGCGGAGCCCGAGGTGGGCGCGGGCGGCGTTGCGCAGCGCGTACCTGTCGAGCGTGGCGATGCTGCGGCGCAGCGGAACCCCGACGACTGTGGCGTCGCGCAGCGACTCGGCCTGGCTCGGCTGGTGCGGGAAACCGACGGCGATGTTCTTGGTGAACTTCATGCCGAGGCGGTTGGCCACACCCGGCGGCACGTTCACCTCGTGGATCACCATGGGCATCTCCCGACGCCACGCGGCCAGGTACGCCGGCACCGAGACGTACCCGCCGAAGCCGACCACCGCGTCGGCGCGCACCTCGTCGATCACCTTGCCGGCGGCGCGGGCCGCGGTCCACATCCGGCCCGGGGTACGCACCAGGTTCATGTTCACCGACCGGGGCAGCTGGTACGCCGGGATCTGCCGCAGGTCGTAGCCGTGCGGCGGGATCAGCTCGTTCTCCATGCCCTTGGGTGTGCCGAGGCAGGTGATCCGGACGCCGGGGTCGTGTCGGCGCAGGCAGTCGGCGAAGGCGAGCAGCGGGTAGATGTGCCCCCCGGTGCCACCTCCCGCGAGCACCACCGAACGCAGCGGACCCATCAGCGTCTCCTCTCGCTCGCCGTACCCCCGCGGGCCCGGCCCTGCCGGACGCCGCGCGGTGCGGCCTGGTCGTCCTTCCGCCGCTCCCGCGACCGGGGCACGGGCCCTCGGGCCGCGGGCGGTGTCGCCGGGCGGCGACGCCGGCCGGGAAGCGGCGGTAACGGGGCCCAGAGTAGTCGGACCCACCGGGCCGGCGGACGGGCATGCAGGGCTCTGGCCGCATCGGGTTCGGCGCGGGCGAAGGATGCCAGCATCCCGATCGCGGCCAGCGTCACGACCAGGGCACTTCCGCCGTCGGAGATGAACGGCAGCGGCAGGCCGGTGATCGGCAGCAGCCCGACCACCCCACCAATGTTGATCACGGCCTGGCTGACCAGCCAGGTGGTGACAGCGGCGGCGGCGAGCCGCCGGAACGGGTCGTCCACCCGCCGGGCGATCCGCAGCCCGGTGTACGCGAGCACGGCGAACAGGGCGAGCACCACGGCGCAGCCGATGACGCCCAGCTCCTCGGCGATGATCGCGAAGATGAAGTCGTTGTGCGCCTCGGGCAGCCAGTCCCACTTGACGCTGCCCTTGCCCAGTCCGACGCCGAACCAGCCACCGTGCTCGATGGCCAGCCGGCCCTGGTAGAGCTGGAGGCAGCCGTCGAGCTTGCACTCCTGCGGGTCGGGCGGGTTGATGAACGCGGTCAGCCGGGCCAGCCGGTAGTTGTCCGCGCCGCGCTCGCCGGAGCCGGCGCCGAGCGAGGCGACCGCGATGAGCAGGCCGACGCCGAGCAGACCGACAACGGTCAGTGCCCCGAAGACCCGCATCCGCACCCCGGCGGCCCAGAGCAGGCCGACCACCAGGGCCAGCAGGCAGAGCATCGTGCCGGTGTCGTTGTAGCCGACAAGCACGAAGAGCAGGCCGACCATCGGGAAGAGCGGCGTGGCCAGCTCCCGCCACCAGCCCAGCGCGGCGCCCTTGCGGGCGATCACGTGCGCGCCCCACAGGACCAGCGCGAATTTGGCGAGCTCGGACGGCTGCACCTGGGTCCCGCCGATGAACAGCCAGTTCAGCCGCGCCTCGATCGGCCCGAACCCGACCGACCGCTGGCCGGTGAGCCGGCCGTAGGCCACCAGCAGGTTGAGCACCAGCAGCAGCGCCACCGCGGTGAACAGCAGCGGCCGGCCCAGGGACCGGTAGGTGCTGGCGGGCAGCCGCTGGCAGACCCAGAACGCCCCGATGCCGATCACCGCGAAGATGGCCTGCTTGGTCAGCGAGGCCGATGCGTTGCCGTCCTCGGCGTAGTCCTTCACGCTTGTCGCCGAGAAGACCATTGTCAACCCGATGAGCAGCAGCAGACCGGCGCTGGACAGCAGTAGGTAGTAGGAGGCGAGCGGCCGGTCCAGCAGGCCCCGCAAGGCCGCCAGACCGCCGGCCGCGTCGAGCCCGCGTAGCGGTGCCGGCGCGACGCCCTCCGGCCCGCGTGGTGCCACACCCGGCTCCGGGCCCCGCGCGTCGTCGGGTGGCGCTGCGGCCTCCACGGTGCGCGTCGGGCCCGGTGACCGTCGCGGCCGACCGGCTGTCCTGTCCTCGGTGCCTGGTTCCTCCCCCACCCGCACATCATCACCGCTCGGCGCGCCCGTCAGGCCCACAACGGCGCACCGGGCGTGTCGGGCTCACGTCTGGCTCGCTGATGATCCGCTCCAGACCGCCGAATGGGGGCGTCCGGACGTCGGACACCCCCACATCGCCGGCCTGGAGTCGGTCAGGTCATGTTGGCGAGGAACTCGCTGTAGAACAGGCCCAGGGCGATGGCCACGCCGATGCCGGCGATGATCCAGAAGCGGACCACGATGTTGACCTCGCTCCAGCCGGCCAACTCGAAGTGGTGCTGGAGCGGCGACATCCGGAACACCCGTTTGCCTGTGGTCTTGAAGGAGATGATCTGGATCACCACGGACATCGTGATGATCACGAAGAGCCCGCCGATGATCGGCAGCAGCAGGATGGTGCGGGTCGACATCGCCATGCCGGCGATCAGGCCGCCCAGCCCCAGCGCTCCCGTGTCACCCATGAAGATCCGCGCCGGCGAGGTGTTCCACCACAGGAAGCCCACACAGGCCCCGGCCGCCGCACCGGCGATCAGCGCGATCTCCAACGGGTCGCGCACCGCGTAGCAGTAGTCCTGGGTGTAGCTAGGGTCGGCGCACCAGTGCCGGTACTGCCAGAACGCGATGAGCGCGTACGCGGCGAGCACCATCACCGAGGCGCCGGTCGCCAGACCGTCCAGACCGTCGGTGAGGTTGACGCCGTTCGTCGCGGCCATCACCACGAAGATGAAGATGATCACCGCGCCGATCTTGCTGACCTCCAGGGCGTCGATGTCCCTGATGAAGCTCAGCGTCGTGCTGCCCACCGTCTCGGTGTTGGTCTTCGCGCCCGTCGCGTCGGTCATCGTGCTCGGGAAGTACAGCGCGACCACGCCGAAGACCGCGCCGACCAGGATCTGACCGAGCAGCTTGCCGCGCTTGTTCAGACCGGCGCTGTTGCGCTTGCGCACCTTGAGGAAGTCGTCGAGGAAGCCCACCGCGCCGGAGAACACCATGAGCCCCAGCAGCACCAGCGCGGTGATGGTCGGCTCCACCTGGGCGATCTGCAGATCCGGCAGGGTGGTCAGCGCCAGGTGCCCGGCCACGTACGCGATCACCGTGGCCAGGATGAAGACCACGCCGCCCATCGTGGGCGTGCCCTTCTTGCCCTGGTGCATGGCGGGGCCGTCGGACCGGATCGGCTGGCCGGCCTTGAGCCGGGTGAACACCTTGATGGCGATCGGGGTGCAGAACAGCGAGACCAGGAAGGCCACCCCGATGGCGACGATGACCGCCCTCATCGGGTGGACTCCCCACCGGCGTCGGCGCGCAGGGCGTCGGCCACCTCCCAGGTCCGGTAGCGGGAGCCCTTGACCAGGACGACATCGCCCGGTCGTAGATCGCCCCGCAGCACCTCGACGGCCGCCGCCTGATCGGTGAGCAGCACCGACTCTCCTCCCCAGTCACCTACTGATGTGGCGCCCTCGTGGATCGGCGCCGCCAGCTCGCCCACCACGAGCAGCCGGTCCACGCCCAGCTCAGCCGCGAGACGGCCGGTCTGCGCGTGGCCGTCGGACTCGAACGGGCCCAGCTCGGCCATGTAACCCAGCACCGCGACGGTACGCCGGCCCCGGCCGATGCTTGCCAGCGCCCGCAGCGCCACCGCCATGGAGGCCGGGTTCGCGTTGTACGAGTCGTCGATCACGGTCACCCCGTCGGGACGGTCGAAGACGTCCATCCGCCGGGTGGAGACCAGCTTCAGCTCGCCCAGGGCGGGGGCCAGCTCGGCCAGCGGCATGCCCAGCTCGCGCGCCACAGCCGCCGCCGCGAGGGTGTTGCCGACCTGGTGCCGGCCGGTCACCCCGAGCCGGACGGGCGCGCGGCCCTCCGGAACGACGAGGGTGTACGACGCGCGCCCCCGCTCGTCGAGCGTGACGTCCTCGGCCCGCACGTCCGCGTCGGGCGCCTCGCCGTAGCGGACCACCCGGGCGCGCGTACGGCCCGCCATCGCGTCCACCCGCGGGTCGTCGGCGTTGAGCACGGCCAGCCCGTCCGGCGGCAGCGCCTCGACCAGTTCGCCCTTGGCCTGGGCGATGGCGTCCTGCGAACCGAACTCGCCGATGTGCGACGTGCCGACGTTGAGCACCACGGAGATCCGGGGCGGCACCAGCTCGCACAGGTAACGCACGTGCCCGATCCCCCGGGCGCCCTTCTCCATCACCAGGTACCTGGTGTCCGGTCCCGCCCGCAGCGCGGTGTACGGGTGCCCCAGCTCGTTGTTGAACGAACCGGGCGGCGCCACGGTAGCGCCGAGCCGGGTGGTGAGCTGGCCGATCAGGTCCTTGGTGGTGGTCTTGCCGGACGAGCCGGTCACGCCGATCACGGTCAGCCCGGGCAGCCGGTCCACGGCCGCGCGGGCCAGCCGGCCCATGGCGGCCAGCGCGTCGTCGACAAGCACCATCGGTACGCCGGGCACCTCACGGCTGCCGAGCACCGCCACGGCGCCGGCCTGGATCGCCGTCTGCGCGTAGTCGTGCCCGTCGACCTTCTCACCAGGGAACGCCACGAAGAGCGACCCGGCTCCCACCTTGCGCGAGTCGAACTCGACGCTGCCGGTGACGGTGGCTGCCGGATCGGCGGCGACGAGCCGCCCGTCGACCGCGGTGGCCACCTCGGCCAGGCTCAGCGCGATCACCGCTGACCCGCCAGATCCCCGAAGCGGGCCCGCAACGCGTCGGCCAGTTCCGTGCTGTCGTCGAAGGGGAACACCTCGCCCGCCACCTCCTGGCCACGCTCGTGGCCCTTGCCGAGCAGCGCGATGACGTCGCCCGGCTCGGCGAGCCGGACCGCCTCGTCGATCGCCGCCCGGCGACCGGCCACCTCGATGATCCGGGCGGCCGCGCCGGCCCGGTACGCCCCGGCGAGCACCTCGGCGCGGATCTCCGCCGGGTCCTCGGTGCGCGGGTTGTCGTCGGTCACCAGCACCACGTCTGCCCCCTGCGCCGCGGCGGCGCCCATCACCGGCCGTTTGCCCCGGTCCCGGTCTCCACCGGCGCCGATCACACAGATCAACCGACCGGCGCTCAGCTCCCGCAGCGCGGCAAGCGCGGCCACGATGGCGTCGGACTTGTGCGCGTAGTCGACCACTCCGCGCACCGGCGCGGCGACGTCGACCAGCTGCAACCGGCCGGGCACCCCGCCGCAGGCGGCCACGCCGGCGGCGGCGGTCGCCGGGTCCACCCCGGCGGCGACGAGCGTGGCGATGGCCAGCAGGGCGTTCGCCACGTTGTGCCGACCCGGCAACGCCACCCCGGCGGGCACGACGAGGCCGTCCGGGCCGTGCGCGGTGAACCGCTGCGCGTACCCCTCGCCGCCGACACCGTCGGCCCACCACGTCGCGGACGGGTCGCCGGCCGCCGAGTAGGTGACGGTCGCCGGCTTGTACAGCGGCTTGAGCGCCGGATCGTCGTGGTTGAGCACCTCGACGGCACACCGGCCGTCGAAGAGCTGCGCCTTCGCGGCGAAGTAGTCGGCGCTGTCGGCGTGGAAGTCCAGGTGGTCGGAGCCGAAGTTGGTGTAGCCGCCCACGTCGAACCGGACACCACCCACCCGGCCCATCGCCAGGGCGTGACTGGAGACCTCCATGACCACTGCGGTCACCCCCCGCTCGCGGGCGGTGGCCAGCATGGCGTGCAGGTCGGTGGCCTCCGGCGTGGTCCGCACACTGTCGATCACCAGGTCGCCGAGGCGGGTCTCCACGGTGCCGATCAGCCCGGTGGTGTGCCCCGCGGCCCGCAGCCCCGACTCGACGAGGTACGCGGTGGACGTCTTGCCTGCCGTGCCGGTCACCCCGATCACTGTCAGCCCCGCCGTCGGGTCGCCGTACACGGCCGAGGCCAGCTCACCGAGGACCGCGCGCGGGTCGGGCACCACCAGGGCGGGCAGGCCCGTCCCCGCCGCCAGCTCCGCGCCCGCGGCGTCGGTCAGCAGCGCGACCGCGCCGGCCTCGGCTGCGGCGGCAGCGAACTCCGCGCCGTGCCGGCGGGCGCCGGGCAGCGCCGCGTACAGGTCGCCGGGATGGACCTCCTGGCTGGCGTGGGTCGCCCCGGTGACGATCACGTCGGCGGTGTCCGCCGGAAGGTCGACGGCGAGCCGGACGGCGAGATCACCGAGCCGGACTCCGGTCACGGTACGTGGACGTGGATTGCCGGGCACGGCGTCAGACCCTACCCGGTCGTCCGGTTCCGGCCGCACAGCCGCCCCGGTGGTTCGTCGGCACTCACCGATGATGTCCCGCCGTCGCTGCTCAGCGCGGATAGACCACGAACTTGGGCTTCGAAGCACCGCTGGAGGGCGGTACGCGGTAGTGACGCAGAGTGAACTGCATCATGTCCCGGAACGCCGGTCCGGCGATCGCGGCTCCCCCGCCGCCTGGCGCGTACACGAAGACCGCGATGACGTACCGGGGCTTCTCCGAGGGGGCCATGCCGATGAAGGAGGACACCTCGCCTGGCTGCTTCTTGCCGTCCACCAACCGCCAACCGGTGCCGGTCTTGCCGGCGACCCGGTAGCCGGGGACGGCGGCGGTGAGCCCGGTGGCGCCGTCGACAGTGGTGACGGCCTCCAGCATGGTGCGCAGCGCCGCCGCGTTCTGCGGGCTGAGCACCGATCGGGTCACCGGAGCGGGCGCGGGCGTACGCCTGCCGTCCGGGCCGATCGTCTCCTTCACCAGGTGCGGCTGCACGTAGGTGCCGTCGTTGGCGATGGCGGCGTACGCGGCGGCCATCTGCAGGGGCGTGGCGTCCACGCTGTGCCCGATCGGCACCGAGCCCTCCGACGAGTCGCTCCACTCGTCGGCGGGCAGCAGCCGGCCGCTGGCCTCGCCGGGCAGCCCCTCACCCGTGGGCTGGCCGAGCCCGAACCGCTTCTGGTAGTCGATCAGCCGGTCGCGGCCGAGCCGGTCGGCTATGGTGATCGTGCCGACGTTCGACGAGTACGCGAGCATGCCGGGCACGCTCATCTTCCGACCGTTCGCCGGATGGGTGTCGGAGAACCAGGTGTCACCCTTCTTGATGCTGTTCGCGATGGGCAGCGCGGTGTCCGGGGTGATCACCCCCTCCTGCAACGCCGCGCCGTAGGTGATCGCCTTGTGCACCGAACCCGGGTCGACCACGAAGCTCGTCGCGGCGTCCTCCCGGGCGACCGGGTCGCTCGGCAGTGGCTTGGCCGCGTTGTAGGTGGGGTCGCTGGCCTGGGACAGCACCTCGCCCGTGGGAACGTCGATGATCACCGCCGCGGCGGTGCCGCCACGCTGCTGCGCCATCGCCGCGCTGAGAATCTGCTGCGTCTTGAACTGCAGGTCGCGGTCGAGGGTGAGCGCCAGCGAGCTGCCCGGCTTGGCCGGGGTGGTCTTGCTGTAGCCGCCCGGGATCGGCGCGGCGAGGTCGCCGAGGCCCGCCTCGTACACCCGCCGGCCGTCCTGCCCGGCGAGCAGCTCGTCGTAGCGGGCCTCCAGCCCCTCCAGCCCGTCCATGTCCTGGCTGGTGAAACCGATCAGGTTGGCCGCCAGGTCGCCGCCGGGAACCTCCCGGCGCTCGTCCCGGTGCACACCGATGCCGGGCAGCTCCAGCGCCTGCACCCGCTTGGCGGCCGGGATCTCCACCCCCCGGGCCAGGTACTCGAACCGGGACGGCTTGCCGTTCTCCAGCTTGCGGGGCTTCATCAGCTCGGTGAGCTTGGACGCCGGGATGCCGAGCAGCGGGGACAGCGCCTTCGCGGTGGTGGCGGCGTCAGTGATCTCGATCGGGTCGGCGAACACGTACCGTGCCTCGACGCTGTGTGCCAGCTCGGCGCCGGTCCGGTCGTAGATCGCGCCGCGCGGCGCGGGCAGCTCGACCGTGCGGGTCCGGTCGGCGACGCCACCGCCGGCGTACGCCGGGGTGTCGACCGCCTGGAGGAACACCAGCCGCACGCCGATCACGGCGAACAGCGCCAGGGTGAGCGCGGTGCCCAGCCGTAGCCGCAGTCGCGGGTCGGCGAGTTTCGGCGGACGCGGCGGCTTGCGCGACGGCCGGCGGCCCGCCGGCCGGTCGGCGCGGCGCGGCGCGCGCGGGGTGGTCCGGCGGCGCGGTGGCGGCTCGTCGCCCACCGGCCCCCGCGGGTTGCGCGGCGCGACGGTCCGCACGACCCCGCCGCGGCCGGCCGCGGGCGCGTCCCGCCGGGCGGCCCGCGCGGCGGCGGCGCGGCCACCGTCGAGCACCTGCAACGCCGGCCGGAACGGGTCGCCCGAGCGGGTGCTGCGGGGGGTACGCCGCTGCTCGGCGCCGCGCGCCGGCACGCCGCGCTCCTCGCGGACCGTCCGACCCCGAGGGGTGTACGCCCGAGCGCCGGAGATCCCGCCGATGCCCGGCTCGTCGGTGCGCGACTCGCCGTCGGCGGGCGCGGTGTCACGCGAAGAACCGCGCCGGGACCCCGTGGGGTTCCGGCGCGGCTCGTCCGACCTCGGTGGCACTGTCAGCCTCCCGCGCCCTGGCTGGTAACCGACGGCTCGCCGGTAGCCGGCTTCGGCACGCCGAGCGGCAGCTTGCCGTCCGGCAGCCGGACGTACCCCGGCTCCCCGGCGTCCACCAGCCCCAGTCGACGCGCCTCGGCGGTCAGGTTCCCCGGCGCCTCGGCCTCGGCGATCTGCTTGTCGAGCTGCTGCTTCTCCAGGTCCAGTCGGGCCTGCTGCTGCTGCAGCTTCTCCAACCGGAACGCGTTCTCATTGATCTTGGTGTTGACCGCGAGGATGCCCAGCACCCCACCGACCACCAGGACCACGATCAGGGCCGCGAACGGCGCCCGCGGCACCGACACCGGCGCCGGCGGCGCCACCCGCAGCCGGGGCGGACGGGCGGTCGCCGCGACGCCGGTCTTCTCGACCGGACGCAACGCGGCGCTGCCCTGGGTCGGGAACTCGCGCGCCCCCCGGGCGCGAGCCTCCCCCTGCCGATTCACTCGATCGATGCGTGGCGTACCGTTCCCCACGCGCGGAGCCCGCTCCGCCGCGGTCCGGCCCCCCGACCGCGGTGCGCGCTGCCCGCCGCCGGTGACGTCCCGGCGGTCGCGCTTGTCAATGTTCATGTCCCTCCCCCTCAACATCCGTCCCTCTACGGTCGCGGCGCCCCTGACCCCCCACGGATCAGGCGGACCCCGCGCCCGGTTGGTGCATTCCCTTCACCCTTCGGCGAGACCGTTCGCGGTCGGTCCGCCCCTGTTCTGTCGCGTTCGGGTCGAGTCGTTCCGCGGCCCGCAGCCGCACCGAGGCGGCGCGCGGGTTCGCGGCGACCTCCTCCTCCCCGGGCAGTTCGGCGCCCCGGCTCAGCAGCCGGAACGTCGGACCGGACCCGGGCAGCTCAACCGGGAGGTCGACAGGGCCCTTACTGCGGACCCGGTCCGCGAGCGCCGCCTTGGTGAGCCGGTCCTCCAGCGAGTGGTAGGACAGGACCACCATGCGACCGCCCACGGTCAGTGCGTCGAGCGCGGATGGCAACGCTGTCTCCAGCGCTGCCAGCTCTCTGTTTACCTCGATCCGTAAAGCCTGAAACGTTCTCTTTGCCGGGTGTCCGCCCGTTCGTCGGGCTGGCGCCGGAATGGAGTCCCGGACCAGCTCCGCCAGCCGCGCGGACGAGGTGATCCGGGCGCGTTCCCGCTCCCGGATGATCGCCGAGGCGATCCGGCCGGCGAACTTCTCCTCGCCGTACACCCGCAGCACCCGGGCCAGGTCCGGGTGGGCGTACGTGTTGACCACCTCCTCGGCGGTCACCCCCCGCGTCTGGTCCATCCGCATGTCGAGTGGCGCGTCCTGCGCGTAGGCGAACCCGCGGTCGGGCGCGTCCAGTTGCAGCGACGACACCCCCAGGTCGAACAGGATCCCGTCGATGCCCGGATAGCCCAGCCGCTCCAGCACCTCGGGCAGCTCGTCGTAGACGGCGTGCTCCAGGTGGATGCGGTCGGCGAACCGGGCCAGCCTGACCCGCGCGTGCGCCAGCGCCTCGGTGTCCCGGTCGAGCCCGATGAGGACCGTCTCCGGGTGCGCCTGGAGCACCGCCTCCGCATGCCCGGCCAGGCCGAGCGTGGCGTCGACGTGCACCGTCCGGCCGCCTCGACCCAGCGCGGGGGCCAGCAGCTCGAGACACCGCTCGAGCAGCACCGGCACGTGCGTGCCGCGCAACTCCCCCATGTCGACCCCCACTGGTTGAAACGTCCGTTCTTCTCGCGCGCCTGCCGTGGAGACGGCGCTGCCGTCGTACCGCCAGATCCCCATCCGCTCCCGCCGGCCACCGGGTTCGGACCCGATAACTGGATCGTGCGCCTGGCACCGGGGAAGGGATGCCAGGAACTCGAAAGCGGCTGGAGATCTCGCAGTACGTCGGGCGCCGTTCCGCCCTACAGACCGCCGGGCAGCACCCCCTCCTCGATGTCGGCGAAGTCGTCTTCGCTCTCGGCGAGGTAGGTCTCCCAGGCGACCTTGTCCCAGATCTCCACCCGCGTGCTCGCGCCGATCACGACGAGGTCGCGGTCCAGCGCGGCATACTCCCGCAGGTGGGCCGGGATCGTCACCCGACCCTGCTTGTCCGGCACCTCGTCGTGCGCGCTGGCGAAGAAGACCCGGCTGTAGGCCCGGGCCGCCTTGTGCGTCATCGGCTGCGCGCGCAACTGCTCCGCGATCCGCTGGAACTCGGGTGTCGGGAAGACGTAGAGACAGCGATCCTGCCCTTTGGTGACCACGACACCCCCCGCCAGCTCATCCCGGAACTTGGCCGGAAGGATCAACCGGCCCTTTTCGTCCAGGCGTGGAGTGTGGGTGCCGAGGAACATCGGCCCTACCCCCTCGCCCCTGAGCGGCGTTCGCGGCGCCGCTGACCCCCCGGGCCGGTGAGCCCTCCCGGCCTCACCATTGGCCACCACTCTACTCCACTTCCCTCCACCCGCAACCAGATTCGCCCGCGTGGCGCGTCTGATCCGACGGCAAAACCGCACGTCACACGGGGTGGAGCGGAGTGGAGGGCCACAGCGCCCCTCCGGCGTGGTCCGCTTTCCGACATAGATCGACTCCGTCCGACGGACGCCGACCGGGCCGCCCACGCGGATGCCACGGCCGAACGGTTCACCGTCGGCGGCGATCTGGCGAGGCGGGCGGTCCGGTAACCTCGCTCGCGTGACGGACGCGAAAATGCCCCTACGGGCCAAGGTGGCCAGCTCCGTGTCACGGACCGCCGCGGCGCTCTCCCGGGCGGCCGGCCGTGGCGACGGTTCGGTGATCGGCGGGTGGATCGGGCTGAAGATCGACCCGGACCTGCTGGCCCACCTGTCGGCCGGGCGCGCGATCGCGCTCGTCTCCGGCACCAACGGCAAGACCACAACGACGCGCCTGACCGCCGCCGCGGTCGGTGTGCTCGGGCGGGTCGCCACCAACTCGTTCGGCGCCAACATGCCCACCGGGCACACCTCGGCGCTGGCCAAGGCCGGCAGCACCCCGTACGCGGTGCTGGAGGTCGACGAGCACTACCTGGCCCAGGTGCTGGAGGCGACCGAACCGCACGTCGTCGCCCTGCTGAACCTGTCCCGCGACCAACTGGACCGCGCCAAGGAGGTCGCCATGATGGCGCAGCTCTGGCGCGCGGCGCTGGTCCGGCACACCGACGTGCGGGTGGTGGCGAACGCCGACGACCCGATGGTCGTGTGGGCCGCCACCCCTCCGGCGGACCCGGCCCGGGGCATCAACCCGCCCCACGTGACCTGGTTCAGCGCCGGCCAGCGCTGGCACGACGACTCCTGGGTCTGCCCCGAGTGCGGCTCGACCATCCAGCGCTCCGGCGGCCAGTGGTGGTGCACCGGCTGCCCGCTGCGCCGACCGGAGCCGCAGTGGGTCGTCGAGGACGAGGGGGTGCTCGACCCCACCGGCGCCTGGCACAAGGTCTCCCTGCAACTGCCCGGCAAGGTCAACCTCGGTAACGCGGCGACCGCGCTGGCCGTGGCCGCCGAGTTCGGCGTACGCCCGGTCGACGCGGTGTCCCGCCTCGGCATCGTCACCTCGGTGGCGGGCCGCTACGCGCAGGTGGACAAGGACGGGCGCAACATCCGGCTGCTGCTGGCCAAGAACCCGGCCAGTTGGCTGGAGGCGTTCGACATGGCCGACGAGGCGCCGACGCTGCTCTCCATCAACGCGCGCGACCCCGACGGACTGGACACCTCCTGGCTCTTCGACGTCGACTTCGCGCCGCTGCGCGGCCGGCAGGTGCTGATCACCGGCGACCGGGCGTACGACCTGGCGGTCCGGCTGGACGTCAACGACGTGCCCTTCCAGCACGTACGCACCTTCGACGACGCGATCCGGTCGGTCCCGCCCGGGCGGCTGGAGGTCATCGCGAACTACACCGCGTTCCAGGACATCCGAGCGGAGTTGGACCGTGTCAACTGAGAGCCTGCGTATCGTCTGGATCTACCCCGACCTGCTGTCCACCTACGGCGACCGGGGCAACGCGCTGATCCTGGCCCGGCGGGCACGCCAACGGGGCATGCCGGTGGAGGTGCTGGAGGTCCGCTCCGACGAGCGGCTGCCGGCGACCGCCGACATCTACCTGGTCGGCGGCGGCGAGGACGGGCCGCAGGCGCTCGGCGCGCAGCGGCTGATCGCCGACGGCGGTCTGCACCGCGCGGTGGCACAGGGTTCGGTGGTGTTCGGCGTCTGCGCCGGCTACCAGCTGCTCGGCACGTCCTTCTTCGCCAAGGGCGTGCAGTGCCGTGGCCTGGAGCTGCTCGACCTCCAGTCCGACAGGGGTCCGAGCCGGGCCGTCGGCGAGCTGGCCGGCGAGATCGACCCCCGGCTGGGTCTGCCCGCCCTGACCGGCTTCGAGAACCACGGCGGCCGTACCCACCTCGGCCCGGAGGTCTCTCCGCTCGCCCGGGTCACCGCCGGGGTGGGCAACGACGGTGCCACCGAGGGCGCCTGGCGCGGCAAGTTGCTGGGCACCTACTCGCACGGTCCCGCGCTGGCCCGCAACCCGGCCCTGGCCGACCTGCTGCTGCGCTGGGCCACCGGAGCGCACCAGCTTCCGCCGCTTGACGACACCTGGTCCGACCGGCTCCGCAACGAGCGTCGCGCCGCGGTGGCCGCCGCCCGGGCATGATCCGCGCCGTCCGGCGGCTGCTGCGGCAGCCGTCGGCCGCCCGGTTCTCTCTGCTCGTCCTGCTCATCGGCGCCTGCGGGCTGCTGCTGCTCCTGGTGCCCCGACCGGATCCGGAGCAGCTTCCGGCGCTGGCCGACCGGTTGGGTGACCTCGCCCCGGTGGCCGCGATCCTCGGCGGTGCGCTGCTGCTTGTCGCGCTGGTCCCGCGGACGTTCATCACGCTCGCCGCCGGCGCGATCTTCGGCCCCCTGGAGGGCGCCGCGTACGCCCTGGGCGCCGCGCTGGTGGCGGCGGCGATCGGGTTCACCGTCGGCCGGCTGCTCGGCCGGGAGTTCGTCGCCGAGCGCGTCCGGGGCCGGCTGGCCCGCCTCGACAGGTGGTTCGCGCGGCAGAGCGTGTTCGGCGTGGTGACCGTCCGGCTGCTGCCGATCGCCGGCTTCGGGCTTGTCAGTTACGGCTACGGCACGACCGGCGCGCGGGTCCTGCCGTTCCTGGCCGGAAGCGTCATCGCCTCGGCGCCGACCGCCTTCGGGTACGCCGCCATCGGCGCGGCGGTCAGCTCCCCCGGCCACGTCAACTGGTACGCCGCCGCCCCCGCCAGCCTCGGCCTCATCGCCAGCCTGGTGCTGGCCCACCAGTGGTGGCGGGCCGAACGGCAGCGCCGCTCGACGATGCCGGTGTGACCGGGTCGACCGGCTCCGCCGAGGAGCCGCTGACCGGCGGATTCGTGGCCGACGTGGTCCGGGTCGGCGACACGGTGCGCCGTACCCCGCCGGCCGACCTGGAGTTCGTCTCCGCGCTGCTGCGCCACCTGGCCGCGAGGGGCGCGGACCTCGCGCCCCGCCACCTCGGTGTCGACGACCGGGGCCGGCAGATGCTCGGCTACGTCGCCGGCCGGGTGCCGTGGCGGGACCGGGAGGATCCGGCTTTCTTCGCCGATCCGGCGCTGGTGCGGCTGGCCGAGCTGATCCGCCTGTTGCACGACGCGTGCGCGGGAACTGACCTGGCCGGTGCCGCCGAGACGGTGTGCCACCGCGACCTCTCCCCGAAGAACACGGTGTACCGGGACTTCCCGAGCGGGCCGCTCCCGGTGGCCTTCCTGGACTGGGACCTGGCCGGGCCGGGCCGGCGGATCGAGGATGTGGCGTTCGCCGGTTGGCACTGGGCTCCGCTGGGCGAGGGTGCCGACCCCGCCGAGCTGGGCCGGCGGTGTCGGGTCCTCTGCGGCGCCTACGAGGCGGGTTCGCCAGCACTGGACCGCAGTGAGCTGGTGGACGTGATGCTCCACCAGATCGGGGACACCTGGCGGGGCATCGAGGCCGGCGCCGACCGGGGTGAGCCGGCTCTGCGCCGGCTGCGCGACGCGGGCGTGCCCGACGGGGTACGCCGCTGGCAGGAGTGGTTGCACGGCCACCGTCCGGTCGTGACGGCGGCGCTGACCGGCTGACCCGCGCGGCGGGCGGGCGGCGGCGGGGCGGTGCCCGCCGCCGCCGGCCCGACCGCCCCGCCGACGCTTACCGTCAGGCGACGACCGAGACCAGCCGGCCCGGGACCACGATGACCTTGCGGGGCTCCTTGCCAGCCAGCGTGGCGGCGACCGCGTCCAGGGCCGCCGCGCGGACGGTCTCCTCGGACGCGTCGGCGGGCACCTCGACGCGGCCCCGGACCTTCCCGTTGACCTGCACCGGGTAGGTCACCGTGTCGGCCATCAGCAGCGCCGGGTCGGCGGTCGGGAAGTCCGCGTACGTCAGCGAGGTGTCGTGCCCCATCCGACGCCACAACTCCTCGGCGATGTGCGGGGCGAACGGCGCCACCATCAGCACCAGCGGCTCGGCCACCTCGCGGGGCGTCGCCGACAGCCCGGTCAGCCCGTTGGTCAGCTGGATCAGCTTGGCGATCGCCGTGTTGAACCGGATGGCGTCCATGTCGACACGGACCCCGTCGATGACCTTGTGCAGCAGCCGACGGGTCGCCTCGTCGGCCGGGTCGTCGGTGACCCGCAGCGCGCCTGTCTGCTCGTCGACAACGGCCCGCCAGACCCGCTGCAGGAACCGGTACGAGCCGACCACCGCCCGGGTCTCCCACGGGCGGGACACCTCCAGCGGGCCCATCGACATCTCGTACACCCGGAAGGTGTCCGCACCGTACGCGGCGCACATGTCGTCGGGCGTCACCACGTTCTTCAGGGACTTGCCCATCTTGCCGTACTCGCGGTTGACCACCAGGTCGCCCAGGTAGTAGGCGCCGTCACGCTCGACGACCTCCTCGGCCTGCACGTAGCTGCCGCGCGAGTCGGTGTACGCGTACGCCTGGATCATGCCCTGGTTGAACAGCTTGCGGAACGGCTCGAACGACGACACGTGCCCCAGGTCGTACAGCACCTTGTGCCAGAACCGCGCGTACAGCAGGTGCAGCACGGCGTGCTCGGCGCCACCGACGTACAGGTCGGTGCCCCCGCAGTCGCCCGCGCCGCGCGGACCCATCCAGTACCGCTCGTTCTCCTCGTCCACGAACCGCGAGCTGTTCGTCGGGTCCAGGTAGCGCAGCTCGTACCAGCAGGAGCCGGCCCACTGCGGCATCACGTTGGTCTCGCGGGTGTAGCGCTTCGGCCCGTCGCCCAGGTCCAGTTCCACCTCGACCCAGTCGCGCCGTCGCGACAGCGGGGTCTCCGGGTTGGAGCCCGCGTCGTCCGGGTCGAACGTCTTCGGGGAGAAGTCGTCCACCTCGGGCAGCTCGACCGGCAGCATCTCCTCCGGCAGGGCGATTGCCGCGCCTGTCTCGTCGTACACGATCGGGAACGGCTCACCCCAGTAGCGCTGCCGGGAGAACAGCCAGTCCCGCAGCCGGTAGGTCACCGCGCCGGCGCCGTGCCCGTTCGCCTCCAGCCACGCGATGATCGCCGCCTTGGCGTCGGCGACCCCCAGGCCGTTCAGGTCCAGGCCGCGGTCGGGCGCAGCGCTGTTGATGGCCGGGCCGTCACCTGTGTACGCCTTGCCGTCGAAGCCCTCCGCCGGCTGCACGGTCCGCACGATGGGCAGCTCGAAGACCTCGGCGAACGCCCAGTCCCGCTCGTCCTGCGCCGGCACCGCCATGATCGCGCCGGTGCCGTAGCCGGCCAGCACGTAGTCGGCGATGAAGATCGGGACCTGCCCGCCGGTGACCGGGTTGGTGGCGTACGCCCCGATGAAGACGCCTGTCTTCTCCTTGGTGTCGGACTGCCGCTCGACGTCGGTCTTGGCCGCCGCCGCCTTGCGGTACGCCTCGACGGCCACCCGGGGGCTGGCGTGCCCACCGGTCCAGGCGTCCCTGGTCCCCTCCGGCCAGGCCGCCGGCACCAGCGCGTCGACCAGCTCGTGCTCGGGCGCCAGCACCATGTAGGTGGCGCCGAAGATGGTGTCCGGACGGGTCGTGAACACCCGCACCGGCTCCTGGGCGGTCGGGAAGTCGATGTGCGCACCTGTCGAGCGACCGATCCAGTTGCGCTGCATGTGCTTGATCGGCTCCGGCCAGTCCAGGCTGTCCAGGTCGTCCAGCAGCCGGTCGCCGTACGCGGTGATCCGCATCATCCACTGCTTCAGGTTGCGCTTGAAGACCGGGAAGTTGCCCCGCTCGGAGCGGCCGTCGGCGGTGACCTCCTCGTTGGCCAGCACGGTGCCCAGGCCGGGGCACCAGTTGACCGGGGCGTGCGACACGTACGCCAGGCGGTGGTCGTCGACGACCTGGCGGCGCTCGGCGACACTCAGCTCGGCCCAGGCCCGACCGTCGGGGGTGGACCGGTTGCCGCCCTCGAACTCGGCGATCAGCTCGGCGATCGGGCGGGCGCGCCGGGCGTCGCGGTCGTACCAGGAGTTGAAGATCTGCAGGAAGATCCACTGGGTCCAGCGGTAGAAGTCGGTGTCGATCGTCGCCACCGAGCGCCGCTCGTCGTGGGCCAGCCCCAGGCGGCGCAGCTGCGCCTTGTACCGCTCGATGTTCGCCACTGTGGTCGTACGCGGGTGGGTGCCGGTCTGCACCGCGTACTGCTCGGCGGGCAGGCCGAACGCGTCGAAGCCCATCGCGTGCAGCACGTTGCGCCCGGCCATCCGCTGGTAGCGGGCGTACGAGTCGGTGCCGATGTAGCCCAGCGGGTGACCCACGTGCAGGCCGGCGCCCGACGGGTACGGGAACATGTCCAGCACGTACAGCTTCTCCGCGCCGGCGCGGGGGTGGTTCGGGTCGGCCAGCGGGCCGGTCGGGTTCGGTGCGTGGAAGGTGCCCTCGCGTGCCCAGATGTCCTGCCAACGATTCTCGATCTCGTCGGCCAGGGCCGCGGTGTACCGGTACGGGGGAATGTCGCCCGCCGGTGCGGCTGCCTCACTCATCGTCTCTCCTCGCTTCGCTTCGCTTCGTCTCGGCGTCGCCGGGCCGGACCGGCGACGGGCACAAAAAAGCCCCTCGCGCAGGAGGGGCCGCCGTGCTGTCGCGCGTTCAGCGCATCAGCACGGCCCGGTAAGAAGCAGGAAGACTCCGGCCATGCCCCGCAGTGTACCTCGCCGGGAGTTTTCCCGATCGACGCCGTACCCCGTCCCCCGACCTGGCGAAAAACGCTGCGTAACCGACGGACCACCTGCGGGGGTCGGCGATAACGACAAACATGGTTAGCCTGAGAGGCCAGTGAGAATCCTGCGGCAAACGAGGCTCGACGTCGCGAACCCAACGGCGGGTCCAGGTGCTCTATTCAGAGCTGCCGTGACGGCGACGAGGAGGAGGCCCGTGACACAACAGACCTGGGACGAGGTGGGCGGCCTGTTGCCGCACGACGAGTTCCGCGCCGCCAGCGAGGCCATCGTGGCCAACATCGAGCAGGTCATCGAGGGAAAGACCGCCACCGTGCGGCTCGCCCTGGCCGTCCTGCTCGCCGAGGGTCACCTCCTGATCGAAGACGTCCCCGGCGTCGGAAAGACCAAGCTGGCCAAGGCCCTGGCGCGGTCCATCGACTGCACCGTGCGCCGGATCCAGTTCACCCCCGACCTGCTGCCCAGCGACGTCACCGGCGTCAGCGTCTACAACCAGGAGACGCACGACTTCGAGTTCCGCCCGGGCGCCGTCTTCGCCAACCTGGTCGTCGGCGACGAGATCAACAGGGCCTCGCCGAAGACCCAGTCGGCGTTGCTGGAGTGCATGGAGGAACGCCAGGTCACCGTCGACGGCGTCACCTACCAGCTCCAGACCCCGTTCATGGTCATCGCCACCCAGAACCCGATCGAGATGGAGGGGACGTACCCGCTGCCCGAGGCGCAGCGCGACCGGTTCACCGCCCGGATCGCCATGGGCTACCCCGACTCGGGGGCCGAGCTGGCCATGCTCGACGGGCACGGCGCCACGGACCCGCTGCACGAGCTGCGTCCGGTCTCCGACGCGGACATCGTCCGACAGCTCATCGCCACAGTCCGTCAGGTGCACGTCGCCGACGCCGTCAAGCAGTACGCCATCGACCTGGTCACCGCCACCCGCGAGGCCCCGGACCTGCGCCTGGGCGCCTCCCCCCGGGCGACCCTGCAACTGCTGCGCACCGCCCGGGCCGTCGCCGCCCTGGAGGGGCGCGACTACGTCCTGCCGGACGACCTGCAGGCCCTCGCCGTGCCCGTGCTGGCACACCGGATCATCCCCACCGCCGACGCGCAGCTCGCCCGACGTACCACCGACGCGATCGTCTCCGAGCTGGTGCACCGGCTGCCGCTGCCGCACGACAGGCAGCGCAACCCGTACGACACCCGGCCCGCCACCGGCAACGGTCGCGCCCCCTACGAGCCGCGGAGGCCGTGACGTGCGTGCCGGGCTACGCGGTCTGACCACCCGCGGGCGCTCCTTCCTCGCCGCCGCCGTCGCGGCGGCACTCTCGGCCGGCATCCTCGGCGAGAAGGACCTGCTGCGGGTGGCCGTGCTGCTGGCCATCCTTCCGCTACTGGCCGCCGCCTACGTCGGGCGCAGCCGCTACAAATTGGCCTGCAACCGCTCGCTTGATCCGCACCGGGTTCCGGTCGGGGCCAACTCCCGGGTGGTGCTGCGCCTGCAGAACCTGTCCCGCCTGCCCACCGGCACCCTGCTCCTGGAGGACCGGCTGCCCTACGCGCTGGGCAGCCGACCCCGCGTGGTGCTGGAACGCCTCGGCGCACACCAGGCCAGCTCCGTGGCGTACACGGTGCGGGCCGATGTGCGGGGCCGCTACGACGTGGGCCCGCTTGTGGTCCGGATGACCGACCCGTTCGGTCTCTGCGAACTCAGCCGGGCGTTCCCCAGCACCGACCACCTGACCGTCATCCCGCAGGTCACGCCCCTGCCGTCGGTCCGGCTCCCCGGGGAGTACGCGGGCAGCGGCGACAGCCGGGCCCGGTCGGTGGCGGTGCACGGCGAGGACGACGCGGCGACCCGGGAGTACCGGCGTGGCGACGACCTGCGCCGGGTGCACTGGAAGTCCACGGCGCGTACCGGCGAGCTGATGGTGCGCCGCGAGGAGCAGCCGTGGGAGAGTCGTGCCACTGTCGTCCTGGACACCCGCGCGTACGGCCACCGGGGTGACGGGCCGACGGCGAGTTTCGAGTGGGCCGTGTCCGCCGCCGCGAGCATCGCGGTGCACCTGCGCCAGGCCGGCTACAAGCTGCGCCTGGTCACCGGCTCGGGGGTGGACGTGGACGCCTCGGAGGCCGGCGGCGACGGGGCGCTGCTCGACCACCTGGCCGAGGTGCGACTGGACCAGCGCGCCGACGTGACCGAGCTGGTGCAGCGGGTCCGCCAGCGCGCCGACGGCGGTCTGATCATCGGGCTGTTCGGCGCGGTGAGCGTGGCCGAGGCCGAGTTGCTGGCCGGGTTGCGGGGCAACGGCGCCACCTGCGTCGGTTTCCTGTTGGACAGCTCCACCTGGCTCAGTCTGCCGGAGAAGGCGCGGGCCGAGGCGGAGCGCACCCACGGCACCGCCGCGCTCGCCCTGTTGCAGAGCGGCTGGCGGGTGGTCGGCGTCGACCACGGCAGCCGGCTGCCGGCGTTGTGGCCGCAGGCGGGCCGGGGCTCTCAGGGCTTCGCCCTGCGCGCCGCGCTCGCCGAGACGGTCGCCGGCGGCGTGCGATGAACGGAAGGTTCCCCTCATGATCGCCAGTCGGAACACAGGCGCGGTGGCGGCCGCCGCCACGCTGCTCGCCGCCGCGCCGCTGTCAGCCATCTTCCAGAGCTGGACGTGGCTGATCCAGTCGGCGATCGCGGTGGCCGTGGTCGCCGGGGTGGCCGCGCTGACCCGGCTCGTCCGGGCACCGCTGTGGGGTCAGGTGCTGGGCATGCTCGCCGCCCTGTTGCTCGCCCTGACCTGGCTGTTCCCCAGCGGCTCGGAGCTGCTCGCGTTCCTGCCCTCGACGGGCACCATCAGCCACTTCGCCGACCTGCTCAACGGCTCCATGCAGGACATGCGCTCGTACGGCGTCGAGGTCCCCGACACCGACCCGCTGCTGTTCATCACCGTGCTCGGCGTCGGCGGCGTGGCCGTGCTGGTCGACGTCCTGGCGGTGGGCCTGCGCCGGCCCGCGCTGGCCGGGCTGCCGATGCTCGCCATCTACTCGGTGCCGGTCGCCGTCTACGTGGACAGCGTCCCCGCGACGCCCTTCGTGGTGGGCGCCGCCGGATACCTCTGGCTGCTGGTGACCGACAACGTCGACCGGGTACGCCGGTTCGGCCGCCGGTTCACAGGTGACGGCCGCGACGTCGACGTGTGGGAGGCGTCCCCGTTGGCGTCGGCCGGCCGCCGGCTCGCGGTGGTCGGTGTGGCGCTGGCCGTCGCGGTGCCGCTGGCCGTGCCGGGCATGACCGGCGGGCTACTGGACACGCTCACCGAGGGAACGGGCAACGGCACCGGCAACGGCCGTTCGGGCTCCGGTGGCACGTCAGGGCGGATCGACCTGTTCGCCGCGCTGGCCGGCCAGCTCAACCAGTCCGAGGTGGCCGACCTGGTCAAGGTGACCACCTCCGAACCCAACCCGTTCTACCTGCGCTACGCGGTCGCCGACGAGCTGCGTCCGAACGGGTTCCAGGCGCGCACCCCCAGCGGCAGGGCGGCCAACCGGGACCTGCCGGACCCGACCGAGCGGGCCGGTCGAGGGGTGCAGCAGACCCCGTACCGGGCGACCGTCGAGGTGACCAAGAGCCTGAGCATGTCCCTGATGCCCGTGTACGCCGAGCCGACCCGCACCGACGACCTGAGCGGCAACTGGCTGTACGACCCCAACCAGCAGGTCGTCTTCTCCAACCGGGAGAGTTCCCGGGGGCGCAAGTACTCGTTCGACTACATCCGTTCGACGTACACCCCCGCCGTGCTGCGGGCCGCGCAGCCGCTGCCGGCCGACCACCCGGTACGCCGGCAGCTGACCGCCACCCCCGGCGCGGTGCCCGAGGTGGAGGAACTGGTCAAGGGGCTGGTCCAGGGCAAGCGCACCGACTACGACCGGGTGTTGGCGATCTACCAGCACTTCTCCGCGGACAACGGGTTCAGCTACCGGCTCAGCACCCAGAGCGGCAGCAGCGGCCAGGACATCGTCAACTTCCTGACCAACAAGGTCGGCTACTGCCAGCAGTACGCGGCGGCGATGGCCTGGCTGGTCCGTACGGCCGGCATCCCGGCCCGCGTGGCGTTCGGCTTCACCAACGGCAGCAAGCGCGACGGCGACACGTACACGCTTACCAACCTCAACCTGCACGCCTGGACCGAGGTCTACTTCGACGGCATCGGTTGGGTGCCGTTCGACGCCACCCCGTCGTACGGGGTTCCCGGCTCCACCCGGTCGTCGTGGGCTCCGGACACGGACGCGCCGGAACCGACCACCCCGGGCGCCGGTACGGCGGACACTCCGCAGGGCCCGGACGCGACGGCCGGTCCGGCCGACCGGGACAACGCCGACCGGGACACCGACACCGGCCTGGCCCTGGGCGAGCAGACCCCGACCGAGGAACCTCCGGTGTGGCCGTGGTGGGCGGCGGGTCTGCTGGCGCTGTTGGCGCTGCTCGCGGTGCCCGCGCTGCGCCGGCTGGCGCTGCGGCGTCGGCGCGGTGGCCGGGCGGCGGCCGCCACTGTGGCATCGCCCGCCGCCGGGGACGGCGACGGCGCCGGAGCGCCGGAGGCACGGGTGGTGGTCGTGGCGGACGCCCACCAGGCCCGTGCGGACGCGCACGCCGCCTGGGCGGAACTGCTCGACACGTTGGTGGACTTCAAGGTCCGGGTGGACCAGACCGAGACTCCCCGGGCCACCGCGGACCGGCTGGTCCGGGAAACCCTCGCCGACGACGTCGACGCGGTGGGCGCGGCGCGGTTGCTGGGCCGGGCCGAGGAGCGGGCCCGGTACGCCAGGGATCCGCTGACCGGCGAACGTCTGCTGCCGGCGCTGCGCGCGGTCCGGAGTGCGCTCGCCACCCGGGCGGACCGCAGGACCAGGGTGCTCGCCGCTCTGCTGCCGCCGTCGGTGCTGCTGCGCTGGCGGACGGCCCTTGCGGACAGCTCCAGCCGGATGGTGGCGCTGACCGGCCGCGTCAGGTACCGCCTGCTGCGCTGGAATCCGCGTCGCCTGCTGGCCGACCGAACGGCCCGCTGAGCACCGACTGTCCGGGGGCGGTGGCGACCTGCCGCCGCCCCCGCACCGTCACCGCCCCCGATGGCGACGCCGTGCCGTGGCCACGGGCCAGGGCACGGGGTGAGGTTGACGCGGGGCCGGGTGTGCGATGCCTGCGGCGGCGGACGAGGGCGCGCGGATACGGCAGGGGTCGCCGGGACTGCCCGGCGACCCGCTCGTCGCGGTGTACGGCCCGCCTCAGCGGCGGGACGGGCTCAGCGGTGCCCCTCCGGGCGCTGCCGCCACCTGTCCTCCATGCGGTCCAGAAGTGACGGCCGGCGACCGGATCGGCCACCGCCGCGGGGACGACGACGACTCGTCGTGCCGCCCACCACGTGCAGGTCGGGTGACTGCGCCCGACGGTGCGACTGCACCGCGAACGCGGCCGAGGCCAGCATGACGACGAAGCCCGCCACCGCCAGCGGTGGAGTCTTGATCACCGCGCCATAGACCAGTAGAGCCAAACCAGCGATGATCACGCCGGCAGCGACGAGCAGGCGACGCCGCGCATGGAAGCGCGGATCGCTGGCGCGCACGGCCGAGGCGAATTTGGGGTCCTCGGCAAGCGACCGCTCGATCTGCTCGAACAGCCGCTGCTCGTGCTCCGAGAGCGGCACGGCACTCCTCCCCGGTCACGTTGGTCGGGCCCACTCGGGCCGACAGACCGTGGCAGCCAACCGGCTGCTTACCCGCAAGTCTACGAGGGGGGTCGCGCGTCGGAAAGCGGGACGACCTACGGGTGGGGTGGATTTTCGTTTCGACGGGGATCACGGTCGCCCATCAGACTGGCCGGACCTATGACGGACCGCCCGAATCGGGCAGCAGCGGCGTCCGCGGCAGCTTCCGCCTCGCGCCAACCGCGCTCGGGCGCGCCGAGGGTGAGCTGCCGGGGTGCGCCCTGCGCGGGAGCGAGGCCCTCCACCCGGACGCCGACGAGGCGGATCCGCTCGCCCGGGTCCAGCGTGGTGTAGAGCGCCCACACCGTGTCGAACATCTCTCGGGCGGTGTCGGTGGCGACGCCGAGGGTGCGGGAGCGGTTGACGGTGCGGAAGTCGGCAAGCCTGACCTTGAGGGTGACCGTGCGCCCCACCTGCCCGGAGCCCCGCAGTCGTACGCCGACCTTCGCGCTGAGCGCGAGCAGGGCGCGACGGATCTCCAGCGGGTCGGCCACGTCGGCGTCGAAGGTCACCTCGGCGCCGATGGACTTGTCGACGTGCTCGGGGCTGACGCGGCGCGGATCCCGGCCCCAGGCCAGCTCGTGCAGGTGGGCCGCCGACGCCGCGCCGACCGCCCGGCGGAGCATCCCGGGCGGGGCCTCGGCCAGGTCGCCGACGGTGGCCAGGCCGAGCCGGCGCAGCGTCTCGGCGGCCCGCTCCCCCACCCCCCAGAGCGCGTCGACAGGCAGCGGGTGCAGGAAGTCGAGGACCTGCCCCGGCGGCACGACCAGCAGGCCGTCCGGCTTGGCGCGGGTGGAGCCGAGCTTGGCCACGAACTTGCTCGGCGCCACCCCGACCGAGCAGGTCAGCCCCTGCTCGTCGGCGACCCGGCGGCGGATCAGCCGGGCAATGGTGGCGGGGGAACCGAACAGTCGGCGGGCGCCTGTGACGTCGAGGAACGCCTCGTCGAGGGAGAGCGGCTCGACCAGCGGGGTGACGTCCCGGAAGATCTGCATGACCGCCCGCGAGGCGGCCGTGTAGGCGGTGAAATCCGGTGCCAGGTAGACGGCGTGCGGGCAGCGCGCCCGGGCCTGACTGGTCGGCATCGCGCTGCGTACGCCGTAGCGGCGGGCCTCGTAGCTGGCCGAGCTGACCACGCCCCGCGGCCCGATGCCGCCGACGATCACGGGTCGCCCACGCAGCTCGGGTCGGCGGCGCACCTCGACGGCGGCGAAGAAGGCGTCCATGTCGACGTGCAGGATCGGGCTGGCGGAGTCGTCGGCGTCCGGCCCGAAGCGTGGATCCCCGCCCCGGGGCAACGACTGGCTGCGGCCCATCCCGGCAGGTTAACCCGGGGGTACGACAACACCAGCGACCAACCGGCCGGGCCGTACGTTCCACAGCCCCGTACGACCACCAGCGGCACGGTCAGCTCGGCCGCATGCGCGGGGTGGCCCGGGGACCGTCAGCGGCGCGGGGGAACCACCGGGCGCGGACTCAGGCCGGTCGGCGGGCGAACAGGTGCAGCTGGGCGGCCAGGTCCCGGTACGGGGGTTGGGCCGCGAGCACACGTTCCAACTCGACCAGGGCGGCGGACTGCCCGTCGGCGACGGCTGCCGGCAGCAGGTCGGCCAGCACGCGTACCCCGTGGATCTCCTCGACCACGAGCCCGGCGGCGGCGAGCAGCGCGGCGGCGCCTGGGGCGTCGTAGCGACGGCGCAACGTGTCGCGCGGTCCGGCGGTGCCGGCCGGGTCGGCGGCCAGGGCGGTCGCGACGTCCAGGTGGCCGTTCATCGCCCGACCCAGAACGGCGGCTGCCCGGCCGGCCACCAGCACACTTGCCGCGCCGCCGGGACGCAGCGCGGTGGCCAGCGCGGTCACCACCGGCGTCGGGTCGTCGACGACCTCCAGCACGGCGTGGCAGAGCACCAGGTCGACGCCGGCCGGCTCGACCAGGCCGGCGAGGGCGTCGCCGTCGCCCTGCACGGCCGCGATCCGGTCGGCGACCCCGGCCTCGGCGGCCCGGCGGGTGAGCGCGGCCAACGCGTCGGGGCTGGCGTCGACCACCGTGACGCGGTGCCCGGCGCTGGCCAGAGGGACGGCGAACCCGCCGGTGCCGCCGCCCACGTCCAGCACGGTGAGCTCGGTGTCGCCACGCCGGTCCAGCTCGGCGCGGAGCACCGACCAGATCACTGCGGTACGGGCGGTCAGCGGCGGCCCGGCGAACCGGCCTCGGGTCTGCTCCACCCGGTCGAGCCTAGTGGTCAGGACTCAACGCCCTCGACAGCGTCCTCAGCCCGGGACCGGCGCTCGTTGGCCACCGGACCGTTTGTCACCTCGTACTCACGGGGGTCGGTGAGGTGCGACGGCATCCAACCGGCGCCCAGCCGGGTCCGGCGGGCGTTGGCGATTCCACCGCCGGTGTAGGTGTGGTTCCCCATCACTTGTCATTCCCCCTCATGGATCACGGGCCGCTCTGCCCGTTCGACACGAGTCTCCCGCCCGGGGGCGTCAGAAACCGTAATGTGGATCACTGGTCAGCGGAAGTCACGGGAGGCGGGACTGACCGGCGGCTCGATGGCGTCCAGCCGGTCGGCCACCAGGTTGGTCACCCCCTCGTGCCGCTGCAACCGCCCCCGCACCACGAGCGCGGCGCTGGTCCGGGCCACCCGCCGGTAGCGCTGCCACAGCCCCGGCGAACAGGTGACGTTGAGCATCCCGGTCTCGTCCTCCAGGTTGAGGAAGGTCACCCCGCCCGCGGTCGCCGGGCGCTGCCGGTGGGTGACGATGCCGCCGACCCGGATCCGCTGCCCCGGCTCCACCCGGCCCAGCCGGGCGATCGGCACCGCGCCGAGCACGTCGAGCTGCCCCCTGATGAACCGGGCCGGATGGCTCTCCGGCGACAACCCGGTGGCCCACACGTCGGCGACCAGCCGGTCCACCGCCTCCATCCCGGGCAGCATCGGCGCCGCCGCGCCGCTCACCGTGCCGGGGAGTCGACCCGGCCGGTCCTGGGCCGCCGCACCGGCGGCCCACAGCGCCTCCCGCCGGGTCAGCCCGAAACAGGCGAAGGCGTCCGCAGTGGCCAGCGCCTCCATCTGCGCGGCGGTGAGACCGACCCGCCGGGCCAGATCCGGCATGTCACGGTACGGCCCGCGGGCCGCCCGCTCGGCCTCGATGCGCTCGGCCACCTCGGAGCCGAGGGTACGCACGCTGGACAGCCCCAACCGGACCGCCGGGCCGCCCAGCCCCCAGGCGTGCGGCGGCTCCCCCGGCCCGCTGCCCCACCGGGTGTCCGGGGTGGACTCCAGCACCGCCTTCGCGCCGCTGGCGTTGATGTCCGGGCGGCGGACCTCCACCCCGTGCCGGCGGGCGTCGTCGACGAGGGTCTGCGGGGAGTAGAAGCCCATCGGCTGGGCGTTGAGCAGCGCCGCCAGGAACGGCGCCGGGTGGTAGCGCTTGAGCCAGGAGCTGGCGTACACCAGGTAGGCGAAGCTCATCGCGTGGCTCTCCGGGAAGCCGTAGCTCGCGAACGCGGTGAGCTTGCGGTAGACGTCGTCGGCCAGCTCGCCGGTGATGCCCCGCTCGGCCATCCCGGCGTAGAGCCGGTCGGCGATGCGGGCCATCCGCTCGACCGAACGCTTCGCGCCCATCGCCCGGCGCAGCTGGTCGGCCTCGGCCGCGTCGAAGCCGGCCAGGTCGATGGCGAGCTGCATCAACTGCTCCTGGAACAACGGAACGCCCAGGGTCTTCTCCAACGCGTTGCGCATCAGCGGGTGCGCGAAGGTCACCGGCTCCTGGCCGTTCTTGCGCCTGATGAACGGGTGCACCGAGCCGCCCTGGATCGGACCGGGCCGGATCAGCGCCACCTCGACCACCAGGTCGTAGAACTCGCGGGGCTTGAGCCGGGGCAGGGTGGCCATCTGGGCGCGGCTCTCCACCTGGAACACCCCTACCGAGTCGGCCCGGCAGAGCATGTCGTAGACCTCCGGGTCGTCCAGGGTCATGTCACCCAGGTCCAGTCTGGAGCCGATCATGTCGTAGCCGTAGTGCAGCGCCGACAGCATCCCGAGGCCGAGCAGGTCGAACTTGACCAGGCCGACCGCCGCGCAGTCGTCCTTGTCCCACTGCAGGACGCTGCGCCCCGGCATCCGCCCCCACTCCACCGGGCACACCTCGATCACCGGCCGGTCGCAGATCACCATGCCGCCGGAGTGGATGCCCAGGTGCCGGGGGAACGTCTGCAACTCGTTGGCGTACTCCACCACCTGCTCGGGGATGTCCTCGACGTCGACGGTGGCGACCGAACCCCACCTGTCGATCTGCTTGCTCCAGGCGTCCTGCTGCCCAGGTGAGAAGCCGAACGCCTTGGCCACGTCCCGTACCGCCGAGCGGGGCCGGTAGGAGATCACGTTGGCGACCTGGGCTGCGTGCTCCCGGCCGTAGCGGGTGTAGACGTGCTGGATCACCTCCTCCCGCCGGTCGGACTCGATGTCCACGTCGATGTCCGGAGGGCCGTCCCGCTCCGGGGCGAGGAAGCGCTCGAAGAGCAGCCGGTGCCGGACGGCGTCCACGTTGGTGATCCGCAGCGCGTAGCAGACCGCCGAGTTGGCCGCCGAGCCCCGGCCCTGGCAGTAGATGTCCTGCTCGCGGCAGAACGAGACGATGTCGTAGACCACAAGGAAGTAGCCGGGGAAGCCCAACTCCTCGATCATGTTCAGTTCGTGGTCGAGCTGCGCGTACGCCGTCGGGTGCGCCTGCGGCGGGCCGTAACGCTCCCGCGCCCCGTCGGCGGTCAGCTTGCGCAGCCAGCTCATCTCGGTGTGCCCCGGCGGCACCGGGTACGCCGGCAGCTGCGGCGCGACGAGCTGGAGGTCGAAGGCCAACTCGGCGCCGAACTCGGCGGCCCGCGCCACCGCGCCGGGGTACGCGGCGAACCGGGCCGCCATCTCCGCGCCGCTGCGCAGGTGGGCGGTGGCCGCCGCGGGCAGCCAGCCGTCGATCTCGTCCAGGCTGCGCCGGGCCCGGACGGCGGCGACAGTGGTGGCCAGCCGACGCCGGCCAGGGCTGGCGTAGTGCACGTTGTTGCTGGCCACCGTCGGCAGCCCGGCCGCCGACGCCAGGTCGGCGAGCGCGTCGTTGCGGTCGGCGTCGACCGGATGCCCGTGGTCGGTCAGCTCCACCGCCACCGTCTCCGCGCCGAAGAGCGCGGTCAGCCGGTCCAACTCGCGGGCCGCCGCATCCACCCCCTCGGTGAGCAACGCCCCCGGCACGTGCCCCTTGCGGCAGCCGGTCAGCACCAGCACGTGGTCACGCAGCTCGGCGGCGACCTCCTCCAGGTCCCCGTACACCGGGCGGCCCTTCTCCCCGCCGCGCAGCTGGGCGCGGGCGATGGTGGTGGCCAGCCGGGCGTACCCCTCGTGGCCGTGCGCGAGCACCAGCAGGTGCGCGCCGTGCGGGTCGGGTTCGCCGTTCTGCGGGCCGGGCAGCCCGAGGGACAGCTCCGCGCCGAAGATGGTCGGCAGGCCCAGCGTGCGGGCCGCCTCGGCGAACCGGACCACCCCGTAGAAGCCGTCATGGTCGGTGACGGCGAGCGCGGTGAGCCCCAGCCGGGCGGCCTCCTCGGCCAGCTCCTCGGGGTGGCTGGCGCCGTCGAGGAAGCTGAAGTTGGTGTGCGCGTGCAGCTCCGCGTAGGGCACCACGCCGTCGGGGCGGGCCAGCTCCGGCGGCTGGTACGGCTCGCGACGGCGGCTCCAGGCCGGGGAGTCTCCCCCGTCGGCGTCCACGGCGAGCGGGTCCACCACGTGCAGGTGCCGCTCCTCGCGCGGCCGCCCGCCGCCCGACCGGCCGGAGCCGCCGCTGGCCCGGCCGGAGAGCACCCGCTCCAGCTCCGACCAGGGCATCTTCGGGTTGTGAAAGCTCATCGAGCCGCTCTCACGGATGGCGGGATCCGGACGGCCGGATCCGCAGGCGAGCGGGTCGGTGAGCGATATACCTGGGAGTCATAAATATGCCTGACAGTCATATCGCTCGTCGGTGCATCCGCCTCCGGCCTGGGAGACACCGGCTCAGTCATAGATCGCCTCCACCAGCCACTGCCCGGCCTCGACGGCCAGCAGCAGGGCGGCACCGTCGGCCAGGCTGACCTGGAACCGGGCCCGCCGGCGGGCCTCGACCGGCGCCCACCACCGCTCGTCCACCGGCCACGGGCCGGCCCAGCCCACGATCTCCGCCGGCTGGCCGGCGCCGACCACCAGCCGGGCGGGGGCGGCGCTCACCGCCAGGCGCGCGCTGATCACCACCGGCTCGCCGGCGGCGTCGTGCACGGTCGCCGCGAGCGGGCTGGGCAGCACCACCGCCGGCGCGGGCGCCGGCAGCCGGCCCGGCCACGGCGGAGCGTCGGGACGGACGGGCAGGCGTTCGTCGCCCCACGGCACGAGTCGCACCTGGTCGGCCGGGGAACGCCCACCGCCGAGCACCGCCGTGACCACCGCCTCCGGACCGAGGATGCCCTGCACCCGGCTCAACGCCCGGTGCGCCCGCTCCCGCTCCTCGCCGGTCTCCCCCCAGAGGCCGGTCTGCAGACCGGCCTGGGCGATGACCCCGTCCGGGATCAGTCGCAACCGGATGATGCCGGACGACGGCCGGGCCGGTCGGGCACCGGCGCGGCCGTTGCTGCCGGAGAGCCAACCGTCGAGCTGCCAGCGCACCCGGTCGGCGATGGCGGAGGCGGTGAGCAGCCCGTCGTGCCGCCACACCCGGTGCAGCTCCTGCCCGTGCGCGGTGACCGCCTCGATGCCGAGCCGGGTGCAGGCCAGCCCGTGCCCGGCCAACCGGTCGTGCAACTGCTCGGCCAGCGCACGGGCGGCGAACGCCGCCGCGTCGACCCGGTCGACCGGATCGTCGTACTCGCCGGTCACCGTCAGGTCGGCCGGTGGCTGCCGGACGGCGAGCGGGCGGTGGTCACGCCCGGCGGCGAGCCGGTGGGCCAGCGCACCGTCGAACCCGAACCGGGCCAGCACGTCACCGGCCGGCAGCGCGGCGAAGTCGCCGAGGGTCCGCACTCCCAGCCGGCGCAGCAGGTCCGCCAGCGCGGAGCGGCCGAGCGCCTCGACCGGCAGCCCGGCCAGGAACTCGGGCGTGCCGCCCGGTGCCACCACCTGACCGGCACGGGCGGCCAGCCCGGCGGCGAACACCCCGTCGGCGATGCCGACCTGGCTCTCCACCAGGCACGACTGGGCGACGTGCTCGATGATCCGTTCGGCGGCCGCCTCCTCACCACCGAGGTAACGGCTCGGCCCCCGGGCCGCCACCGCGCAGGACCCCGGACGCACCACCTCGACACCGGCGACCAGTTCCTCCACCGCGGCGACCACCGGCTCGAACGCCCGGGCGTCCCGGCCGGGGTCGTACTCCACGACCGTCAACTGTGGGCAGCGGCCCTGCGCCTCCCGTTTGCGCAGCCCTCGACGGACCCCCTCGGCGCGGGCACGCTCGGAGCAGGCGACCACCCGGTTGGCGTGCAGTACGGCGACCGGGCCGGTGGCCGGCACCCCCTCGACGATCTCGGCGGCGAGCACGGGCCAGTCCGGGCACCACAGCAGCAGGGTTCGTGCCGGTGAGCCGGTCATCCCCGCCCGACCAGGGCCAGCGGCACGGCCTGTCGACCCCCGGTCGACCGCACCGTCCGGGGGATCACCCGGGTGAGCTCGTCACCAGGGAGCCAGACCTTGATCTCCTTGGGCCGGGCCGCCGCCCCGCGCCCGCGCGCCGAGACGGTGACCTCCCGGCGGCGCAACCTCCCCCGGCCCTGCCCGAGCCCCTCCCAGACCCCACGGACCACCTGCAACGTCACGTCCGCGCCGTCCCACCGGCCGTACGGGACCAGCACGCTGCCGCGCTGCCGGGCCCGGGCGGCCAGCCGGGTGGCGACCGAGGCGGAGACCGTGGCCGGCACGGTGGTCACGACGACATCCACCCCGTCGATCAGCGCGGCGACCACTGTGGCCCACTCGGGGCCGGGATTCGGCACCAGGGCCAGCCGATCCAGGGCGATACCCAGTTCGGCAGCCGCGCCCGCACCGAAGGTCGGCACACCCACCACGGCACACCACGAGCCGGCCCGGGACGCCTCGGCGAGCAGGGCCAGCACCAGCGAGGTGCCGCCGCTGCGCCGAGGTTGACCTGCGGCGACCGCGATGGTGCTGCCCCGGCGCAGGCCCCGGTTGGGCAGCAGACCCGTCAGCTCGGGTGTCACCGGCAGCACCCGGTGACCACCGACCGGATCGGGTGCGCTCGCCGGGCGTACCAGATCGGCAAGCGCGGCGGAACCGACCACCATGCGGCCCGCCATTGGACCAACTCCCCCGTCGTTGCTGTGGATCAGATCAGGACCGGCACGCTGTGACGCCGGCCGCCCGGCTCCCCCCGCCGGGCGGCCGGCGTCACGGCGGGATCATGCGGCGAGGCCGTCCAGGGTGGGTTGGTGGGCCATGCCGAGCGCGGTCTCCACCACCGTGACGAACTGCTCGGCGGCGCGGAGCAGGTCGTCGGCCTCCCGGGCGCTGACCACCCGGGGGATGCCGGCCTCGGCGGCGGCCCGCTTGCTGGCCCCCGCGGCGAAGAACCGGGCCCACTCGTCGAGCTCGGGGGCGACGGCGCAGAGCAGGACCCAGACGCTGGTGATCCGGTTACGGCGGCTCGGCGCGGGCCGGGCGCGGGCGGCGAGCAGGGCGGCCGCCGCACGCAGCGCCGCCAGGTGGGCGGCCGCGTAACGCAGGCCGTCGGGGCGGGTCTGGCCAGCCTCGACCAGCCCGCGCCGGGCCAACGTGAGGAGCTGGGCAGGGGTGCGGTGCGGCAGCACGTGCGCCGGCACCGTCGGTGCCTGAGCCGGGTTGGTCGGCATGGACTGTCTCCTCCACGTGGCCGGGCGTCGTCTCCGGCGCGGTGGAGCCGCCGATGAGACGCCGAGTCGGTGTGGTGCGGAGGAAGACGCACCGGGTGTGGCCGGCCGGGTGTGGATGCTTCCCCACACCACACCCGGCCGGCGTACCGGCGGGTTCGTCGCCCGCCGCCCGGGGGTCGTGGGCGGCGGGCGACGCTCCTGCCTGATGGGACCGGGCTCGCGACTGCCCGGAAACCCAGGTGCGGCCCGCGGAGCCGCACCGCCCGGAGCTGGCGCCGCGAAACACCTCGCTCCGGCTGGTTGGAACGGGCGTTCGAGGCAATCGAACACTCGTTCTAACTGCTGCTGACAGTACACCTCCCCTCCGACGAAAATGCAACGTGTGACGCGCCGCGGCTCGCCGTCCGGACGCACCGGGGTGAACGGGCACCGGACGGACCGGGAAGAATGTCCCCATGCAGCCACACCCGAACGTACGGGCGGTGCAGGACGCGCTCACCGCCGCCGGCACGCGCAACGGCGTCGGCGAGCCCAGCACCGTCCGCCTGCTGCCGGACGCGGTGCACACCGCGGCGGCCGCCGCCGAGGCGCTCGGCGTCGAGGTCGGCCAGATCGCCAACTCGCTGATCTTCGACGCGGACGACGTGCCCCTGCTCGTGCTCACCTCCGGCGCGCACCGGGTGGACACCGCCGGCCTGGCCGCGTCGATAGGGGTCACCCGGCTGCGCCGGGCCACCCCGGAGTTCGTCCGGACGCACACCGGGCAGCCGATCGGCGGGGTCGCCCCGCTCGGGCACCCGCGAGCACTGCGCACCCTGGTGGACACGGCCCTGGCGGCGTACCCGGAGATCTGGGCCGCCGGCGGCGTACCGCAGGCGGTCTTCCCGACCACCTACACCGAACTGCTGCGGGTCACCTCCGGCACCCCGGCCGAGGTGGCGTGAGCACCACTCCGGAGCTGGTCACCCTGCACGTGTGGCGGGTGCCCCGCGGCGCGCTGCCCCGGGCGCTGACCCGGATGGCGGTGGACCCGCGCCGCCTGCGCGCCCTGCCGGGCGTCCGGTTCGGCAAGCTGCTGGGCACCGGGACCGGCACCAGCTTCGGGCCGGGTGACGCCGACCTCACCCGCTGGGCGGCGCTCACCGTCTGGGACTCCCCCGCCGCGGCGGCCGGCTTCGACGACTCACCTGTCGGACGCTCCTGGGCACGCATCGCCCACGCCGCCGTCCGGGTCGACCTGCGACCGCTGAGCAGCCGGGGCGAGTGGTCCGGGCAGCGGCCGTTCGGCGACCCACCGGGCGGACGGGTCACCGGGCCGGTGCTGGCGCTGACCCGGGCGCGCCTGCGGGCCCGCCGTGCGGCCACCTTCTGGCGGGCGGTCCCACCGGTGGCGGCGGCCCTGCGGGAGGCACCCGGACTGCTGGCCCGGTTCGGCGTCGGCGAGGCGCCGCTGGGATGGCAGGGCACGGTGAGCGTGTGGCGCGACCCGACGGACCTGGTGGCGTTCGCGTACCGTCACCCGGAGCACCGGGCGGCGATCATGCGTACCCCCACCGCGGGCTGGTACGCCGAGGAACTGTTCGCCCGGTTCGAGGTGCGCGAGGTGGTCGGCGACCGGACGGTGCTCGGGTGGGTCGCCGACGGCGGTCCGGGAACGGTGAAGGGTGGACGGGCATGAGGTTGGTGCGCTGGACGCCGGACGATCTGGTCCGGCGGCTGGACGACGTGGTGGCCGTCTACGGCGAGGCGATGGGATACCGCACCGACCTGCTGGAAGCCCGGCGCGGCTACATCGCCACCCACGTCCGCCGCCCCGGGTTCCGGGCCGTGGCGAGCCTGACCAGCGAGGGTCACCTGGCCGGCTTCGGCTACGGCTACCTGGGCGCCGCCGGTCAGTGGTGGCACGACCAGGTGCACCGGGCGTTGGACGCGCCGGCCCGCAAGCGGTGGCTCACCCACTGCTTCGAGGTGGTCGAGCTGCACGTCAGGCCACCGGCGCAGGGGCACGGCCTGGGCGCCGGCCAGCTGCGGGCGCTGCTCGGCATGGCCGAGGGCGACACGACGCTGCTGTCCACCCCGGAGGCCGTGGAGCAGACCTCCCGGGCCTGGCGGCTGTACCGGCGGTTCGGCTTCGTCGACGTGCTGCGCGACTTCCACTTCCCCGGCGACGAGCGGCCGTTCGGCGTACTCGGTCGGGACCTGCCGCTCGAGCCCCCCGCGGCATGACCCGACGGATCTCCTGGGCGCTGCTCGCCGTCCTGGTGCTCGCCCAGATCTGCTACCCGCTGACCACAGGCGCCACCAGGGCCGGGCTGACCGTGGCCACGGTGGTGATCGGCTGGCTGCTCTCGGTGGGCCACGCCCTGCTCAGCCGGGGTCCCCGGGTCGCGGCGGCGCTTGTCGCGGTGGCCACCGGTGGCGGGTTCGCGATCGAGGCGATCGGGGTGGCCACCGGTGTGCCGTTCGGCAGCTACGACTACTCAGGTGAGCTGGGCCCCAAACTGGCCGGGGTGCCGCTGATCATCCCGCTGGCCTGGACCTGGATGGCCTGGCCGGCCTGGCTGGCGGCGGTCCGGCTGACCGGCGGCGGTTCGACGGCCGGCGGCGGCGGTTCGACGGCCGGCCGATGGGCGGGGCGGATCGCGCTGGCCACTGTGGGGCTGGCCGCCTGGGATCTCTTCCTCGACCCGCAGATGGTGGCCGAGGGTTACTGGGTGTGGCGGGACGCCGTCCCGGCGCTGCCCGGCCTGCCCGGCATCCCGGTCAGCAACTACCTGGGCTGGCTGCTCTTCGCGGTGCTGATGATGAGCGCGCTGCGCCCGCTGGCCGGCCCGGCCGTGGAGCACACCGACCGGCGGGACCACCCGATGGTCGCGCTGTACCTGTGGACGTACTTCTCCAGCATCCTGGCCCACGCGGTCTTCCTCGACCTGCCCGCCTCGGCGCTGTGGGGCGCCGCCGGCATGTCGGTGACCGCCGTGCCGCTGGTGGTCACCCTGCTGCGCGACCGCCGGAGCCGCGACGCGGACCGGGAGGCACACGAGCCGCGCCGTACCGGCGTCGACGCCACCCGATGACCGCCCTGCTCGCCCTGCTGCTCGCCGTCGCCGCGTTGACCGGGCACACCTGGCTCAACGCCGCCCGCTGGCTGCGCCGGCCCACCGACCGGCCGGACGAGGTCGACGAGCCGGTGGCCGTGCTGCTGCCGCTTCGCGACGAGGCCGCCCGGGTCACCCCCTGCCTGCGTGCCCTGCTCGCCCAGCGCGGCGTACCCGGGCTGCGCGTACTGGTCCTCGACGACGGGTCCACCGACGGCACCGCCGACGTGGTCCGCGAGGTGGTCGGCGACGACCCCCGGGTGACGCTGCTCAGCGGGGTCGCCCCGCCGCCGGGCTGGCTGGGCAAACCACACGCCTGCTGGCAGCTGGCCACCCGGGCCGACCCGGACGCCACCGCGCTGGTCTTCGTCGACGCCGACGTGGTGCTCGCCCCGCACGCCGTGGCGGCCGCCGTCACCGAGCTGCGCGCCGCCCGCGCGACCCTGCTGTCGCCGTACCCCCGGATCGTGGTGGCGACGGCGGCCGACCGGCTGGTCCAGCCGCTGTTGCAGTGGCTCTGGCTGACGTTCCTGCCGCTGCGCGCGATGGAGCGCTCGCCGCGGCCGTCGCTGGCCGCGGCGGGCGGGCAGTTCCTGGTGGTGGACCGGGCCGGCTACACCGCCGCCGGCGGGCACGCCGCGGTCGCCGACAAGATCCTGGAGGACGTCGAGCTGGCCCGGGCGGTCAAGCGGGCCGGCGGGCGGATCGCCCTGGCCGACGGCTCCCGGCTGGCCACCTGCCGGATGTACGACGACTGGCCGCAGCTGCGCGACGGGTACTCGAAGTCGCTGTGGGCGTCGTTCGGGCACCCGGGCGCGGCGGCGGCAGTGGTCGCGGCGCTGCTGCTGCTCTACACCGCCCCGCCGCTCGTCGCGGTGGGGTTCGCCTCGACAGCTCCCCGGGTGTCAATGGTTGCGCTCATCGCATACCTGCTCGGGGTGGTCGGGCGGGTGCTGACCGCGCGGGCGACCGGGGGCCGGTGGTGGCCCGACGCGCTCGCACACCCCGTGTCGGTCGTGGTCCTCGGTTGGTTGACCCTGCGGTCGTACCATCTGCGGAAGCGGCGCCGCCTGACCTGGCGGGGCCGCCCGGTCAGCTAGGAGGGCGCGGCATGGCGCGGATCGTGGTCGTCGGCGCCGGGGTGGGTGGCCTCGCCACCGCCGCCCGGCTGGCCGCCACCGGGCACCAGGTGACGGTCTTCGAGGCCGCCGACACGGTCGGGGGCAAACTCGGCAGGTACGCGCACGACACCCCGGCCGGGTCGTTCCACTTCGACACCGGGCCGAGCCTGCTCACCCTGCCCGAGGTCTTCCACGACCTGTTCGAGGCGACCGGGGCGAAGCTCGACGAGTACCTGGACCTGGTCCCGCTGGACCCGATCGTCAGGCACGTCTTCCCCGGCGGCGGCCCGGCGCTCGACTCGTGCGCCGACCCGGTGGAGTTCGCCGCCCGGATCGGGGCCGCCTTCGGTGACCGGGCAGCCGCCGACTGGCAGCGGCTGTGGCGCCGGGCCGCGCGGGTGTGGAACGCCTCCGAGCGGGACATCCTGCGCCGTACCGTCGACTCGCCCCGGGACCTCGCGTCGCTGGCCTGGCGGATCGGTGACCTGGCCGCCATCGCCCCGGGCCGCACCCTGCGCGGGCTGGGCCGCCGGCACCTGTCCGACCCCCGGCTGCGGATGCTGCTGGACCGGTACGCCACCTACACCGGCGCCGACCCGCGTCGGGCGCCGGCGGCGCTGGTCGCCGTCCCCTACGCGGAGCTGGCCTTCGGCGGCTGGTACCTGCGGGGTGGGCTGGGCACCCTCGCCGACGCGCTGCTGACCCGCTGCCTGGACCTCGGCGTGGTCGTGCGGACCGGCATCCGGGTGACAGGGATCGACGCGACAGGCGGCCGGGTGCACGGGGTACGCCTCGCCGGCGTCACCGCGCCGGTGCCCGCCGACGTGGTGGTGGCCAATGTGGACGCGATCACCGTCTACCGCGACCTGCTGCCGCATCCGCGCCGGCTGGCCGCGCTGACCGACCGCAGCCTCGCCGGCTTCGTGCTGCTGCTCGGCGTCTCCGGCAGCACCGGGCTGGCCCACCACAACGTCTTCTTCCCACACGACTACGACGCCGAGTTCGACGCCGTCTTCGGCGCCCCGGGGCGGGGCGTACGGGCCCGACCGGCCGTCGACCCGACGGTGTTCGTCACAGTGGCCGACGACCCGACGGCCCGTCCGGCCGGGCACGAGGCGTGGTTCGTGCTGGTGAACGCCGCACGGCAGGGCACCGCCGCGGGCGCGGTCGACTGGCGCCGCCCCGGGCTTGCCGACGCGTACGCCGACCGGATCCTGGAGGTGCTGGCCGAGCGCGGCGTCGACGTCCGGGACCGGTTGCTGTTCCGCGAGGTCCGTACGCCGGCCGACCTGGACGCGGCGACCGGCGCCCCGGGCGGCTCGATCTACGGCACCGCCGGCGGGCTGCTCCGCCCGGCCAACCGGGGCCCGGCGCACGGGCTGTGGCTGGTGGGCGGCTCCAGCCACCCCGGCGGCGGGCTGCCGATGGTGACCCTCTCCGCGCAGATCGTCGCCGACGAGATCGGCCCCGCCTGGTAGGGCCGGCCGCTCAGCCGGCGTCGAGCAGCGCGCGGCGGACGGTGGACAGCAGCTGCCCCAGGCCGAAGCCGGCCAGCAGCACCCACACCGCGGTCGCCATGGTGATGGTGCCGGCGGCCAGGTCCGGCTCGATGAGCCCGGCCAGCCCGGCGACCAGCAACCCGACAAGCGCCACCGACACCCGGGTGGGGCGCTCGCCCACTGTCACCGCACCGATCTCGCGCATGCCGGCCGAGACCGCGCGGGCCCGCACGTACTCGTGCAGCCAGGACAGCGCGCCGCCCGCCACGACCAGCGCGCCCGGGGCGCCGACCAGCCAGAACGCCAACAGCCACGCCACCTCACCGAGCCGGTCGGCGAGCGAGTCGTAGACGTAGCCGAGGCGTGTGGTGCGGCCGGTGGCGACGGCCACCGCACCGTCCACGCTGTCGGCCACGGCGGCGAGCAGGACGAACAACGCGCCGAGGAACGGCCCGTCGGCCGGCCGGGTCGCCAGCAGCGGTACGCAGAAGCAGAGCAGCACCCCGGCCACGGTGACCGCGGTGGGGCCCACCCGCAGCCGGCCCAGCACGTACCCGACGTGGTACGCGAACCGCAGCCACGCGCGTACCACAGGCGCGGCGGCACGGGGGTCGAACCCGCCGTGCAGCCGCGCCCACGCCGTGGCGTACTGATCCCAGTTCAGCTGTGTGCCCACCTGGGGATCAACCGCCGTGCCGGGCATGAGGTGTCGCGGGACCACAGTTCACACCCGCGCGCCGACCTTCAGGTTCTGCCAGACCTCGCGCGTGGCGGTGGACCGGTTCAGGGTGATGAAGTGGATCCCCGGTACGCCCTCGTCCAGCAGTCGGCGGCTCATCTCGCTGGCCTGCTCGATGCCGAGCTGACGGACCGCCTCCGGGTCGTCGGCGACGCGCTCGAAGCGGGCCGCCAGCGCCTGCGGGAAGGGTGCCCCGGACAGCTGCACGGACCGCTCGATGGTGCCGATCTGGGTCACCGGCATCACCCCGGCCAGGATCGGCGTGGCACAGCCGGCGGCGGCCACCCGGTCGCGCAGGCGCAGGTAGTCGTCGGCGTCGAAGAACATCTGCGTGATCGCGAACTCGGCGCCGGCCCGGCACTTACGGACGAAGTGCGCGGTGTCGCTTGCCACGTCGGGCGAGCGGGGGTGCTTGTACGGGAAGGCCGCGACGCCCACGCTGAAGTCGCCGGAGTCGCGGACCAGGCGGACCAGGTCCTCGGCGTAGTCCACGCCCTCGGGATGGCGGACCCACTCACCGCCCGGGTTGCCCGGGGGGTCGCCGCGCACCGCCAGCACGTTGCGTACCCCCACCCCGGCGAGCCGGCCGATGACGTGCCGCAGCTCGGCGACGGAGTGGTTGACGGCGGTGAGGTGGGCCATCGGCAGCAGGGTGGTGTCGGTGGCGATCCGTTCGGTGACGGCCACGGTGGTGTCCCGGGTCGAGCCGCCTGCTCCGTAGGTGATCGACACGAACGACGGGCGCAGCGACTCCAGCTCGCGGATGGCCTGCCACAGCAGCCGCTCCCCCGCCTCGGTCTTGGGCGGGAAGAACTCGAACGAGAAGGTCGGCTGGCGGTCACGGATGAGCTCCCCGATCGCCGGTTGGGGATTGGGGAGTACCGAGGGAAGACCGAGCGCCACGAACCGACTCTAGCGGGCGACGCCACCGCGACCCAGGCGCTTCCCACAGCGGGGGCGTGGCACCGCCGCGCGGGCCGGTCCGGCGGGCGCGAAGGAGTCGTACCCCCGGGGTAGGAATGGGTGGCGCGTACGGGTCGACGGGGGCCGACCGGGCTCGCGCGGGGGGGTCGGCAGCCGCGTGGTGGCGGTCCGGTTCCGTCCGGTCGGGCGGGTGGTCGTCACCGCGCCGACGCACCGCCGGGAGGACCGATGACCCCGCACCCACCACCGCGCCCCGCGCAGCTCGGGCCGCTGCTGGCCCGCCGTCGGCTGGCTCTGGGCTGGAGCCAGCGGCGCACCGCCGCCGAGTTGTGCGCCGCCGCTGGGGTGCCGACGTTGAGCCGGCACGAGGTGTCGAGGTGGGAGAGACAGCGGCGGGTGCCCGGCGGCTTCTGGCTCGGCTGGCTGGCCGTCGTGCTCGACGTACCCCTGGTGGTGCTCGCCGCGGCCGCGGCCGCCACCCGGCGGGCCACCCCGTCGGGCGCCGGTGGTCCGGGGCGGCGGGCTGCCGGGCCGGCCGGGCGGACGGGCCCCGGCCGCCCTGGCGGGAGTACGCGTGGCGGTGGAGCGCGAACGTCGGCGACCGGCTAGCGTCGTGGCGTGACCCACGCTGCTCCCGTTTCTCCCGTCGACCGCGCTGGCCTGCGACAGCGTGTCGACAAGGCGCTCACCGAGTTCCTGGCCGGCCAGCGGACCCGGCTGATCCAGGTGGACGACGCCCTGGTCGAGGTGGCGGAGGCGATCGAGGCGTTCGTGCTCGGCGGAGGCAAGCGGCTGCGTCCGGCCTTCGCCTACTGGGGTTTCCGGGGCGCCGGCGGGGTGGACGGCGACCAGGTGCTCACCGCCCTCGCCTCGCTGGAGTTCGTGCAGGCCAGCGCCCTGATCCACGACGACCTGATGGACCGCTCCGACACCCGCCGCGGTGATCCGGCGGTGCATCGTCGGTTCGCCGAGCAGCACCGGACGGCCGGCTGGGGTGGTGACCCGGACGGGTTCGGCGACGCCGCCGCGATCCTGCTCGGCGACCTGTGCCTGGTCTGGTCCGACGAGCTGCTGCACTCCGCCGGGCTGGACCTGCGGGCGGCGGCCCGGGCCCGGCCGGTCTTCGACGAGATGCGCACGGAGGTCACCGTCGGGCAGTACCTCGACGTGTTGACCCAGGCCACCGGGGACACGTCGGTGGAGCGGGCCAGCAAGGTCGCCAGGTACAAGTCGGCGAAGTACACGGTCGAGCGGCCGTTGCTGCTGGGTGCCGCGCTGGCCGACGCGCCGCCGGAGGTGTGCGCCGCCTACTCGGCGTACGGGCTGCCGCTGGGCGAGGCGTTCCAGCTCCGCGACGACGTGCTGGGGGTCTTCGGTGACCCGGCCCTGACCGGCAAGCCGGCCGGTGACGACCTGCGCGAGGGCAAGCGCACCTATCTGGTGGCGGCGGCCGTGGAGACCACCGACGACGCCGGGCGGGAGCTGCTGCTCAGCCGGCTCGGCGACCCCGAGCTGGACGAGCGGGGGGTGGCCCGGCTGCGCGAGCTGATCACCGCGAGTGGCGCTCTGGCCCGTACCGAGCAGCGGATCGTCACGCTGACCGACACCGCGCTGGCGGCCCTGAGCGCCGTGGACCTCGACACCGAGGCCCGCCAGGCCCTGGTGGACCTGGCGATAGCGGCGACCCGCCGAGCCGACTGACCCAGCCCTCACCCCCCGCTCGCTGGGTTGACCATGAAGTTAGCGGCACTCGCCTCGGCGTGGGCGCGCCGCCAACTTCATGATCAACGGAGAGCGCGGGGGCCGGAGGCCCCGGGGCGCGGGTGGGGGCGGGTGGTGGGGGTTAGAAGCCGAGGGCCTGGGCTCGGCGCTTGACCTCGCGCGCCTGGTCCCCGGACAGGGCCGCCGCCGGGGTGTTGCCGGGGAGCGTGTCGTCGGGCTCGTAGAGCCAGCGCAGCGCGGCCTCGTCGTCGTAGCCGTTGTCGGAGAGCAGGTTGAGCACGCCGGGCAGGTGCTTGAGTACGGTCTCGTTGGCCACCAGGTCGGCCGGGATCCGGCGGACGCCGTCGCGGCGGACCGCCAACAGCTCCCGGTCGCGGATCATCTGGTGCACCTTGCTGATCGACACGTCGAGGCGCTCGGCGACGTCGGGCAGGGTGAGCCAGCCGGCCGGGTCGGCGGGTCCGGCGAGCTCGGGGCCGGGCACGGCCTGGTCGGGTACGGGTTCGGTCACCCGGACACCCTGTCACGCCGCCGCCGCGTCGAGCCACCGGCACCCCGGACGACCTGGTGGACCTTCGTCCCGCGTACGCCGCTGACCAGCGGACGAGGGCCCGCGAGTGCGGCGGGACGGACCGTGTCGGCCGCCGGCTGTAGCATCCTGTTCAACCTTCACCCCCTGGACACATAGACTCCCTGCCGATGGACACACAGGTCGCCGACACGTTGCTGGGCTCGCTTATCGACGGGCGCTACCGCATTCGCGGTCGCGTGGCCCGTGGCGGCATGGCGACCGTGTACACCGCCACCGACGAACGCCTCGAGCGCACCGTCGCAGTCAAGATCATTCATCCGACCCAGGCGCCCGAGGCTCGGGCCCGGATCGCCAACTTCGTGGCCCGGTTCACCGACGAGGCGAAGACCATCGCCCGGCTGACCCACCCGAACGTGGTGGCGGTCTACGACCAGGGCACCCACGCCGGCCTGCCGTACCTGGTGATGGAGTACGTGCGCGGTCGTACGCTGCGCGACGTGCTGGCCGAGCGACGCCGCCTCAACCCGGACGAGGCGTTGGCGATCGCCGAGCAGATGCTCGCCGCGATCGCCGCCGCGCATCGGGCCGGCCTGGTGCACCGCGACGTCAAGCCGGAGAACGTGCTGGTCGCCGAGGCGCCCACCGGCGGCGTCGCCAATCTGGTCGACAGCGTCGTCAAGGTTGCCGACTTCGGGTTGGCCCGGGCCGTCGAGGCGAGCGCCGACGACGAGCAGGGCAACCAGCTGATGGCCACCGTGGCGTACGTCGCCCCGGAGCTGGTCACCGAGGGCCGCGCCGATCCGCGCACCGACGTCTACTCGGCCGGGATCGTGCTGTTCGAGATGCTCACCGGTCGGGTGCCCTACGACGGCGACCGCCCGGTGGATGTGGCCTGGCAGCACGTCGACCGTGACGTGCCGGCGCCCTCGACGCTGGTGCCGGGCCTGCCGTCGGTCCTCGACGACCTGGTGCGGCGGGCCACCCGACGCGACCCGGCCGCCCGGCCGGCCGACGCCGGCGCGCTGCTGGCCGACGTGCAGGTGGCGCGGGACAACCTGGGTGACGCCAACAGCCGCACCACTGTGTTGAGCCGGGTCACCGACGAGCCGCCGGTCTCCCAGCCGACAATGATGGTCGCCACGGTCCGGCCGGCCGAGCGCCCGGCCTGGGCCAGGCTGCCGGAGGGCGGTCAGGGGCCGGGCCGGAGGCGGGCCGCGCCGGAGCCGGCGGAGGGGCTGTGGGCCCGGCTGGCCGAGCTGCGGACCAGCGTGATGGGCGACCCGCGTGGCCGGCGGGCCGTCGCGGCAGTGGTGGTGGCGTTGGGCCTGGTGGTCGCACTTGGTGGTTGGTGGTTCGGCGTCGGGCGGTACACGTCCGCCCCGCAGCTGGTCAGCCTGACCAAGGCCGAGGCGCAGGCGCAGGCCGACCGGGCCGGGCTCACCCTGGCGTACGGCGAGCCGCGTTTCGACGAGAAGGTCCCGAAGGACAGCGTGCTGGGGCAGAGCCCGGGATCCTCCGCCAAGATCGTCAAAGGTGGCACGATCACCCTGACCCTCTCGCTGGGCCCGGAGCGCTTCCCCGTGCCCGACGTGATCGGCAAGGAGTACGAGCTGGCCGAGGCCGATCTGGTCAACGCGAAGCTGGTGGTGGCCAAGGGCGCCACCCGCTACGACGACACACTCCCGGCCGGCGTCGTCCTGGACAGCAACCCGAAGGTGGGCGCCGAGGTCAAGCCGGGCACGAAGATCACGCTCATCCTGAGCAAGGGTCGCGCCCCGGTGTCGGTGCCGAACCTGGTCGGCAAGAGCCTCACCGAGGCCCGCACCGCCCTGACCGGGCTCGGCCTGGTGGCGGTGGAGACGTACAAGGACTCCGACAAGCCCAAGGACGAGATCCTGGGGCAGAGCCCGGCCGACGGCGCCGGCGTGGAGAAGGGCACCCAGGTCAAGCTGGAGGTCAGCAAGGGTCCACCGCTGGCGGTCGTGCCCCGGGTGATCGACCTGCCCTGCCAGCAGGCCAAGCAGGTGCTGGAGAGCCAGGGCTACCCGGTGACCATCGCGCTCAACCCGAACGCGGTGGTCCGGATCCAGGCCCCCGGTGAGAATTCGCAGGTGCCACCGGGCACCCCTGTCGTCATCACGTGCTTCTGATGCCGACGGTCCACTCGCGTCCGGTGGGCGCGCACACCTCCACCTCCGGCGGGCTGGCGAAGGCAGCCCTGCCGTACGCCGACGTGACGGGCGCGCAGGTGGTGCAGGTCTACGTCTCCAACTCGCGGGGCTGGGCGCTGCCCGCCGGTGACCCGGCACAGGACGCGCTGTTCCGGCAGGGCTGCGTCGAGCGGGGCATCCCCGCGTACATCCACGCGTCGCTGCTTGTCAACCTGGGCTCACCCACCCCGGCCACTGTGGAGAAGTCGGCGCAGACGCTGGCGCACGCGCTGCGCCGGGGCGTGGCGATCGGCGCCCGGGCGGTGGTGTTCCACGCGGGCAGTTCGGTGGACGAGGGGCACGCCGAGGAGGCGATGCGGCAGGTCCGCCGGGAGCTGCTGCCGCTGCTCGATTGGGCCGCCGAGACCGGTGGGCCGATGCTGCTTGTCGAGCCGAGCGCGGGCGGCGGTCGGTCGCTCGCCTCCCGGGTGGAGCAACTCGGACCGTACCTGGACGCGGTGGACCGGCACCCCATGCTCGGGGTCTGCTTCGACACCTGCCACGCATGGGCGGCCGGGCACGACCTGGCTGCCGAGGGCGGCATGACGGCCACCCTGGACACGCTTGTGGCGACAGTGGGCGCGGACCGGCTGCGGCTGGTGCACGCCAACGACTCGAAGGACCTGTGCGGCTCCACCCGGGACCGGCACGAGAACATCGGCAAGGGCACCATCGGCGAGCCGGCCTTCGCCGAGCTGATGGCCCACCCGGCCACCGCGGGCGTCCCGATCGTCGTGGAGACCCCCAGCGGCGACAAGCACGAGGGCCACGCCGCCGACATCGAAACGCTGATCCGCCTGCGCCCGTCACCGCCGGGCTGATCAAGAGGTTCGCGTCATCCGGAAGCCGGAGTCCGACGCGAACCTCTTGATCACCAGGTTCCGGTCAGGCGGACAGGATCCGCGGTAGGGCTTCGACCGCGCGGTCGATGTCCGCGTCGTCGACGCCCAGGTGGGTGACCAGGCGTGCGGTACGGGGGCCGAGCACCGAGATCAGGATGCCCTCGGCCCGCGCGGCGGCGGCCAGGGCACGCGCGTCAAGTGCGTGCTTCGTCAGATCCAGTGCGACGAGGTTGGTGCGGGCCGGGGTGGCGAGCACCCCGAACGGCGCGATCACCTCGGCGAGCCGGGCCGCCCGGGCGTGGTCGTCGGCCAGCCGGTCGATGTGGTGCGCGAGCGCGTACCTGCCGGCGGCGGCGAGAACACCTGCCTGACGCATACCGCCGCCCATCCGCTTGCGGATCGTCCGGGCCCGGCCGATCTTCTCGGCGCTGCCGACCACGAGCGACCCGACGGGCGCGCCGAGCCCCTTGGACAGGCAGACCGACACGGTGTCGAAGAGCTGGCCGTACTCGATCAGGGGAACCCCGTCCGCGACGTGCGCGTGCCAGATCCGGGCGCCGTCGCAGTGCAGCGCGACCCGCGTTTCGTCGGCGACGGCGCGCAGGTCCCGCAGCGTGGCGAGGGGGATCACCCCACCGCCACCCCGGTTGTGGGTCTGCTCGACGGCGATGGCCCGGGTGGGGACGGCGAAGTAGCCGTCCGGACGGATCATCCGGGCGACCGTCTCCGGGTCGATGTCCGCGCCGACCGCCGGCCAGGTCCGCGAGGAGATCCCGCCGTACGCGGCTGCGGCGCCGATCTCGTACGTCACCACGTGCGCGTCGGCGTCGCAGAGCAGCTCGTCACCGGGCGGCACCAGCAGTTGCAGGGCGATCTGGTTGGCCATCGACCCGCTCGGGGCGAACAACGCCGCCTCGTGGCCGAACAGCGCGGCGACCTCGGCTTCGAGGGCGTTGACTGTCGGGTCCTCGCCGTAGACGTCGTCGCCGACCTCGGCGGTGGCCATCGCCTCCCGCATCCCGGCGGTGGGCCGGGTCACCGTGTCGGACCGCAGGTCAACAAGATCAGCCACGCAACATCTCCGCTACCAGGAAGGCCAGCTCCAGCGACTGCTGGGTGTTCAGTCGCGGGTCGCAGGCGGTTTCGTACCGGTCGGGCAGGTCGAGGTCCTCGATGCCCTGGGCGCCACCGAGGCACTCGGTGACGTCCTCGCCGGTCAACTCGACGTGCAGGCCACCGGGGTGGGTGTCCAGGCCCCGGTGCACCTCGAAGTAGCCAAGCACCTCGTCGACGATCCGGTCGAAGTGCCGGGTCTTGTACCCGTTCGACGACTCGTGGGTGTTGCCGTGCATCGGGTCGCACTGCCAGACGACCTTCGCGCCGGCGGCGGTGACCTTGGCCACGATCGGCGGCAGGGCGTCGCGTACGCGGTGGTTGCCCATCCGGCTGATCAGGGTGAGCCGGCCGGGGACGTTGTCCGGGTTGAGCTTCTCGCACAGCTCGATCGCCTCGTCCGGGGACGTGGTGGGGCCGAGCTTCACGCCTATCGGGTTGGCGATGCGGGAGATGAAGTCGATGTGCGCGCCGGTGATCTGCCGGGTGCGCTCGCCGACCCAGAGGAAGTGCCCGGAGAGCCCGTACGCCCGGCGGTCGGAGACCCGGGTCAGCGCCCGGTCGTACTCCAGGGCGAGGGCCTCGTGGGAGCAGTAGAGCGTGACGGTCCGCAACGCCTCGTCGTCGGTCATCCCGCAGGCCCGGATGAAGGCCAACGCGCGGTCGATCTCCCGGGCGATCGCCTCGTAGCGCTCCCCCGCCGGGGAGTTCTTCACGAACCCCTTGTTCCAGTCGTGCACGGCGTGCAGGTCGGCGAGCCCTCCGGCGAGGTAAGCCCGGAGCATGTTCATGGCCGCCGCCGAGTTGGCGTACGCCCGGATCATGCGCTGCGGGTCGGCGACCCGGGCGGCCGGGTCGGCCTCCAGCGAATTGATCATGTCGCCGCGGTAGGCGGGCAGGCCGCGCGCGTCGGTGGGCAGCGAACGGGGCTTGGTGTACTGGCCGGCCACCCGGGCGACCTTGACCACCGGCAGCGACGCGCCGTAGGTGAGCACGATCGCCATCTGGAGCAGGGTGCGGGCGTTGGCCAGCAGGTGGCTCTCGGTGTTGTCGACGAACGTCTCGGCGCAGTCACCGCCCTGGAGCAGGAACGCCTTGCCCTCGCAGACCAGGGCCAGCTTCTGCCGCAGCTGGTCCACCTCGTAGGGCGCGACGACCGACGGCACGGTGTCGAGCACCTTGCACACCTCGGCGACGGTCGCCGGATCGGACCACGGCGGGGTCTGCTCGCGGGGCAGCTCCCGCCATCGGTCCAGGCCGAGGGCGGCGTCCTCGGCGGAGTCGACTGTCGGTCGGCTGGTCTGCAGGCCCGGGCTACCCACCGCGGGATGGCTCAGCTGATGCCACTCATGGCGCATGAGAGAAAGCGTACGGCGACGGTCGGCGTGCCTGGTCGGCGAGGGGGATGGTTCCGGCAGGTGGGAGATCGATCCGGTGGGTCAGGACGCGGGCGGCGACGGTGCGCCGCCCGGTGCCCCGTCACCGGGTGCCGGGGCGCCAGCCGGCGGCGGGGCGCCAGCGGGTGCGGAGGCGTCGCCGGGTGCCTCGCCGGCGATGCACCAGTCACCGCCGTCGCGGGTGACTGTGAACACCAACGGCCGGGTGATCGTGCGCTTGCCGGCGGCCACCGAGACCGAGACGCTGACCTCCTGCCCGCGCGGGCCTGGTTCGACGGCGTCGATCGTCGCCCCGGGCACCTCGAAGTGGTCGGCGAAGTCGCCGTTCGGGCCGGTGGCGCTCAGGTCGAAACCCTCCTGGAACAGCGCGCAGAGCTGGCTGCGGCCGGCAGCGACGTCCTTGGCGGTCATCGCGTCGAGGTACGCCTGCACCCGTTCACGGGAGCGGGTGGCGGCCTCCTCGGCGGGTGCCCGCTCGGGCTTGGCCGCCTCCTGCTCGTCACCGCCGCCGATGCCGCAGCCGACCAGGGAGACCGGTAGCAGCACAAGCCCGGCGGCGGTCGCCGCCAGCCTGCGGTGGGTCGGGCGCATGACCACCTCCGTCGACCGTGCCATCGAGACGTGCCGAGCCGCGAGTCTGCCACATCCCGGCAGTCCCGCCCAACGCCGTCGGCCCGGCCGACGCGGGGCGTCGACCGGGCCGGTGCGTCACGGGCGGGGAGGGACGGTGCGGCCCCTCCCCGCCGTGTGGGTACTGCGTCGCCCTCGGCTCAGCCGAGACCGCCCTTGATGGCGCCGATGAGCTCCCCGTTGCTGGTGTCACCGGAGAGTTCCCAGAAGAACGCGCCACCGAGGCCCTGGTTGTTCGCGTACGTCATCTTGCCGTTGATGGTCGACGGGGTGTCGTAGCTCCACCAGTTGCTGCCGCACTTGGCGTACGCGGTGCCGGCGATCGTGCCGGTGGTCGGGCAGGTGTTCTTGAGGACCTTGTAGTCCTCGATGCCCGCCTCGTACGTGCCGGGTGCCGCGCCGGTGGCGCTGCCGCCAGGTGCCGCCTGGGTGACACCGGTCCAGCCCCGTCCGTAGAAGCCGATGCCGAGCAGCAGCTTGTTGGCCGGGATGCCCTTGCTCTTGAGCTTCTGGATCGCCGCGTCGGAGTTGAAGCCCTGCTGCGGGATGCCGGTGTACGAGGTCAGCGGGGAGTGCGGGGCGGTGGGGCCCTGGGCGTTGAACGCGCCGAAGTAGTCGTACGTCATCGGCATGAGCCAGTTGAGGTTGCCGATGGCGCCTGCGTAGTCGGTCGCGTCGATCTTGCCGCCGTTGCTGCCGTCCGCCGTGATGGCGGCGGTGACCAGGGCGTTCGAGCCGAACTTCGACCGCAGCGCGCCGATCACGTTCTTGAAGGCGTTCGGGCCGCTGGCGTCACAGCTCAGGCCGCACGCGTTCGGGTACTCCCAGTCGACGTCGATGCCGTCGAAGACGTCCGCCCAGCGCGGGTCCTCGACCAGGTTGTAGCAGCTCTCGGCGAAGGCGGCCGGGTTCTGCGCGGCCTGGGTGAAGCCGCCGGACCAGGTCCAGCCACCGAACGACCAGATCACCTTCAGGTGCGGGTTCATCTGCTTGAGCTTGCGCAGCTGGTTGAAGCTGCCCCGCAGCGGCTGGTCCCACGTGTCGGCGACACCGTCGACGCTGTCCGCCGCCGTGTACGCCTTCTCGTAGTCGGCGTAGCTGTCACCGATCGAGCAGCGGCCACCTGTGGTGTTGCCGAAGGCGTACAGGATGTGGGTCAGCTTGGCGGCCGAGCCGCTGGTCTGGATGTTCTTGACGTGGTAGTTGCGGGCGTAGACGCCCCACTCGGCGAAGTAGCCGACGACCTTCTTGCCACCCGTGTTCGGCGGTGGGGTGGTCGGCGGTGGCGTCGTGGGCGGCGGGGTGGTGGGTGGCGTCGTGGTGGGCGGGGTGGTGGTCGGCGGCGTCGTGGTCGGCGGGGTGGTCCCGCCGCCGCACGCGGCGCCGTTCACCGTGCAGTTCAGCGGCGTCTTGTACGCGCCGGTGCCGTTGTAGCCCCAACTGAACGAGGCGCCGGGGGCCAGGCCGCCGGCCCAGCTCTTCTTGACCGCGACGTAGTGGTTTCCGCTGCTCGTGACGTCGGCGTCCCAGGCGCTGCTGATGGTGGTCCCCGACGGCAGGTCGAATTCGATGCGCCAGGTGCTGACGGTGGCGCCGGAGCCGTTGGTGATGGTCACCTTCGTCTCGTGACCGGTCCCCCAGTCCTGCGCCTTGGTGAACGTGGTGGTGACCGTGCCGGCGCCGAACGCGGTGGTCATCGGCACCGCTGCGACGGTCACGGCGACCACGGCACCGGCCCAGAGGGCCCGGCGGAGCGATCTTTTCATGAGGCGTCTCCCGAACTGTTAGGAAACTTTCCAAAAGAGATTGGTGAGACGGTACTCACAGCGTCATCACTTCGTCAAGATGCGCATGTGTCGATTTCCCTGATGCGTGGAGTCCTCCCCCGCGTCCCGTCCCGGGCCCCCGCCGCCCGACGCGTAGCCTCGAACCATGACCGTCTTCGACATCCCGATCGACGCCCTCAACGGCGGCCCCGCGGACCTGGACCGCTACCGCGGCAAGGCGCTCCTGGTCGTCAACGTCGCCTCCCGCTGCGGCCTCACCCCCCAGTACGCGGGCCTCCAGGCGCTCGCCGACACGTACGCCGCGCGCGGTCTCGTGGTGCTCGGCGTGCCGTGCAACCAGTTCGCCGGTCAGGAGCCGGGCAGCGCCGCCGAGATCAGCGACTTCTGCCAGGTCAACTACGGCGTGACCTTCCCGCTGACCGAGAAGGTCGACGTCAACGGCCCCGAGCGGCACCCGCTCTACAGCGCGCTGGTCGACACCCCTGATGTCGACGGGCACACCGGGGACGTGCGGTGGAACTTCGAGAAGTTCCTGGTGGCCCCGGACGGGACGGTCGCCGCCCGCTTCGCCCCCACGGTCACCCCCGACTCCGACGACCTGCGCGCCGCCATCGAGAAGGTCCTCCCCGCCTGAGCGCCGGCGACCAAGAGGTTCGGGCCCCGCGCGGTGACGCGGACCTCTTGGTCACCGCGCTGTGGTGTGGAAGCGCCACTGGGCCGCGTCGGCCACGGGGAGGTAGCCGAGAGCCTGGTAGATGTGGTTGCTCGTCGGGTTGGCCAGGTCGGTGTGGAGGGTGCAGGTCGTCGCGCCGGCGCTCAGGGCGTACCGGCTGACGTGGGCGACGCAGCCGCTGGCGAAGCCGCGCCCCCGCCGCTCCGGTGGTGTGTAGACGCCGCTGACCCTCACCACGCCTGCAACCTGTCGGCTCAGCCACGCCATCGCGACAGGTGTGCCCGCGACCTCCCAGAGCCAGAGCAGGTCCCCGTGCGGCAGCCGGGCGTCCACCTGTCGCGGCAGGTCGACGCGCCGCTGGCCGGGCGTGGTCTCCGCACCGAACGCCTCGGCCCAGGCCACCAGCAGCTCGCGGTCCGCGACGGTCGCCGGCCGGGCGTGTCCGGGTACGCCGGCCGGCGGCCGGACCGCGTCCAGGTGGAAGATCCGCTGCGCGGTTCCGGGTACGGCCAGCAGGCCGGCGCGATCGGCGTACCACCTGGCGAACTCCACCACGGCCGGGACCGGGCCATGCACCTCGACCAGTGGCGGCGCCGCCCGCACGAAGTGCTCGGCGAGCGCCCGCGCGGCGGCCACCGGCACCGCGCCGAGCAGCGGCCCGCGCGGCGGCGTCCACACCGCCGCGCCCACAGTCACCCCGCCGTCGACCACCCGCACGAACCGCTCGTCACCGGAGAGTGGCACGTCCCCGGAGAGCCGGTCGGCGACGAGCGTGAGCAGTACGTTGTGCAGGACGGGCTCGCGGCGCAACCAGGCGCCCGCCGTACCGGCGAAGGCCGCGAGATCCTCGACGAGACAGCGCATGCCCGGCAGTGTGCGCAGCCGGACGGCGGTGCGGCAACCGGATAACCCACCAGCCCGGTCGGGAATGCGTCGCGGGTGGACGGAGTTGGGAACGAGCATGACAACAGTGGGATTGATCGGCAGCGGCAACATCGGCGGCACCGTGGCCCGGCTGGCGGTGGACGCCGGCTACGACGTGGTGCTGAGCAACTCGCGGGGGCCGGAAACCCTCCAGGGCCTCGTCGACGAGCTGGGCAAGCAGGCCAGTGCCGGCACCGCCCAGGACGCCGCCCGGGTCGGTGACCTCGTGGTGGTCAGCGTGCCACTGAAGGCGTACCGCGCGGTGCCCGTCGAGCCACTGGCCGGCAAGGTCGTCATCGACACCAACAACTACTACCCGCAGCGCGACGGGAACCTCCCCGAGCTGGACTCCGGCGAGACCACCAGCAGTGAACTGCTCCAGCGGCACCTGCCCGACTCGCGGGTGGTGAAGGTCTTCAACAACATCTACTTCAAGGGCCTGGCCACGCTTGCCCGGCCGTCCGGCGCCGCCGACCGCAGCGCCCTCGCCATCGCCGGTGACGACGCCGCCGCGAAGGCCGAGGTGACAGCCTTCCTGGACCGGATCGGCTACGACGCGGTCGACGTCGGCCCGCTCGCCGAGGGATGGCGCTACCAGCCCGACACCCCGGCGTACGGCCTCCTCTACGCCGCCAGCCCCACCGACTGGGAGCACCCGGCACCGGGCGACGCCGAGAAGCTGCGCGCCGCCCTGGCCGCCGCCACCCGCTGATCCACCGCCGCGCCCTCCGGCGACCGCCTACCTGGTGGCCGTACGGAGGGCGGCGGCGAGTTCGTCGTCGTAGCTGGCGATCGGCTGGCCGTCCGAGGCGTACGCCACGAGCCGCCCCTGGGCCATCGTCGCCGAGCGGAACGAGAAGGTCCGCGTCCCCGGGTAGGCGGCGAGCAGTGGAATGGTCCGGGGCGCCCCGCCCGGGGCGGAGTAGTACTCCAGGCGGGTCACCTGCGGTGAGACCACGCCGTTGACCCGGACCTTGGTCTTCTCCGCACGGGTGCCGAAGGTGACAGGCGCGTCGGTGCCGTACGCGGCGCACTCGGCAGCCCCCCGGCAGACGAAGAAGTACCTGGGGTTGGCCACGTCGTCGAGGGTGTACGCCTTGAAGGTCGGGTCGGCGCCGGCCGGCAGCGGCTGCACGGCGAAGAACGCGACAGCCACGGTCGCCGTGACGCCCACCCGCAGCCACGCCCGCCCGGCGGCCGGTCGTCTGCTCGTCCGCCGGGCGGCGACGGCGACACCGCCGAAGCCGACCAGGCACAGCAGGCACACGCCGACGGCGCGGGCGTTCTCGAACAGGAACTGCACGCCCGGCCGCGTCGAGACCGGGCTGAGCAACGCGCCCAGTGAGACGACCATGGCGGCGAGCAGCGCCGCGCCGGCGGCCCGTTGGGCGACACCTGACGCACCGATCAGCAGCATCGCGGCGAGCACCGGCCACACCTGGTGGTGGGTCCAGGACACCGGCGACGCGGCCACCGTGGCGCAGCCGACGAGCACCGCGGCGTGCCCGGGGCGGCCCTGCCGGGTCAACTGCCGGGCCCGCAGCAGCGCCGCCGCGCAGATCACCGCGACCAGGCCGGCCCAGAGCAGGGGCAGTGTGGACTCCTCGACGCCGACCCGCAGCAGCATCCCGTGCAGGGACTGGTTGCCGAGCGAGGCCAGGTTGCCGATTCGGGAGGTCTGCCGGACGGCCTCGGTCCAGTACGTCCAGCTCTCGCCGGGCAGCACGATCGCGGCGAGCGCGGCGCAGGCCGCGAACGTCCCGGCGGCCCGGGCGGCGTCGCGGTAACGGCCGACGGCGAGGAAGTAGACCACGAACAGCAGGGGGGTGAGCTTGATGGCCGCGGCCACCCCGACGAGGGTCCCGCGCAGCCGGGGCGGCAGGACGCCCATCCCGTCCAGCAGGGCCATCAGCACGATGAAGATGCTCACCTGACCGAACCGCAGGTTGCTCTGCACCGGCGCGGAGAGCATCAGCACCGTGGCCGCCACCGCCACGACCAGCGGCCGCCGGGACGGCCGGGTGCTCAGCGCGACACCTACCGACGCGGCGATGGCGACAACCGCGGCGCACGTCGCCACCAGCCAGAACCCCTGCACCACGCCCTCGCTGACGGCGGTCATCGGCCCCAGCACGAGGGCGGCGAACGGCGGATAGGTGAACGGCCCCCCGTTCTGCGCCACATACCCGTACAGCGGCCTGCCGGCGTGCAGGTCGGACAGCGCGCCGTAGTAGATGTGCAGGTCGGAGAGACGATCCGGACGGTCCAGGACGAGCAGACAGGACACCAGCGCGACGACGACGAAGGCCGCCCACGCCAGTGCCACCCGGCGATCCCGCATCGACCGAGAATAGGCGAACAGGAATGCCTTCGGCGTCCCTTCCGCCCGTGGGTTCGGCCGTCCGGCGTTTCTGCCCTCGGAACAATCGGTGACCGCCCGCCGGACGTCCGTCCGTAGCATCGGCGGATGGGAGTGACGAGCACACCGGCGTACGACGCCCACGCGGACTGGTACGAGGGGTACATCGCCGGAGGCGGCGAATACCTGCGGCGGGTGCACGCGACCGTCGGAGATCTGCTCGGCGCGGGCGAAGGCACCTGCCTGGACATCTGCTGCGGCACCGGCGCCCACACGTCGGTGCCGCAGAGTCTGGGCTGGACACTCGTCGGGCTGGACCTGTCCGGCGGGCAACTGCGGCATGCCCGTGGACGGCTTCCGGTCGTCCGGGGTGACGCCGCCATGCTGCCAATCGCCGACGCGTCGACGTCGGCGGCGATGTGCGTGCTGTCCAGCACCGACCTGCCCGACTACCCGGCCGTGCTGCGCGAGGCCGCGCGGGTGCTACGCCCCGGCGGACGGTTCGTCCACGTTGGTGTGCACCCTGCTTCGTGGGCGCGTTCGCCGACTGGGGTCGGCACCCGAGGATCGTCGTCGACGAACGGTACGCGGATCGGGCCCGCAGCTTCGACAGCTGGAACACAAGCGGCGTTCGGGTACGCGTCGGCGCCTGGCACGTACCGCTCGCCGACCTGCTCAACGCGACCATGTCCGCTGGCCTCCGGTTGGCCCGGGTCGTCGAGGCCGGACCGGGCGGCGTACCGGACCTGTTCGGCTTCCTCGCGGTGCGGTAGCGGCACCAGTCCGCCTACAAGATCGTGCTCGATCCTTGAGGTAGTGGCATCCCCACGACACCGAGACCACTACTTCCAGGATCGAGCACGATCTTGCGGCGGGCGGCGGGCGGCGGGGCGCGAGGCGGCCGGGCGGCGGGCGGCGGGGCGCGAGGCGGGGGGCGGCGCGGGAGAAAACTTGCCGCGGCAACTTGCGCTGAAGTCCTGCTCACGGGACTCTGATCCCTGGGTGTTGCCGCCCGCTCACCGAACGTGCCCCCGGAGGCGACATGCACACGCTTCGTACCGCGCCCCGCCGGCTGCTGGCCGGCGCTGGCGCGCTCCTGCTCGGCACCGCCCTCGCCGCCGCCGGCACGCCGGTGCCGGTCAGCGCCGCCGGCACGTCCGTGCCCGTCGGCGCTGGCGCGCACACGCCGGTCAGCGCCGCCGGGGCGGACACCGTCGGCTACGTCCGGCTCGCCCACCTCTCCCCCGACACGCCCGCCGTCGACGTCTACCTGTCCGCGCCTGACGCCCCGAAACCACAGGTCTTCCCCGGGGTGGGCTACGGCGTCGTCTCGGACTACCTGTCGCTGCCTCCCGGCCGCTACGCCGTGGCGATGCGCGAGGCCGGCGCGCCCGCCACCGACCCTCCGGTGCTCACCACAGAGGTGGCGGTGAGCAGCGGCGACGCCTACACGGTGGCGGGTGTCGGCCGACACGCCGACCTCGGTCTGCGGGTGCTCACCGACGACCTCAGCGCACCCACCGACGGCCGCGCCAAGGTCCGTGTCGTGCAGGCCTCGGTGCGCACGCCGGTGCTGGACGTGGCGGCCGCCGACGGTCCGATGATCGCCAACGGGGTGCAGTTCGCCACGACCACCGACTACCAGCAGGTCGAGCCGGGCAGCTGGCGGTTGAAGCTGACCGGCGCGGGCGGGCCGAGCACCGACGCCGAGGTGCGGCTCACCGGTGGCGCGGTCTACTCGTTGCTGGTGCTCGACTCCAAGCAGGGCGGGCTCACCGCCGAGCTGCGCCGCGACGCCGAGGGCGGAACTGTCGTCCCGGCGGGCGGGGTGGACACCGGGGCCGGTGGCACCTCCAGGAACGGGCTCGACGCGTACCCCCTGGTGGCCGGCGGATTGACCGCGGCGGCCGTCGCGGCGGCGCTGCTGTTCTGGCGCCGGTGGCGGCGCACCACCTGGTGAGCGTCGGGCCGGGCCTGTCGATCCGGCGGCACCGCGACCGGCGGGTGCCGCTGGCCGCGCTCGTCGCGGCCGGCGCGGCCGTCTGCCTGGCCGCCGGCACCGGCGTCGGGCTGGCCGGCACCGGTCCGCCGCCGCCGGGGGCGAGCTGGCGCCCCGGCTGCGTCGACGACTGCCCGTCGGTGGCCACCGCGTCCGCGCCGCAGGGTCCACCCACCCGGGTACGCGTGCCGCGCATCGGCGTCGACTCCCCGCTCACCGTGCTGGGCCTGGACCGCGCGGGCGCGCTGGCCCCGCCTGACGACTTCGCCACCGCCGGCTGGTACGGCGGCGGGCCGGCCCCCGGCGACACCGGTCCGGCCGTGCTCGCCGGGCATCTGGACTCGCGGCGCGGCCCGGCGGTGTTCGCCCGGCTCGGCGAGCTGCGGCCCGGTGACCGGGTGCAGGTGTGGCGCGGCGGGCAGTGGTTGTCGTTCCAGGTGACCGGGTCACTGCGGACCGGCAAGGACCGCTTCCCCACGGCGGCGGTCTACGGGCCGACGCCCGGCGCGGAGCTGCGCCTGGTCACCTGCGGGGGCGACTTCGACAGGCGACGCGGGCACTACACCGACAACGTGGTGGTCTTCGCGGTGGCCGAGAGGTGACCGGCAGGTCAGACCGGGCGGCGGCCGGCGAAGCCGCACTCGGCCCGGTGGTACCAGCGCACGTCGGAGTCGCCCTCCAGCCAGCACCACAGCACCGAACGGCCGGCCCGCTCACCGGGAAAGTCGAGCAGCACCGGCGCGATGCCCTTGACCTGGATGTCGTGCTGGTGCAGCTCGTCGACGACGGCGTGCAGGCGTGCTTCCAGTCCCTTGACCTCGGCCAGCCCGCCGAGTGCGCTCACCCCGTGGTCGGCCAGGTCGGCGCGCAGCTCGGCCAGGTCGGCCCGGACCCGGATCAACTCGTCGACGCGTGGTTGCAGGGTGGCCACCAGGTGCCGGGCCTGGGCGAGTGTGAACACCGCGCCAGTATGCGCCACGCCCGGCTCCGCGACGTGCCCGCAACCGTCAGTCGGACTGGGCGGCCAGCTCGCGGGCGCGGTCCCGGGCGGCCTCCAGTGCGGCGAGCAGCGCCGCCCGGACGCCGTGCTTCTCCAACTCGCGGATCGCGGAGATGGTGGTGCCGGCCGGCGAGGTGACCGCCTCGCGCAACTTGACCGGGTGCTCACCGGAGTCACGGAGCATCACCGCGGAGCCGATGGCGGTCTGCACGATCAACTCGTGCGCCACCTGCCGGGGCAGCCCGAGCAGGATCCCCGCGTCGATCATGGCTTCGACGAGCAGGTAGAAGTAGGCCGGGCCGGACCCGGAGAGCGCGGTGACCGCGTCCTGCTGCGATTCGGGCACCCGGATGGTCTGCCCGAGAGGCTTGAACATCTCCTCGGCCAACGCCAGATGCGCCCCGGTGGCGTACGCGCCGGCGGAGATCGCGGTCATCGCCTCGTCGACGAGCGCCGGAGTGTTGGTCATGACCCGGACCACCGGGGTGCCCTCGGGCAGCCGGCGGTTGAAGAAGCTGGTGGGAAGCCCGGCGCAGAGCGAGATGACGAGCTTGTCGGCAGGCACCTTGGGGCCGATCTCGTCGAGCAGCGCGGCGGCGTCCTGCGGCTTCACCGACACGGCGAGCACCGCCGCCTCGTCGACGGCGGTCAGGTTGTCGACCACCCGTACGCCGTAGCGGGCGGTCAGCTCCTCGGCCCGCGCCGGGCGACGGGCGGTGGCCAGCAGCCGGTCCACGGGCCATCCCGAGCGCAGCAGCCCGGAGAGCATCAACTCGCCGATCTTGCCCGCGCCGATCACCGCGACCGTGTGCACACCGGGTGACATCTGGGCCGTACCCCCTCGCGTCGGATCGCGGCGCGGCGGACCCGCAGGCCCGCCGCGCCGCCCTACCGGTCGATCAGCTGCCGAAGAAGACCTCGGCCTCGGCGTACCGCTCCAGCGGCACGGTCTTCAGCTCGCGGGTGGCCTCGGCGAGGGGCACCCGGACGATGTCGGTGCTCTGCATCGCGACCATCTTGCCCCAGTCGCCGTCGTTGACCGCGTCGATGGCCTGCAGGCCCAGGCGGGTGGCGAGCACCCGGTCGAACGCGGTAGGGGTGCCGCCGCGCTGGATGTGACCCAGCACCACGGTGCGGGCCTCCTTGCCGGTCTTGGCCTCCAGCTGCTCGGCCAGCCACTGGCCGATGCCGCCGAGGCGGACGTGGCCGAACGAGTCGAGCTCCTGGTTGGCGAGCACCATCTGGCCGTCCAGCGGCTGGGCGCCCTCGGCGACCACGACGATCGGGGCGTACTGGTGCTGGAAGCGCTTCTCGACGTAGCCGGCCACCTGGTCGACGTCGAACTGCCGCTCCGGCAGCAGGATGACGTTGGCGCCACCGGCCAGGCCGGCGTGCAGGGCGATCCAGCCGGCGTGCCGGCCCATCACCTCGACGACGAGGGTGCGGTGGTGGCTCTCGGCGGTGGTGTGCAGCCGGTCGATGGCCTCCATCGCGATGTTGACAGCGGTGTCGAAGCCGAAGGTGTAGTCGGTGGCGCCCAGGTCGTTGTCGATCGTCTTCGGCACGCCGACCACGTGCACGCCCAGCTCGTAGAGCTTGGTGGCGACGCCGAGGGTGTCCTCGCCGCCGATCGCGATGAGCGCGTCCACGCCCTGTTCGGCGAGGTTGTCCTTGATCCGCTCGACGCCGTTCTCGATCTTGAACGGGTTGGTGCGGGACGAGCCGAGGATGGTGCCGCCTCGGGGCAGGATGCCCCGGACGTCCGCGATGTCCAGCGGACGGGAGAGACCCTCGAGCGGGCCCTTCCAACCGTCCCGGAAGCCCACGAACTCGTGACCGTAGGTGGCGACGCCCTTGCGGACCACCGCCCGGATGACCGCATTGAGACCCGGGCAGTCGCCGCCGCCGGTGAGCACGCCGATACGCATGATCCGCTCATCCTCCTGGAGCATCAGGGTAAAGCCCGATTTGCCCCAGGATATGTGTCAGGTCAGACCATCGGCGCCGTTGCCGGCCCGGGGCGGGCCGTCACTGCGCACTGTAGTCGGCCTGCCTGTGCGATGACAGCGCGCCCCGGGACGGCTGCAGGTCAGTAGCTCACCTCGTGGTTCTCGCCGACCTCCGGCGGCTGCCCGGTGACGGCGGCCTTGGCGAACCCCAACAGGTTGACCACGCTGCTGCTCGGCGAGTCCCAGTACTCGGCGGAGCTTGCGTGCACCTTGATCAAGGTCAGGCCGGGCGTGTCCAGCCCGTCCGGGAACCACGTCTTGAGCAGCGGGTTCCACAGCCGCTCGGCGCGAGCCCTGTCGAACTCGTCCCTGGCGGTGCCGGAGACGGAAACCCAGACGTTGTGCTTCTGGTCCGAGAACGAGACGTTGACCTCCGGGTTCACCCGGATCTGGCGGACCTTGGCCGAGTCGGCGGAGGCGAAGAACCAGAGGTCCCCGTCGAACTCGGCCTCCTGAAGCCCCATCGGCCGGCTCACCTGCCGCCCGTCCAGCGCGATGGTGGTGAACATGCAGATCCGCGCGTCCCGGACCAGCTCGGTGACCCGGGCGCGGGCCTCGGTGGCGCTGGTCGGTTCCTTGCTCATGGCAGTCTCCCTCGGCTCGACTGGTCGAACCGATGCCCGGGACAGAACCGGTCAAACCTGCAAAGGTACGACGACTGTCAGCGGGACGTCATCGCCCGCCAGCGGGCCAGGTTGTGCCGGGCGTCGACCAGGGCGTCGTGCCGGGCCGCGTCGGCGTCCGGCAGGGTCGGCCGGCCACGGTCGTCCCAGAGCTGCCGCAACTCCTTGGTGAACCGGGGGATCTCCCGGGGCAGCGCCGGCATCGCACCCCAGAGCTGCGCGAGCACCACGTGGTCGTACGCGGCGTACCAGGCCCACAACTCCAACTGTTCCCCCGGCCGGTCCCGGATCGGCTCCATGAGGAAGTCGTACAGGTCGTCGCGGATGCGCTCACGCGAGCGCCAGGCCCGGTCGGCAGGCGAGGGCAGCTTGTCCAGCACGTTGCGCCGCACCCAGGGCACGGCACGGGAATCGTCGTACTCGGTGGAGACCGCGTAGAACTCGCGGCCGTACTCGTCGACGACACCTATCGACACGAGGTCGACGAGCCGGCCGTCCTCGATGAACTCGCAGTCGTAGAAGTAGCGGTAGACCATTCCGGCCATCCTCGCCCACCGGCTCGCGGCGGTGCCCGGCGGGGGGCGACCGGTGGCCGCCGGAGGCCGGCGACGAGGGGGTACGCCGCAGCTGGCGACGGTCACGGAAGTGCTTCGAGGGGTGTACAGCAAGCGACCGGACCGTCATGATCTGATGTGTACCGCTACCGGACGCCGAACCGGTGTCAGTTCACCTTGTCAGGGCCATCAGGTTCACCCGGTGAGCGAGTTTGTGGTCCATGACCGGGGAGGGGTTGGACCGTGGAGATGCGCCTGCCGGAGCCGGGTGACGCGCTCACGGGTGTCGAGATGTTCGCAGGGCTGGAGCCCGAGGTGCGGCAGCGTGTCATCGCCGCCGCCGTTCCGCGCACCTACCGCAAGGGCCAACTGCTCTTCGTCGAGAACGACCCGGGCGAGTCGCTGATCGTGCTGCGCCGCGGCGCGGTCGCCGTCTTCCGGACCGCGCCGACCGGCGAACGGGCCGTGCTGTCGGTTATCCGTCCGCCCGACGTGCTCGGCGAGGTCTCCCTGCTCGACGCGTCCACCCGGTCCGCCTCGGCCGAGGCCATCGAGGACTGCGCGGCGCTCGCGCTCTCCCGGGGGGCGTTCATGGAACTGGTGCACTCCAACCCCCGCATCCTGGACGCGGTGATGCGCTCGCTGGGCGGGCTGATCCGCCGGCTCACCGAGCAGAACGCCGACCACGTCTTCCTCGACCTGCCCGGCCGGGTGGCCAAGACGCTGGTCCGGTTGGCTGGCGAGAGCCAGGCCCCGATGATCACGATCGAGCTCAACCAGAGCCAGTTGGCCGAGATGGCCGGCGGTTCCCGGCAGAGCGTCAACCAGGCGATCGGGTCGTTCGCCAGCCGGGGCTGGCTGCGCACCGAGGGCCGCCGGATCGTGGTGACCGACGTGGCCGCGCTGCGCCGACGCGCCGGCATGAGCGACCGCTGATCCACGGGTACGCGCACGACGCGGCCGGGTCACCCGTGGGCGACCCGGCCGCGTCGACGCGTCACTGAGCGCGGGATCAGACCCCGGAACTGCCCGGGCCGGCCCACTTGTCCGGGCCCTTGCCGTCGCCGCTCGGGCCGTGGGACTGCTCGCTGACGATGCCCTCGGCCTGGAGCGTGGCGAGCGTGGCGGCGTCGACGTCCACCGAATCGCCCGCGGAGTGGCTGACCCCGTTGCCGTCGGTCCAGTCGCTCTCCAGCTTGACGTACACCATTGACCTGTCCCCCTCTGGTCGCTGATCGACATGTGGCTGACTGAATGTAGTCCGCATCTGCCCTGATGGACTGTCCACAAGCCAACAGGCCGGTACCTGACAGGTTCGCCGGCGGTGATACTCCTACCAGGCGACGCCGGGGGGCGTCGACCGGTTCCGCCAGTGGAGGGTGTCATCGCCGCGCAGTGTGAGCGCTGTGGACGGACGGCTGCCGACGGCGACCGCTTCTGCGGTGGCTGCGGCGCCGAACTGGGTGCGGTCTGCCCGCACTGCCTGCGTCCGCTCGCCTCCGACGTCACGTTCTGCACCTCGTGCGGGTCACCCCGGCCGGGCGCGGACCGGCCCGCCGCGGTCACCCCGCAGGAGGACCGCCGCCGGGTGAGCGTCCTGTTCGTCGACCTGATCGACTTCACGCCGTACGTCGAGCGGGCCGACCCGGAGCAGGTGCGCGGCATGCAGACCGGGTTCTTCTCCGCCGCCCGCCGCGTCGTCGGCCAGTACGGCGGGGTGGTGGAGAAGTACATCGGCGACGCGGTGATGGCGCTCTTCGGCGCGCCGATCGCCACCGAGACGGACGCGCTGCGCTGCGTACGGGCCGGCCTGGAGCTGCAGCGGGTGCTCACCCGGTTCGCGCCGACCGGCAGCACCGAGCTGCGGTTCCGGGTGGGGGTGGCCACCGGGGAGGCGCTCGTCGACGTGGCAGCCGCCCGCGACGGCGGGCAGGCGATCGTGGCCGGGGACGTGGTGAACACCGCCTCCCGGATGCAGTCCGTCGCACCGCCGGGCGGGGTGCTGGTGTGCGGCACCACGCACGCGTTGACCAAGGACGCGGTCCGGTACGAGGAGCAGCCACCGGTCACCCTGCGCGGCAGGTCCTCGCCGACCGAGGTGTGGCTCGCCCTGTCCCCGCTGCGGCGCCAGCCCACCGACCGGGAACCGGACACCACGCCGCTCGTCGACCGGGAACACGAGCTGGGCATGCTGGTCAACGCCCTGCACCGGTCTCTGCGGGACCGACTGCCGCAGGTGGTGACGATCTTCGGTCGGGCCGGCATCGGCAAGAGCCGCCTGCTGCGCGAGTTGTACCGGCACACCGGCCGCCTCGTCGACGAGCCGCTGACCTGGCGGATCGGGCGCTGCCCGCCGTTCGGGGAGAACGTCACGTACGCCGCGCTCGCCGACATCGTGAAGTCCGAGGCCGGCATCCTGGACACCGACCCGGCCGCCAGCGCGGCGCAGCGGCTGGCCGCCGCCGTCGCCGAGCTGATCGGCCCTGGCGAACGGGACCGGGTCGTCGACGCGCTGCGCCCGCTGGTCGGGTTGCCCGGCACGCCGCTGCCCGCCGAGGAGGCGGAGTCGGCGTGGCGGCGTTTCCTGCTGGCGCTTGCCGCCCGCCGCCCCACCGTGCTGGTCTTCGAGGACCTGCACTGGGCCGACGACGCCATGCTGCGCTTCGTGGAGCTGCTCGGGTCGGCGGCCCGCGAGGTGCCGTTGCTGCTGCTGTGCACCGCCCGCCCGGAGCTGGTCGACCGCGACCCGAGCTGGGCCGGCACCATCACCGGCTCGGTGACCATCACCCTGCCGCCGCTGCGGGACACCGGGATCGCCGCGCTGTACGCGCACCTGTTCGGCCAGGCGGCGTTCTCCGCCGACATGTTGAGCCCGCTGATCGAGGTGGCCGGAGGCAACCCCCTCTACGCCCACGAGTACGTCCGGATGCTCATCGAGCAGGGCGCGCTGCGCCAGTCCGGGCGGGGCTGGTCACTGGACAAGCACCTCGAACTGACCATGCCGGAGAGCGTGCACGCGGTGATCGCCAACCGGGTGGACCTGCTCGACGCGAAGGACCGCGCCGTGCTGCTGGCCGCCTCGGTGGTCGGGGTGCAGTTCTGGCCCGGCGCGGTGGCCGCCGCCCTCGGCCAGCAGGTCGAGTCGGTCGAGCGCTCGCTGCGCCGGCTGGAGCAGCGTGACTTCGTGCACGAGCAGGCCGCCTCCACGATGGCCGGGCAGGCGGAGTTCCGGTTCCGGCACGTGCTGGTGCGCGACGTCTGCTATCAGCGGCTTCCGCGTACCGAGCGGGTGGCCCGGCACGAACGGGCCGCGGACTGGCTCGACGCGTTGTCGCACAGCCGGGACACCGACCTGGCCGAGGTGCTCGCGCACCACCGCTGGGCGGCGCACGAGATCGCCCGCTCCCTCGGCATGGAGGTCCGCCGGTACGCGGCGCCGGCCCGGCAGGCGCTGCACCGCGCGGCCCGCCGGGCGTACGCCCTGCACGGGCTGGACGCGGCGGCCGCCCACGCGGGCCGGGCGCTCGGCCTGGCCGACGACAGCGACCCGGTCGGCCGCCTCCAACTGGAGTTGCTGAGCACCGAGATCTCGTTCTACCGCGACGGCAACGCGTTCCTCTCCGGCGGCGGGCCGGAGCAGGTGCACGCGCTGGCCGGGCGGCTGTCGGCGCACGGCGACGACGCGTGCGCGGCCCGCGCCTGGACGCTCCTCGGCCAGGCCGCCTGGCTGCGCGCCGACCGGGCCGACGCCCTGGTCTGCCTGGACCGGGCCGTGCAGTTGTTCGAGTCGCTGCCGGACACCCCGCAGAAGGCGGACGCCTACGCGGAGCTGGGCCGGCTGCACATGCTCAACTACGAACGGGACGCGGCAGTCGCGGCGGCGGAGATCGCCGCGGAGATCGCCGAGCGGCTGGGCCTGACCGAGACCCGCACCAACGCCCGGATCACCGCCGCGACCGCCCGCTACCAGGCCGGGGACCGGGTCGGTCTGGACGAGCTGCACGCGATAGTGGAGTTCAGCCGGGCCGGTCAGTTGCTGGCGCTGCCCCGCGCCACCCAGAACCTCGCGTGGGCGATCCGGGAGGAGGGCGACTGGCTGCGCTCGGACGCCCTGCTCTCGTCCGCGCCGGCGCGGACGGCCAGCGGCCAGACGTTGACCACCAGCTACTCGGCCGAGGCGATGCGCGCCTGGTTCGAGGGCGACTTCGGTCGGCTGCTCACCGCCGCCGAGGCGTTCGTGGACACGCCCACCGGCAGTTGGGACATGCAGGTGCGGGGTCTGCGCTGCTGCCTGCTGGTGCTGCGTGACGACGACGACCCGGACGACCTGGGCGACGCCCTGGACACCGCGCGGCGCAGCGGGTTCCACAGGCTGCGCTGGACGATGGTGGGCATGGCCGCCCTGTGCCGGGCGTTGCAGGGTCGCGCCGACGAGGCGGCGGAGCTGATCGACGAGTTGGACAGTTCCTGGTCGGAGGTGCCGGCCCTGGCCAGCGGGGAGTGGATAGCGGCAGCCGCGTACGCCGCCGCGCTTGCCGGCCGGGACACGGCGGTGCGGGTCCGGGCGATGCTGGGCCGGGTCGGGCATCGCACGCCCTGGTCGGAGGCGGCGCTGCGGACCGTGACGGCGGCGCTGGCCGCGGCCGACGGCGACCACCGGCGCTCGGCCGAGCTGCACCTGGCCGCCGCCGAGACGTACGGGCGGATCCCCGACGTCAGTGACCGGGTGCTGGCGCTGGCACTGGCGGCGGCCGAGCTGACCCGTGCCGGTGACCCGGCGGCGGCCCGGGCGCCGCGCGCCGAGGTCCGCACCTTCGCGCTGCGCAACGACGCTCCCGGCCTGCTGGCGCTCGCGGGGCGGCCGATCAGCCCGGCCGGACCGGCAGTGGCCTGCTGAGCCGGCTCAGGCGGCCACCAGTTTGAGCTTCTGCGCGTAGACGTCGACGTACTCGCGGCCGGACAGCTCCATCAACTCGTACATGATCTCGTCGGTGACCGCCCGTTCGACGAACCGGTCGCCGGCCATGCCCGCGTAGCGGGAGAAGTCCAGCGGCGCGCCGAAGCGGATCCGCACCCGGTCGATCCTGGGGATGAGCCTGCCGGGCGGCTGGATCTCGTCGGCGTTGAGCATCGCCACCGGCACCACCACGGCACCGCTCTCCAGGGCGAGCCGGGCCACCCCGGTCTTGCCCCGGTAGAGCCGCCCGTCGGGGGATCGGGTGCCCTCGGGGTAGATGCCCGCCACTCCCCCGGCGCGCAGCACCCGCAACTGGGTGTCCAGCGCGGCCCGGGCTGCCCGGCCACCTGAGCGGTCCACCGGGACGGTGCCGGTGCCGACGAAGAACATCCTGGTCAGCCAGCCCTTGATGCCCTTGCCTGTGAAGTACTCGGCCTTGGCCACGAAGGTGACCCGCCGCGAAATGATCAACGGCGTGAAGATCGAGTCGGAGAAGGAGAGGTGGTTGCTGGCCAGGATCACCGGGCCGGTCGCCGGCACGTGACGCAGGCCCTCCACCTGCGGGCGGAAGATCAGCTTGAGCAGCGGACCGAGGAGAACGTACTTCAACAGCCAGTAGAGCACCGGCGTCCTTTCCCGTGGTGTGCCCCGCGACGGCGCCGTGCCCGGGAGCGCCGCCGTCGCCGACGAGCCTACGAAGCGAGCGCTCTCACCACAACGGACGGACGCTCACCACCGCCGCGCGGGCGACCCCTGCCGCGAGGCGGCGGCGAGGGGGCACCGGGACCATCTGGCCGCCGCGAAGCGCCCACCCCGACCCCCTGGCGGACCCGCCGCCTGACGATCATCGAGATCGCACGTGTCGCGCAAGAACGGACATCGGAGCACCGCCGCGACCTGCGACGGCAGCCGTGACTTTGGAAGACGCGACACAACGCACTCCCGGAACCGACCCCTGACGTGTCACGATTCAGAGCACGGCGTGCGTACGGGCGTCGAGGGGGCAGGGTGGCCGCGCCGCACGGCGCGTTGAGGAGGATGTCCGGGTGTCAGCGGGTGGGGCCCGCCGGGGACGGCGGGACAACGGGCTCGACGCGAGCGAGTACGCCGTCGTCGGCGACGTCGATCCGCGCGTCGGCGAGCACCTGCTCGACGTGCTGGCCGCCGGTGGCATCGCCGCGTACCTGCAACCCTCGGCCGACCTCAACCCGGTCACCCGCACCACCACCGTCCCGGCCCGTCCGGTCGACCGGCTGTACGTCGACCGTTCGCACCTGACCACGGCACGGGACTATCTGACCCAGCTCGCCGACGAGACGTCCCCGGAGCAGTCCCCGGCACGTGACGAACCGGACATCGACGCCGAGTGGGCGCGGATCGTGGCGGGCTTCCACACCACCTCGACCGTCGGTGAGCACCCGTGGCCGGCCTCGGAAAACGTGGACGAACCGGACACCCGGGACGAGCCGGCGGCCGGCCCCCTGGCCCGCTCCGGCGTCGACGAGCCCGGCCCGACCGCCACCGACGTCCGGCGACTGCCGTCCGCCACCGACATCTCCGGCATCTCGGTCGGGCGGGGCACCCGTCCGGACGAGCCGTCGCTGCTCGACGGGTTGGACACGTTCGGCGCGGACCTGCCCGACGACGAGGACGACGAGGGCTACCACCCGCCGCCCCCGCCGCCGCTGCCCCGGATCTCGAAGTACGCGGTGGTGGGCATCCTCGCGGTGGTGGTCGGGTTCGTGCTCTTCCTCTTCCCGTCACTGGTCCCGGTGGACCGCTCGGCGGTCACCCTGTTCGGGTTCACCGGCATCCTTGCCGGTTTCGTCACGCTGATCTGGCGTCTGCGCCCCGGCGACGAGGAGGACGACGACCCGGACAACGGCGCCGTCGTCTGACCTCCGGCCCGCATCGCGGGACGACGCCGCCCCGCCCGGCGCGTAACAGTGGTGTAACTTACTGTCAGTAGGAATACCGCTGTACGTCACTTCCCCCGCTGACTGACCGGTTTTCTCCTGCTCGTGGCGGTCAGTCCTCTGCTGATCGGAATGCCCGAGATGCGACAGAGTTCCCTCGTGGTGGTGGCCAACCGCCTCCCCATCGACGACAACCAGGCGCCCGACGGGGCCTGCGAGTGGCGACGCAGTCCAGGGGGCCTGGTCAGCGCGCTGCACCCACTGCTGAAGCACACCCCGGCGACCTGGGTCGGCTGGGCCGGCGGCACCGGGCCCGCCCCCACCCTGCCCGACGTGGACGGCGTCCGCATGCACGCCGTCGCGCTCAGCCAGGACGACCTCCGCGACCACTACGAGGGATTCGCCAACGCCACCCTCTGGCCGCTCTACCACGACTCCGTCGAACAACCGCAACACCACCGCCGGTGGTGGGAGACGTACCAGCGGGTCAACCAGCGCTTCGCCGAGGCGACAGCCGAGGTGGCCGAGCAGGGCGCCGTCGTCTGGGTACAGGACTACCACCTGCATCTGGTCCCCGGCCAGCTCCGCGCGCTCCGGCCGGACCTGCGCATCGGGTTCTTCCTGCACGTGCCGTTCCCACCCCCGGAGCTGTTCATGCAGCTGCCCCGGCGCGCCGAACTGCTGCGCGGGATGCTCGGCGCCGACCTCGTCGGCTTCCAGCGGATCCAGGCCGCGCACAACTTCGCCCAGCTCGTGACGAGGGTCCTGGAGCTGCCGGCCACCGACCGGCGGATCGGCATCGACGACCGGGTGGTGCGCATCGGCGCGTTCCCCGTCTCCATCGACACCGCCGAGATGGCCGCGCTGGCCTCCCGCCCCGACGTCGCCGCCCGGGCCCGCCGACTCCGCCAGGACCTCGGCGACCCCCGACAGGTCATCCTCAGCGTCGACCGGATGGACTACACCAAGGGCATCGAGCAGCGGCTCAAGGCGTACAGCGAACTGCTGGCCAGCGGCGACGTCAAGGTCCGCGACACCGTGCTCGTGCAGGTGGCCATGCCGAGCCGGGAACGCGTCGGCCAGTACCAGATCCTGCGCGAACGGATCGAGCGTGAGGTCGGCCGGATCAACGGCGAGTTCGGCCGGGTCGGCGAACCCGCCATCCACTACCTCACCCAGCCCTTCGACCGGGCCGAACTGGCCGCGCTCTACCGGGTCGCCGACGTGATGGCGGTGACCCCGCTGCGCGACGGGATGAACCTGGTCGCCAAGGAGTACGTCGCCGCCCGGGTGGACGACGACGGTGCGCTGCTGCTCAGCGAGTTCGCCGGCACGGCCGCGGAACTGTCGCAGGCGTACCTGGTCAACCCGCACGACCTGGAGGGGCTCAAGCAGGGCCTGCGCGCGGCGCTGCGGGCCAGCCCGGCCGACGTCACCGAACGGATGCGGGCGATGCGCGCCCACCTGCACGAACACGACATCCGGGCCTGGGCGCGCTCCTACCTCGGCGCGCTCGACGAGACCGGCGCCCTGGTCAGCCTCCTGACCAGCACCGACGACGCGGTCCGGGTGCCCCGCCCGGCGACCCGGGCCACCCCCGCCGCACACCACAGCGGCGGCTGATCGGCCGTCGGCCGCCAGCTCAGTGCGCGGCGGGTTCCTTCTCCAACCAGTCCAGGATCGCGTCGATCGGCTCCACCCACCGCGCGTCAAGCATCAGGTCGTGCCCCATGCCGGGGAAGAGCAGCGGCGCCGAACCGTACCGGCGGGCCACCCGGGTCAACGTCGACGACGGCACCACCCGGTCGTCCGGGCTGCCCATCACCAGCACCGGCGGCGCGCCCACTGCCGGTTCGGCCGCCGGCTCGCCCAGCAGCGCCCACTGCGCCCGCCGGCCGGCCCGACCGAGCCGACCGACATACCGCCGGGCCTCCTCGTCGGGCAGCTCCCGGCTGAACAACTGCCCCCGGCTGAGGCGCAGCGGCCCACCGAACACCGCAGGCAGCGTCCCGGCCGGATTGCGGCGCAGCGCCGCCCCCAGCACCCCCCAGCCGCCGAAGACCGGTGCCACAAGCACGGCGCCCCGCGCCGGGTAACGCGCCAACGCGTGCGCCACGACAAGCGCCCCGGCGCCGTGCCCCACCAGCACCGCCTGCCGCGGCAGGCCCGCCGCCACCTGGACCACGTCGTGGGCGTACGCCCGCAACGTCGCCTCCGGCGCCGGCTCGCTGGCACCGTGCCCGCGCAGACTCATCGCGTACGCCGGGAAGCCCCGCGACGCCGCGTGCCCCAACCAGTGCTCGGCGAACGCCCACGCGCCGTGCCCGAACCCGGGAACGAACAGCAGCGGCGGCCGCCCCTGCTCCACCTCCGGCACGGCGCTGAGCACCTCACGACGCGCCGGCCGGACCGGTCGGGCCCACTCCCGCCCCCGCATGATCCGCAGCTCACTCACCTGTGCGACCTTCCGTTCGCGACTGCGGGGCTCGCAAGCTCACTTGGCCTCCAGATCGTGCAGGGCGCGCTGGACAGCGCGCAGATAGTCGGCGTGGCCGACCTCGAACCAGTGCCGGCTGCTCTCCTTGACCTGACCGGAGTACCGCTCGCCGGCCCGCTCCCGCACCCGCTGCGCGAACGCCGCGGCACGCTCCGGGCGGTCCCGGCGGGCCTGCAACACACGCGCGAAGAGCACCGTCTGCCAGTGCGCCAGGGTGAACATCCCGGAGTCCGGCTGCAACAGACCGGCCACCGCCAACGTCGGATGGCCCGGGGTGAACGCGTTGAGCCACAGCGTGGGCCGACCCGCGCCGGCGCTGTCGGCGAACACCGACGCGTCGAGGAACTCGAACCGCGGCAGGTACCCGGTGGCGAAGATGACCACCTCGGGGTCGATCTCACGCCCGTCGGTCAGCTCCACCGCGTACGGGTGGAACCGGGCGACGTCCGGCACCGGGCCGATGGCGCCGTGGCCCACGTAGTAGACGAGCTGGCTGTTCGCGATGGGGTGCGTCTCGTACACCCGGTGGTCGGGCTTGGGCAGGCCGAAGCGGGTCAGGTCACCGACGGTCAGGCGCAGCGTCCAGTGGTAGAGCCACTGCCGCAGACGCAACGGCACCCGCAGGGCCAGCAGCGCGTCGTTCACCTGGTCGGCCGGGCGGCCGAACACGTACTTCGGGGCGTACCAGTAGCCGCGCCGGCTGGAGTGCCAGCAGCGCGACGCCTGCTGGGCGGCCTCGACGGCGATGTCGCAGCCGGTGTTGCCGGCACCGACCACCAGCACCCGCTTGCCGCGCAGTTGGGCCGGGTCCTTGTAGGACGAGGCGTGCATGATCTCGCCTCGGAACTCTTCGAGGCCCTCGTAGCGGGGCAGTTTCGGCGACCAGTTGTGGCCGTTGGCGATCAGCACGGCGGCGTACCGGGAGGTGCGCTCCGGACCGTACCCGCCGGTGGAGCGGGTCGTGACGTCCCAGCGGTCCCCCTCGGCGGGTTCGACCCGGACCACCTCGGTGCCGAACCAGATGTGCGACCGCAGGTCGAAGTGGTCGGCGTACCGCTCGAAGTAGGAGAGCAGCTGGCTGTGGTGCGGGTAGTCCGGCCACGAGTCCGGCATCGGGAAGTCGGGGAACTGGGTGAACGGCTTCGACGAGAGCAGGTGGGTGCTGGCGTACACCGGGCTGCGGTCGTGGCGCCAGTTCCAGGCGCCGCCGACGCCGGTCTCCCGCTCGTAGCAGTCCACGCCGAACCCGTGCTCGCGCAGATTCTTGATGGCCGTCAGGCCGCTGGCCCCGGCCCCGATGACGCAGACCGTGTCGCCCCGGTCGGAGACGGGGGCGGCGTCGCGGCCCTGCGCGGACGGATCGGGCCGGCCGTGGTCGGTGGAGGTGGACACCGGGGCATCTCCTTTTGTGCGGCACGCGTGCCGGTCGCCGCGAAATCCTCTCCACATCGGAGCCGGATGTCCAGCGCCGGCGCGGACCGATCGGCGGGTCCCGGCCGGTGGGGGTCAGCCGGTGGTGGGCAGCAGCAGGTCGACCAGGACCGGGAAGTGGTCGCTGGCCCGGCGGGTCTGCGGGGTGTCCACCACGTCGTAGTCGACAACTGTGATCCGCGGGTCGACGAAGAGCGCGTCGATGCGCCGACGCGGGTCGGCGCACGAGTAGGTGAGCCGGTCCGCCGCGTCGGCCGCCACCGCGGCGTCGGTGAGCCCGCGCGCCACGGCGGCCCACGCCGGGCCGTCCGGGCCCTCGTTGAGGTCGGCGCCGGCGAGTACCGGGCTGGTCGCCGCGTCCAGCCCGCGCTTGAACTCGGCGGCCTGCGCGGGACGCTCCGCCGGATCGGTGGACAGGTGCGAGCCGGCGAGGGTGAACCGGGCGCCGGCGACCCGGCAGTCGGCGTACGCGGCGCCGCGCAGGTGCCGGCCGGGGGTCAGCGGGAAGCGCTGGCACCTGGTGCCCGTCACCTGGACGCGCAGGCTGGTCAGCAGCAGGTTGCCAAGCGCGGGCAGCCCACCTGCGGCCACCACCAGGCCGAAGGACTCGGCAAGCGTGGCGGACTTCTGCCGCCACCGGAACCGGCGCGGCCCCTCCTGCACGATCACCACGTCCGGGCGCGCGGCCCGGACCACCGCCGCCAGCGCGGCCGTGTCGTCGCGCTGGCTGTGAATGTTGTACGACACCACGCGCAGCGGTACGCCGGCAGCCTCGCCCATCGGTCCCCGCCTCAGATCCGGCGGGCCAGGTCGGCGGCGCCGATCACCCCGGCGCTGTTGCCCAGCTCGGCGGGGAGCACCTCGGCCACCGGCAGGCGGCCGCGCTGCGCGAGCGCGTCGAGGTACGAGCGGCGGGTCGGGCCGAGCAGCAGGTCGCCGGCCTCGACCACACCGCCGCCGACCACCAGGGTCTGCGGGTCGAGGATCTGCGCCATGTCGGCGAGGCTGGTGCCCAACCACCTGCCGATCTGCGCGAACGCCTCGGCGGAGATCGGGTCGCCGTCCTGCGCGGCGGCGGTCACCATGTGACCGGTGATCGCCTCGGCCTCGCCACCTGCCAGCTCCAGCAGCGCGGTCGCCCGGTTCGGTTCCTGTCGGGCGCCGGCGCGGGCGAAACGGACCAGGGCGCTGCCGCTGGCGTACTGCTCGATGCAGCCCAGTCGTCCGCAGCCGCACTGGTGCCCGTCCGGCACGGCAAGCATGTGACCCAGCTCCGCGGCGACGCCGTGCGCGCCGCGCATCAGCTCGCCGCCGAGGACGATGCCGCCGCCGACGCCGGTGCCGATGGTGAACATGATCATGGAGTCGTCGGCGTCGCGGGCCGCGCCGTAGCGGAACTCCGCCCAGGCGGCGACGTTCGCGTCGTTCTCGACGATGACCGGCAGACCCACCGCGGCGCTGACGTACTCGCGCAGCGGCTCGTCGCGCCAGGCGAGGTTCGAGGCGAAGAGCACGGTGGACCGGGTGGCGTCGATCCAGCCGGCCGCGCCGATCCCGACGGCCTCGATCGTCCGCCCGGCAGCGAGTTCGCCGACCAGATCGATGATGACGTCGCGGGTCTTGCCGACGTCATCGGCGGGAGTGTCCCGTCGGGTCTGCACGAGTACCGCGCCGGTGTCGTCCACGACACCGCCGGCCACCTTCGTGCCTCCGACGTCGACTCCGATGGTCAGCGTCACCGCTGCCGCTCCCCTCTGCTGTGCTGTCCGGCCCGCGCGCCGACGAAACGTCGGTCCGGGTCGGGATGTCCCGCGGTCAGGCCTCGTCGCCCGGTGCGTCCGCGCCGGCGTCGTCGGGCACCCGCGACGCGGGCACCACGGGTCGGTTGGTCGGCACCGGTGCGGCCACCGCCCCGGCGTCGTCGACGGGTGGCGCGGTGGGCGGGGCGAGTGGGTCCGCCGTCCGGGTGGCGGCCGACCAGACATCCCGTTCCGGCGCCGGCTGAGAATCATGCCCGGTGCGGGTGGCATCGCGCCACACGTGGTCGTCGCCGGCGTCGGACAGCCGGTCGGTCCGCGCGGGCCGCGGGGCCTCGCCGTCGCTTGTCGGAGCGGGTGCGGGCGCGGCCGGAGCGGCGGAGTCGGAGGTGTGCGCCGGTGGCGGCTCCGGCGGGGAGAACGCGCGCAGCAGGCTGGCCACACCTGCCGCGAGGTCACCGGCGCCGGTGGCGAGCCGTTCGGCGAATTCGGGACTCGGGTCCCGCAACGCGGCGATTCCCCGACAGACCGGACAGACGCAGCACTCACGTGAACCGGTGGCGAAACCTCCGGTCCCACCGGGCCGGTCGGCGGGGGTGTCGCTGTGACCGAGGACACCCGCCAGCAGGCCACCGAGCGGGCCGGACGCGCCACCCGCCGACCCGGCGGCGGCCAGTCGCGCCCCCGCGAGCAGGGTGGCGACAAGCCGCTCCGCCTCGTGCCGGGCCGAGCCCGGATCTGTGCCGCTCAACCTCGGCTCCTCCGCCCTGCCGGACGCGTCACTGCGCCGCACCGGATGCTTCTACCCGGCGCTTGAGCTGCTTCAACGCGGTGTCCATGATCATCTTTTCGGCCTTGCGCCGGAACATGCCGAGCATGCCCACCGACAGTTCGACCTCAAGGGTGTACGTCACAGTGGTGCTGGCGTCCGGGTTACCCACCAGGTCGTACGAACCGCGCTGGCTCTTCTGCATCTTCGACGGCGCGACCAGGTGCCACTCGATCCGGGACAGGTCCTCGGCGTACTCGTAGGCCAGGACGTACTCGTCGGCCATCACCCCGGCGTCGATGGTGAACCGCACCTGGCTGGCGTAGCCGTCCTCGTACTCCTCGACGACCTCGACCCGGCGCACCGCCTCGGTCCACTCCGGGTAGCGCGGGAAGTCGCAGATGACCGCCGCCACCAGGTCCGGTGACGCGCCGATGATGATCGACTGGGTGGAGGAGTCCGCCATGGGGGGAGGCTACCCGGCGGGTGCCGCCCCCGCGGCGCGCCGCCCCCGCCGCGCCCTGCCTACGGCACCGTAACCACCCGCCGGGTAGGTTTCGACGGGACGGACGCCGTGGTGGCGACCGGTCTGGCCAGTGCGAGCACGAAGGAGTGCAGGTGCGCGAGTTCTCCGTTCCGCCGATCGTCACCGTTGGCGACGCGGCCAACCTCACCGATCCGGTCTGGGAAAACGCCGAGGTCGCACCGGACACGGTCCAGTTCGCCCGCCACACCCGCACCGCCGAGGGCACCACCTGGGCAGAGGTGACCTGCCTGCAGTTCCGCGACGAGGTCGTGGCTGTCGCACGCGGGCTGATCGCCTCCGGCGTCCAGCCGGGTGACCGGGTCGGGTTGATGAGCCGCACCCGCTACGAGTGGACCCTGCTGGACTACGCCATCTGGACGACAGGCGCGATCACCGTGCCGATCTACGAGACGTCCAGCGCGGAGCAGGCCGCGTGGATCCTCGCCGACTCCGGCGCGGTCGCCGTCATGGTGGAGACCGACCGGCACGCCGAGCTGATCGCCGATGTGCGCGACCGGCTGCCCGAGCTGAAGCACCTCTGGCAGATCGAGCTCGGCGGGGTCGACGACCTGGTCACCGTCGGCGCCTCGGTCGAGCTGGCCGAGGTCGAGCAGCGCCGCAGGGGGGTCCGCTCCGGCGACGTCGCCACCATCATCTACACCAGCGGCACCACCGGCAGGCCCAAGGGCTGCGTGCTCACCCACCGCAACATGTACGCCGACATCGCCAACGCGGTGCCGGTGCTGCCGAACCTGTTCAACGCCGGCGCGGCCACCCTGCTCTTCCTGCCACTGGCGCACGCCTTCGCCCGGCTGATCCAGATCGGCGTGGTGCAGGCCCGGGCCACCATGGCGCACTGCGCCGACCCCAAGAACCTGGTCGCCGAGCTACAGGAGTTCCGGCCGACCTTCGTGCTCTCCGTACCCCGGGTGTTCGAGAAGGTCTACAACGCGGCCAAGCAGAAGGCCGAGGCCGACGGCAAGGGCGGCATCTTCGCCCGCGCCGAGCAGGTCGCCATCTCGTACAGCGAGGCGCTGGAGACCCCGGGCGGGCCGGGCCTGGCGTTGCGGGCCCAGCACGCGGTCTTCGACCGGCTGGTCTACCGCAAGCTGCGCGCGGCACTCGGCGGCCGGTGCCGCGACGCGATCTCCGGCGGCGCGCCGCTCGGCGCCCGGCTCGGCCACTTCTTCCGCGGCATCGGCGTGACGATCCTGGAGGGCTACGGCCTGACCGAGACCTCGCCCGCCGCCGCGGCGAACCTGCCCACCGGCACCCGGATCGGCACCGTCGGTCGCCCGCTGCCCGGCGTGACAGTGCGGATCGAGGACGACGGCGAGATCCTGATCTCCGGTGAGCTGATCTTCCAGGGCTACTGGCACAACGACGAGGCGACCGCCGAGGCGCTCAGCGCCGACGGCTGGTTCCGCACCGGCGACCTGGGCCAGCTCGACAACGACGGGTACCTGAGCATCACCGGCCGCAAGAAGGAGCTGATCGTGACCTCCGGCGGCAAGAACGTCGCCCCGGCGGTGCTGGAGGACCAGGTCAGGGCGCACCCGCTGATCAGCCAGTGCGTCGTCGTCGGCGACCGGCAGCCGTTCATCGCGGCGCTTGTCACCCTCGACGAGGAGGCGCTGCCCGCCTGGCTGGCCGGCGCCGGGCTGCCCGCCGACACCACTGTCGAGCAGCTGCGGGAGCACGAGGGTCTGCGCGCGGAGATCCAGTCCGCGGTCGACGCCGCGAACCGGGCCGTCTCCAAGGCCGAGGCGATCAAGGTGTTCCGGATCCTGCCCCACGACTTCACCGAGAGCACCGGCGAGCTGACCCCGTCGCTCAAGGTCAAGCGGCAGGTCGTCCACAAGACGTACGCGGCGGAAATCGCCGACATCTACCAAGGCTGACTACCATCCGTCACGTGCCCGCATCGACATCCGCCGCACCGCACCCGCATCCCCTCGCCGCGGCCGCCCGCCTGGTGATGCTGGCGCTGGTCGCCGTCCTGACCCTGTTCGCCACCCGCGACGTCGCCCAGCTGTGGTGGATCGCGTTGCTGGCCGTCGCCGGGCTGCCGTCGCTGCTCGCCCCGCAGCACCGGCTGATCGGCCCGCTGAGCCGGGTTGCCGAGGTCGTGGTGCTGGGGCTGGCCGCGAGCCAGGTCGCCGCGGACGCGGCGATCGGGGGCGCGGTCGCCGGCCTGGGCGCGTCGGCCGTGCTGCCGTACCTGGCGGTCCCGGTGACAGTCACCGCGCTGCGCCGCCGCTTCTCCGAGGGCGCCGCCCTGCTCGCCGTCACCGCCGCCACCCTGCTGGTCAGCGGCGCGCTGACCGAGGTCGGCGGGGGGCGCCAGCTCGGCCAGCCGGGCTATCTGGCGGTGTGCGCGCAGTGGTTGATCCTGGCCGCCCTGGGGCTGTACGCCGCCGGCACCCTGCACCGGGTGATGGCGGTACGCGGCGAGGGCAAGCCCCAGCCGTACGCCGAGGCGACCCGGCTGCTGACCCAGCTGCGCACGGTGGCCCGGCAACTGCCCGGCGCAACCCTGGACCCGGGCGGTATCTCCGAGCACCTGATCGAGGAGCTGCGCACGGTGGCCCGGGCCGACCGGGGCGCGGTGCTGTCGGCCAGTGGGGGCGGCCGGCTCGTGGTGCTCGCCCAGGCCGGGGTCGACCGGGTGGACTGGGAGACGACAGTCGACGCGGACTCGGCGATCGCCGACGCCTGGGCCAGCCAGCAGGCCACCACCGCCGCCCGGTCGCAGTCCCGGACGCACCGCGGCGGGGACGTGTCCGCGCTGATCGTGCCGCTGGTCGCCGGCGTCCGCACGGTCGGGCTGGTGGTGCTGGAGGCGGACGTCGCGCAGGCGTACCCGCCGCCGGTGGTGGACCGGGTGACCGCGCTGACCCGGCCGGCCGCGCTGCGGCTGGAGGCGGCGCTGCTCTTCGACGAGGTCCGCTCGCTGGCCACCAACGAGGAACGGCAGCGGCTGGCCCGGGAGATCCACGACGGGGTGGCGCAGGAGCTGGTGATGGTCGGCTACGGCATCGACAACGCCCTGGCCACCGTCTTCGACGACGCCGACGAGACCGCCGAGGCGCTGCGGACGCTGCGCGGCGAGGTGACCCGGGTGATCACCGAGCTGCGGTTGAGCCTCTTCGAGCTGCGCAGCGAGGTGGACCGGCAGGGCGGGCTGGCCGCCGCGATCGCCGAGTACGCGCGCACGGTGGGCGCCTCCGGCGGGCTGCGCGTGCACCTGTCGCTCGACGAGTCCACGGCGCGGCTGCCGGCGGCCACCGAGGCCGAGTTGCTGCGCATCGCGCAGGAGGCGGTCACCAACGCGCGCAAGCACGCCGGCGCGTCCAATCTGTGGGTCACGTGTGAGGTGGACCCCCCGTACGCGCAAATAGAAGTGTCGGATGACGGTCAGGGGATGGCTGACCAGCGCCCCGACGGACGGTACGGTCTTGCGATCATGGCCGAGAGGGCGGAACGTATCCGGGGCCGGTTGGAGATCAGGCCGCGGCAACCCAGCGGCACGACCGTGGCGGTGGTTCTCGGCACCTCGTCCCGGCGAGATAACGTGCGCGACAGCGCAGCACCAGAAGGGGAGTAACCCGAGGATGACCACAAGTCCGACACCGGCCACCCGCACCAAGGTCCTCCTTGTCGACGATCACGACCTGATTCGCAAGGGCCTGCGGCACGCGTTCGAGCGCGACAGGCAGTTCGAGGTCGTCGGTGAGGCCGCCACGGCGGCAGAGGGTGTACGTCAGGCCGGCGCGCTGCAGCCGGACGTGGTGATCATGGATCTGCGCCTGCCCGACGGCAGCGGCCTGGAGGCCACCCGCGCGCTGCGCAAGTCCAGCGCGTCCATGGGCATCGTGGTGCTGACCATGTACGCGGGCGACGACCAGCTCTTCGGCGCCCTGGAGGCCGGTGCGAGCGCCTTCGTACCGAAGACCGCCCCGGCCGACGAGGTGGTGGCCGCCGCCCGGCACGCCGCCTCCTCCCCCAGCGCGTTCACGGCCGCCGACCTGGCCGAGGCGATGAAGCGTCGCCTCGCCCCGTCCGGTCCGCAGCTCTCCCCCCGCGAGGGGCAGGTGCTGCGGCTGCTCGCCGACGGCATGAGCGTGGCGGGCATCGCCAAGCAGCTGTTCGTCAGCGAGTCCACGGCCAAGACCCACATCTCCAAGCTCTACGAGAAGCTCGGAGCGGCCAACCGGGCTCAGGCGCTGATGACGGCGCTGCGGCTCGGCCTTCTCGAAGCGCCGGACGCCCCGAAGTTCTGACCGCCCCGCTCGTCGAGCGGGACACCGCGACCGAAGTCCGCGCCAGCCTCACCGCCGGCGCGGACTTTCGCGTATCGACCGACGTCGGCGGGAGACCTGGCGGCAGGCTATGGTCTGGCGGGCGTGTCGGGGGCACAATACCCGCGCGGGCGACGATGCCCACGACGCCGACTCGGAAGGGGTGAGCGCATGCAGCGGCCGGACTGGGCGCCCGACACCATCGACATCGAGCGCCCGAGCGTCGCGCGGATGTACGACTACTATCTCGGCGGCTCGCACAACTTCGCGGCCGACCGGGCCGCGGCGCAGGCGATGGTGGCCGCGGTGCCGGAGGCGCCGCTGATGGCTCAGGCCAATCGCGCGTTCCTGCGCCGGGCGGTGCACCACCTGGCCGAGGCCGGGATCCGGCAGTTCCTGGACATCGGCTCGGGCATCCCCACTGTCGGCAACGTGCACGAGATCGCCCAACGGATCGACCCGGCGTCGCGGGTGGTCTATGTGGACGTCGACCCGGTGGCGGTGGCGCACAGCCGGGAGATCCTGTCCGGCAACGACCTGGCCGTGGTCGTCCAGGAGGACCTGCGGCACCCGGAGGCCATCCTGAGCCACCCGGACGTGCGCAAGCTGCTCGACCTGAGCCAGCCGGTGGCCGTGATGATCGTGGCGGTGCTGCACTTCGTCCCCGACGACGACCGGCCCGCGGAGCTGCTGGCGACCCTGCGCGACGCCCTGGCCCCCGGCAGCTACCTGGTGTTGTCGCAGGCCAGCGACGACGGGCACAGAGCGGACGAGCGGGCCGAGGCGGAACGCGTCTACAGGCGTACCGACAGTCCCCTCTGGGTCCGCAGCCGGGCCGAGCTGACCGCGTTGTTCGACGGGTTCGAGCTGCTCGACCCGGGTGTGGTGTGGGTGCCGCAGTGGCGACCGGACACTCCGGACAGCGCGGAGGACGCCGAGCGCGCGGTCTTCATGGGCGGCGTCGGGCGACTCGGTGGCTGAATCGCCCGAGGCGGCGTCCCGTCCGAGCACGTTCGCGCGGGCCTGGGCGAAAGCCGTCTCCGGCACCAGCTACCTGCCGATGACGCAGGCGCAGCTCGAGGCGCTGCTGCACCGGCTCACCGGCCAGTTGGCAGGCGCGTTGCTCGCCGAGCCGTTCGACCTGCGCGCCGGGCACCGGGTCGGCGCCGAGCTGGTCGCCGCGCACATCGCCTCGGCGGAGGGGTTGGGCCGGACCGTCGAGGTGATCCAGCTCCGGCTGGTACGCGACCTGGGCCTGGTGGCCGAGGACGTCGAGGACCGGATGGCCCGGCTGCTGGCCGCCGTGGCGACGGGTTACGCCCGCGCACTTCGCGACCGGACGCTCGACGAGCAGGAGTCGATCCGTCGGGCCGCCATGATGGCGCGTACGCAGGCGGAGCGGGCCCTGCGGGCCAGCGAGGCGCGGTTCCGGCACCAGGCGACGCACGACCCGCTCACCGGCCTGCCCAACCGGACGCTGTTCACCGAGCGGCTGGCCGCCGCCCTCAACGAGCCGGGTCGGGGCGCGCAGCGGGTCGGGGTGTGTTTCCTCGACCTGGACCGGTTCAAGGTCGTCAACGACAGCCTGGGCCACCAGGTGGGCGACCGACTGTTGACGATGGTGGCCGAGCGGCTGTGCCAGGACCTGGGCGAGCACCTGGTGGCCCGGCTGGGCGGCGACGAGTTCGTCATCCTTGTCGAACGGACCGGCGGCACCGACGACATGGTGAAGGTGGCCGAGACGGCGCTGGCCGCGGTGCGCACCCCGGCGCTCGTGGACGGGCACGAGTTGCAGGTCTCGGCGAGCATCGGCATCGTCGAGCGGCAGGTGGCCGGCGCCAATCCCACTGATCTGATGCGGGCGGCCGACGCGACACTGCACTGGGCGAAGTCGGCCGGCGGGGACCGTTGGGCGCTCTACGACGCCGAACGCAGCCGGCGGGAGCTGGCCCGGTACGCGCTCTCCGCGGCGATCCCCGCCGCTCTGGAGCGGGGCGAGTTCTATCTCGACTACCAGCCGCTGACGTCGCTGCGCGACGGCCGGCTGCTGGGTGTGGAGGCGCTGGTGCGGTGGCGCCATCCGGAGCTGGGTGTCCTGCGTCCGGACAGCTTCATCGGGCTGGCGGAGGAGACCGGCCTGATCGTGCAGTTGGGCGGGTGGGTGCTGGCCGAGGCGTGCCGGGAGGCGGAGGCGTGGTCGGCCGGCGGGGTCCAGGCGCCGTTCGTGAGCGTCAACCTGGCAGTCCGGCAGGTGCACCGGCCCGGTCTCGTGCAGGACGTGCTCGCCCTGCTGCGGCAGACCGGGTTGCCACCGGAACGGCTCCAGCTGGAGATCACCGAGAGCACGATGATGAGCACCGCCGAGGAGCCGGTACGCGCCCTGCGGGTGCTCGCCGACCTCGGTGTGCGGATCGCCATCGACGACTTCGGCACCGGCTACAGCAATCTGGCGTACCTGCGGGACCTTCCGGTGACCGAGTTGAAGGTGGCCGGGGAGTTCGTGGCCGGGCTGCGGTCCCCGGCGGTGGGGCGTACCGACGAGCGGATCCTGGCCTCGCTCGTCTCGTTGGCGCACGCCCTGGATCTGACGGTGACGGCCGAGGGTGTGGAGACCGCGGGGCAGGCCGAACGGCTGCGGGCGATCGGCTGCGACGCCGCCCAGGGCTGGCACTTCGGCAAGCCGGCGCCGGCCGACCGGATCCTGGCCCGCATCCGCTGATCGGTGCCGGGAAGGACGGGGAGTAGACACCGTCTACGCCATCCTGGTAGACAGTGTCTATGAACGACGGGGACGCGGGCGTTCGGGCCCGACTGGTTGCCGCCGGGGTGGACCTGGTGCTCCGCGAGGGCCAGTCGGCCGTGTCGCTGCGGGAGATCGCCCGCCGGGCCGGCGTCTCCCACGGCGCGCCGCGACGATACTTCCCCACCCACGTCGACCTGCTCTCCGCCATCGCCCGCGAAGGCTTCGCCGACCTCACCACACGGGTCCAGAAGACGATGCGCGACGCCGACCCGGACCCGCGTACCCAACTGACCGCGCTGGCCCGGACGTACCTGGACTTCGCGGCGGCGCATCGCGGCATGTTCGAGCTGATGTTCCGGCACGACCTGCTGGACAGCGGCCGGCTGCGGCTGCGCGAGACGAGCCTGCCGCTGTTCGCCGTCCTGGCCGACCTGGTGACCCAGGTACGCCGGCCCGACGACGTCCCCGCCTCGGTGCTGGCCGGCGCGCTCTGGGCCAACCTGCACGGCATCGCCCAACTCTGGGCCTGGGGCAGCCTGCCGCTGGCCACCGGCGTCACCGACGACGACGCCCTGCTGCGCGCCACGCTCGACGCCCACCTCGGCCCCGCCCCGCACTGAACCGGAGGACACGTGCCCCTGCTGTACGACCTCAGCAAACTGACAGTCGGCACCGTCCTGCGGGCGGGCTGGCGGCCCCGCGTGGAAGGGCTGGAGCATCTGCCGCCACGCGGCGGGGCGATCCTCGCGGGCAACCACCTGTCCGTCGCCGACGAGGTGTTCCTCGCCTGCCTGACACCGCGACACGTCACCTTCTGGGCCAAGTCCGAGTACTTCACCGGGCGGGGACCGGGCGGCTGGGTCAGCCGGGGGATCGTCGCCGGCATGGGCGCGATCCGGGTCGAGCGCGCCGGCGGACGGGCCGCCCTCACGGCCCTCGACGCCGCCGGTCCGGTGCTGCGCGGCGGCGGTCTGGTCGCCATCTACCCGGAGGGCACCCGCTCCCCCGACGGCCGGCTCTACCGGGGCCGCACCGGCATGACCAGGCTGGCCCGCGACGCCGGGGTGCCGATCGTCCCGGTGGGCGTTCTCGGCACCGCCGAGGTGCTGCCCGTCGACGCGCGACTGCCCCGCCGGCACCCGGTCACCCTGCGGTTCGGTCCACCGATCCCCGTCGCCGGTCGGATCAACGGGCCACGCGACATCCGGGTCGTCACCGACGAGGTCATGGCCGCGATCCAACGGCTGACCGGCCAGGAGTACGTGCCGCGCTACGCGCCACCCCGGGTGGGCACCACCTGAGCGGGACAGGTGGTCAGCCGGCGAGCAGCTCCGCCATCCGCTGCGCCTGCGTCTCCCAGCGCCACTCCCGCTCCACCCAGGCCCGGCCCGCCGCACCCAGCTGACGGGCCAGGTCCCGGTCGGCGAGCAGCCGGGCGACCCGGTCGGCGAGCTGGGCGACGTCCCGCCCACCGACCACGTAACCGGTCTCGCCCTCGCGGACCGCGTCCGGCGCGCCCCCGGAGTCGCCGGCCACCACCGGAAGACCTGTGGCGGACGCCTCCAGGTAGACGATGCCCAGCCCCTCCACGTCGAGGCCGCGGTTACGGGTGCGGCACGGCATGGCGTACACGTCGCCTGCCGCGTAGTGAGCCGGCAACTCCGCCGACGGCACCGAGCCGGTGAAGACCACGTCGCGTTCCACGTCGGTCTGCCGGGCCAGTTTCTCCAACGTCGCCCGGTACGGGCCACCGCCGACGATCAGCAGCGCCGCGTCGGGCACCCGGCGGCGAATCTCCGGAAGCGCCCGGATCAGCATGTCCTGTCCCTTGCGGGGCACCAGCCGGGACACACAGACCACCACCGGCCGGTCGGTAAGCCCCAGCCGGGCCCGGACCTGTTCACCGTCCACAGTCGGGTGGTAGGTGTCCACATCCACCCCCGGCGCCAGGCGGCGCAGCTCGGTCACCCCGTCCAGCACGCGGGCGAGCCGGGTACGGGTGTACTCACCCAGGTACGTCGTGACGTCCACACCCCTACCGATGCGGCGCAGCGCCGGCCGGGCCGCCGGCACTGCCGCCCAGCCGACCTCGTGACCGTGGGTCTGCGCCACCACCCGGCGTACGCCCGCCCGCCGGCGCAGACCCGCGGCGAGCAGCCCCAGTGGTGCCGCCGCGCCGAACCACACCGTGTCGCAGTCGTACGCACGGGCCAGCCGGGCCGCCCGGCGGGCGATCAGCGGGGTCGGCAGCAGCACCCGGGTGCGTTCCCGGATCACCTCGAACGGCTGGTCGGCGTCGAACTTCGCGGCACCCCGCCAGCTCGACGCGTACACGACAACCGAACCGGCCGGCTGGCGCAGGGCGAGGTTGTGCACGAAGGACTGGATGCCCCCGGGGCGGGGCGGGAAGTCGTTGGTGATCAGCAGCGTACGGCTCATCGGCCAGCCTCCCGGGCGTACGCGCGGGCGGCGGCCATCCGCTCCACGGTGGACGGATGCGAGGCGGAGTAGAGGTATTCCCAGCGCGGCGGATCGGGGTCACCCAGGTTGACCGAGCCGAGCCGACGCTGCATCGACTCGAAGGCCACCGGGTCGCCGGTGAGCGCTAGCGCGTGCGCGTCGGCGCGCGCCTCCACCCGGCGCGACATCAGCGCCTGCACCGGCGCGGCGACCAGCCCGGCCACCGTGACGAGGGCGAGCAGCAGCGGGAACGCGCGTGGGTGGGCCACCGAGTCGACGCCGGCCAGCCGCAGCAGCGGCCCCCACGAGCCGAGCAGGTAGAGCGCCACCACCGCCGCAGCGGCGCCCAGCGCCCCGGTGAGCGTGCCGACGGCCACGTCGGAATCCTTCGCGTGCCCCAGCTCGTGCGCCACCACGGCTGTCACCTCGGCCGGGGTCCCCTCGGTCAGCAGGGTGTCGTAGACGACCACCCGCCGGGTCGGGCCGAGACCGGAGACGTACGCGTTCACCGCCCTGGTGCGGCGGGAGGCGTCGGCGACGAGCACATCGCGCACCGGCACCCCGTCGCGGGCGGCCATGCTCATCAGCTCGGTGCGCAGCGGACCCTGCTCCATCGGCGTGAACCTGTTGAACACCGGCTCCACGAGCACCGGCAGCACGAACGACAGCAGCACCACAAGGAGGGCGGCGCCCGCCGCGCCGAACGCCCACCACCAGCGCGGCGCGAGCCGGATGACCGCGTAGAAGCCGAACAACGCCACCGCGCCGATCACCGCGCTCACCGCGTACGACTTGAGCAGGTCGACGGCCCAGCCGCTCCAGCCGTTGGTGCTCAGCCCGTAGCGGGTGAGGACGCTCTGCCGCCAGGCGGCGAACGGGAGGGTGACCAGGTCGGCGACGAGCACCACGGCCAGCCCGCCGAGCACGGCCTGCGCGGCCCAGTGCCCGCCGAAGGGTCGGCCCACCAGCTCGACCAGGCGACTGCCCAGCGGGGTGAGCCCGAGCGCGAGAGCGACGAGCAGGCCGACGGCGAGCGCCGTGTAGCCGCCGGGGCGCAGGGCCGAGCGGAACTCCCGCCCCCTGGCCACCTGCTCGGCGGGCAGGTCCCGCAGCGCGGCAAGCTGGTCGGCCCGGGGCGCGGGCGGCCGGTGCCACGGGATGAGCAGCGTGGCGACCACCACGAGCGCGACAGTCAACCCGGCCAGGGTCAGCAACGCCCAGCCGCGCGGGGTCACGCGGACACCGCCGTGCCGGCGACGCCTTTTGGTAGCCCGCTCATCCCGCCCGCTCCTCCCGCCGTGACCGCTCATCCTATGGCCCGCGGAAAGCCCTCTCTGGAGGCGGTGTCGCGTCAGGCGACCCGTCGGGCCGCGTCGCGGCCGGTGTCACCGCGACGCCCGGGCGCGGTGAGCACCTCCACGTCGAATCCGGCCCGTGCGAGCACCTCGATCGCCTGGACCTCGGCGGCGACCAGCCCTGCCGCCGGGGACGTGTCGTCGAACAGGGCGGCCAGCAGGCAGCCCGAACAGCCGTCACCCCGCCTCGCGCACCCGTCGCAGTCGATGAGCATCACGCCTCCTGATCGTTGGCGGAGCACGGTCGACGCCTTGTCGTCGCCGCCCGAGCACCGTCGGTCACATCGACGCTAACCACCGGGTACGACAGAAACCCCGCCCGACCGCCCGTTGCGGCCGAGATCCACTCCAGATCAGCGAAATCGGGTATCCCGACCGCCAGGACACACCCACCGTCGCCGACCCCGCGCCTGTCACACGACCACCGCGTTTGGCGCGGCGGCCGGTCGGGCAGAGCAGGACGGTGACCAGCATGGATGACACGTCCGTCGTGGACTTTCACTCATCGCCGGCCCGACGCCGCACGGCCCTCGCCGTCGTCACGGTGCTGGCGGCGGGGCTCCTCGTCACGTACGCGGCGATCGTCGACGAGCCGTGGTGGCACGCGCTGTTGCGGTTCGGTGGGATCGGCCTCGCCAGCGCGGCGGTGATCCGCTGGCAGCTACGCCGTCAGCCCCGGCTGCCCCTGCGCTTGACCGCGGAGTCGCTGCGCCTGACCGGGCCGGACGGCACCACGCTCACCATCGACTGGACGAACGTGGCGAGCGTCCAGGTGCGGGGCGCCGTGGACCCGCGACTGGTTGTCCGGCCGCGCGACCCCGGGCAGACCCGGCCCCCGATGCGGCCCGGCCAGTGGTCGACACCGGGGCGCGGACCGTACGAGTTGGTCGTCCAGCTCACCTGGATGATCCCGGACCGCCACGCCCTGCGCCGCGAGCTGGCCCGGCGGCTCCCCCCCACCTGACAGCCACACCCGGGGCGAATCTCGTCGTCGTCAGCCCTGCGCGTCCAGGTCACGCAGGGCGTAGCGCAGGTGCTGCCACTCCTCGGTGAAGATCACGTGGACGCAGTGCAGGACCGACACGTGCTGCTCGGGCCACCAGACGCTCGGACGCTGCTCGGCCAGCAGCTCCGGTGTGGCGGTCGCGAGAAAGTCACGCAGCATGGCCTGCCGCTGCGCCCGCACCTCGAGAACCTCGTCGAAGGTCGGCGGCGCGGTGGCGAACACCGACATGTCGAAGCCGTCCGTCTCGTACTCGACGTGTGACTGACCGAGCGGGTGGAACGGCCGCGGCAGGCGCAGGATCGCCTTGCCCAGCCACGCGTCGGTGGCGAACACCAGGTGGCGCAGCGTCTGCGCGAACGACCACTCGCCATCGACCGAGACGTCGGCGGCGCCCTCGGGCAGGGCGCGGACCCGGTCCACGGCCGCCGCCCAGGCCCGCTCGGTGGCTGCCAACGCCGCGCGCAGGTCGGCCGGGTCGGTGGCCCGCCTCAGCTCCCGGCCCGGGAACCGTCGGTCCAGCTCGGCCTCGACGAGCGGCACGACATCGACGCCGTTGACCACGAGCGTCGAGTCGGCCAGCCAGGGCGCGTCGATGTCCAGACCGGCCACCTCCACGCCGCGCATCACCGCACCGGCAAGCGTCGACCTGGTGAAACGCGCACCGCTCAGATCGCGGTCGACGAAGACCGCGACGTCGTCCTGGCCCATCGTGACTCCCCTCCTCGGCGGTGCCGCGATGCTAGCGCCCCGGTCCGACACGCGAGGGGCGACCGGCATGCACATCCGGCCGGGTCAGAGCGGGCAGCGGGTGCGCTCAGGAGCGGGCGAGTCGCCGCAGCAGCGAGTCCGCGCCCAGCGGGTACGCCCCGTGCCGGCGTACCCCGTCGGCGACCTCGCGGTCGGAGGAGACAACCACCACCGGACGGCCGGCCGGCTCGGCGCGGACCAGCCGCCGGATCAGCTCGTCGGCGGTCTCGCCCTTGCGGGAGAAGAGCACCCGTACGCCGCGCGGCGCGGGTGGCAGCCCGTGCATCCGCTCGGCGCCGTCGAAGACGACTGTGACCTCGTCGCCGGTCTGCGCGGCGATCCCGCCCAGGCCGGTGATCAGACGCTTGCGCTGCTGTTCCAGGGACATCTCGCCGAAGCCCCGCTTGGTGACGTTGTAGCCGTCCACCACGAGGTGCGCCCGGGGCAGGGCGAGCAGCTGGTCGAGCCGGGCCGGGTCGTCGGTATCCCGGGCGCGGGCGGCGGGGCTGGCCGGGGCGCTGCCCGGCTGCTCGGCGAACGCGTCGGCCACGAAATCGGCGGGGAGCTTGTCGACCGGGTCGAGCGCCAGCTCGCGGCGCAGACCGACGGCCGCCTGCCCGATGGTCTCCAGCAGCAGCCAGAGCCGGGCGTCGTCGACCGAACGGGCCTCCTTGGCGCTGGCCCGGGCCACCCCTGCGGCGGCCTCCGCCTCGGCCAGCCGGGCCCGGGCGCGGCGCAGCTCGGCGTCCACGTCGGCGCTGGCGCGGGCCGCCCGGCCGCGTTCGGTGGCCAGCAACTCGGTGGCCCTGCGCTCGCGGGCCTGGGTCTCGCGCAGGGTGCGGGCCACCTGCCGGGACTCCTCGCGGAGCTGACCCAGCTCCTCCCGGACGCGGGCCAGCTCGTCGCGCAGCTTCTCGGCCTCGACCCGGGCCACCGCCCGGTCGTGCTCGGCGCGGGTGGCCCGCTGCTCGGCCTCGCGGACCAACTCGGCGACGACCGCGCTGTCCGCCTCGGCGCGGACGGCGGCTCCGCTGGCGTCGATCAGCTCCCGCCAGCCGCGCGGACGGGCCAGGTAGGCCAGGGCGGCGACCTCGACCGGGTCGGCGGCGGCGGGCGCGGTGCCCTCGACGACTGCCGCGCCGAGGTCACCGGCGTCGGCCAGCACGCGGGCGGTGACCCGCTGCCGGAACAGCGGGTCGGCGGTGAGCTGGGCGGCGATGGCCGGCGCGCCGAGCCGGGCCCGCCGGTTCGGGGCGAACTTGGCCACCCGGCGCAGCGGCACCGGCACCTCGTCGGCGGGCAGGGTGGGCAGCACCGCCGCGGTGAGCGTCACGATCCGCTGGCGCACCGCCTCGGGCAGTGTCGGTTCCGGCTCGACGCCCGCACCGTCGTCGGGCGTCGTGGGGGCGGATGCGCCCGATGGGTCCGTGACTACGTTGTCGTCCGGGTTGCCCGCACCGTCGCGCGCGACCGGATCCTCCTGCGGGAGGTGGTCGTCGTACGGCTCGGTGAGGGGCATGTGGCAAGTCTCCCACCGCGACCGGGCCCACCGCCCGGTGAGTGAGCCGATCTCTCATCCTACCCCCATGGTGACTGGTGGGGACGTTGCGACAGGAGTGTCGGACCGGGGCGCTAGCGTGCCGCCGATGGCACAGGCGGAGTACGTCCAGGAGTCACTTGCCGGTCTCGACCCGGCGACGGGCGGGGTGGACCCGGCGCTGCCGCTCTACGCGACCACCTTCGTGGTGGTCGACCTGGAGACCACCGGCGGCGCGCCGGACGGCGGCGGCATCACCGAGATCGGCGCGGTCAAGGTGCGCGGCGGCGAGCAGTTGGGCGTGCTGGCCACCCTGGTCAACCCCGGGCAGCCGATCCCCCCGTTCATCACCGTGCTGACCGGGATCACCCAGGCCATGCTGCTGCCCGCCCCGCCGATCGAGCAGGTGCTGCCGAGCTTCCTGGAGTTCATCGCCGACGCCGTGCTGGTGGCCCACAACGCCCCGTACGACGTGGGGTTCCTCAAGGCGGCCTGCGCCAAGCACGGTTACCGCTGGCCCAACCCCCGGGTGCTGGACACCGCGGCGCTGGCCCGCCGGGTGCTGACCCGCGACGAGGTGCCCAACCGCAAGCTCGGCACCCTCGCCGCGTACTTCCGCACCGCCACGCAACCCACCCACCGCGCGCTCGACGACGCGAAGGCCACTGTCGACGTGCTGCACGGGCTGATCGGCCGGCTCGGTGGGCACCGGGTGGACACGATCGGCGACGCCATCGAGTTCGCCCGGGCGGTCACCCCGACCCAGCGCCGCAAACGACACCTGGCCGAGGGGCTGCCCAAGGTCCCGGGCGTCTACATCTTCCGGGCCGCCGACGACCGCCCGCTCTACGTGGGCACCTCCGTCGACATCGCCACCCGGGTGCGCAGCTACTTCACCGCCGGCGAGAAGCGCGCCCGGATCTCCGAGATGCTGGCGGCGGCCGAGCGGGTCGAGGCGGTGGAGTGCGCCCACTCGCTGGAGGCGGAGGTCCGCGAGCTGCGCCTGATCGCCGCGCACGCCCCGCCGTACAACAGGCGGTCGAAGTACCCGGAGCGGATGGTCTGGCTCAAGCTCACCGACGGTCCGTACCCCCGGCTGTCGATCGTCCGCGACCTGGCCCCCACCGACACCGCGTACCTCGGGCCGTTCACCTCCCGGCGGGCCGCCGAGCTGGCCGCCGCCGGCTTCCACGACGCGGTGCCGCTGCGCCAGTGCACGCACCGGCTCTCGCTGCGCACCGTCACGCCGGCCTGCGCGCTGGCCGAGCTGGGTCGCTGCGCGGCGCCCTGCGAGCACCGGATCACCCCCGAGGAGTACGACGACAGGGCCGTCCTGCCGTTCCGCACCGCCACCGCCAGCGACCCGCAGCGGGTGGTGGACGCGCTGCTGGCCCGGATCGACGTGCTCTCGAGCGACCAGCGCTACGAGGAGGCCGCCGTGGTGCGGTCCCGGCTGGCCGCGGTGCTGCGCGCCACCGTGCGGATGCAGCGACTGGCCGCGCTGACCGGGATCGTCGAGCTGGCGGCGGCCCGCCCGGCGGCCCGGGGAGGCTGGGAGCTGGCGCTGATCCGGCACGGCCGGCTGGCCGGCGCGGGGGTGTCCCCGCCCGGCGTCCACCCGCGACCCACCCTGACCGCCATCCGGGCCACCGCCGAGACGGTGGCGGGCGGGCACGGGCCGGTGCCGGCGGCCACGGCCGAGGAGTCCGAGCGCATCCTGTCCTGGTTGGAACGACCGGAGACGCGACTGGTGGAGATGTCGTCCGGTTGGTCGTCGCCGGTGGGTGGCGCGGGGCGCTTCCGTGACCTGCTGGCGAAGGCCGAGAACGCTCCGTCCCACCAACTCTCGACCGAACGCTCATGACCAAGTGACCGATCGGACTACGTCGACTCGCTTAGGCTGTTGGAGAAGTGCAGTCCTGCCCGATTCGTGGGCCTGCTCCCGGCCGTCGGTCTCCGGCGTCGTGGAGCCGGGGTGAGGAGGTGTCCCTCGTGGACGTCGACGCCGGACACGGCGCCGCCCTGGGGGGCGCCCTTCCGACCCAGCCGGGTGAGCTGCCGCTCGCCCGCCGGCTGCGGTCACTGCTCACCTGGCCGACAACCGACTCCGACCCGGTCACGCAGCTGGTCCGCACCCACCGGGGCATCCACGCCGGCACCGACCCCGCGGTGCTGCGCCGGGCGTACACCATCGCGGAGAACATGCACCGTGGGCAGTTCCGCAAGAGCGGCGAGCCGTACATCACCCATCCCCTCGCGGTGGCCCAGATCTGCGCCGAGCTGGGGATGGACACCACCACCCTGGTCGCGGCGCTGCTGCACGACACGGTGGAGGACACCCGCTACACGCTCCAGGCGCTCTCGGAGGACTTCGGCGGCGAGGTGGCCCACCTGGTCGACGGGGTGACCAAGTTCGACAAGGCGTTCTACGGCAAGGCCGCCGAGGCGGAGACGGTCCGCAAGATGATCGTCGCGGCCGCCAAGGACGTCCGGGTGCTGATCATCAAGCTGGCCGACCGGCTGCACAACATGCGCACCCTCGGGGTGCGCTCCGCGTCGTCGCGGGAGCGGATCGCCCGCAAGACGCAGGAGGTGCTGGTCCCGCTCTGTGACCGGCTGGGCATCCAGACCCTCAAGCGCGAGCTGGACGACGTGGTGCTGCTGCACCTGGAGCCCGAGGAGCACGCCCGGCTGGCCCGGCACGTGCACGACCGGCCGGGCTGGGACGCGTACCTGGACTCGGTGGTCGCCCGGGCCCGGGTGGCCCTGAAGCGCAGCCGGGTCGACGCCGAGGTGAGCCCCCGCCCCCGGCACCTCTACTCGATCTGGAAGGACACAATCGCCGGCGGCCACACCGCTCCGTACGATCTGCCGCGCATCGTGGTGGTCGTCGACGGCCCGGCCACCGACTGTTACGCCGCGCTGGGCGCGATCCACGGCACGTGGCGGCCCGTCCCCGGCCGCTTCAAGGACTTCATCGCCTCACCGAAGAACAACCTCTACCGCTCGCTGCACACAAGCGTCTGCGGCCCGCAGGACCGCACGGTGGAGGTGCTGATCCGCACCGAGGAGATGCACCGCTCGGCCGAGTACGGCATCGCCGCCGACTTCCGCTTCCCGCGTTCGGGCAGCAGCAGCGCATCGGCCCGCGCCGAACAGCTGGACTGGCTGCGCCGGGTGCTCGACTGGGAGCCCGAGGCCGCCGACCCGGCGCAGTTCTACGAGTCGCTGCGCTGCGACCTGGCCGAGGGGCAGATCCAGGTCTTCGCCGACGGGCGGCAGGTGGTGCTGCCGGCCGGCGCCACTCCCGTCGACCTCGCGTACGAGCTGGGCAACGAGCGTGGCGACCACTGCCTCGCCGCCCGGATCAACGGCCGGTTGGCGCCGCTGAGCTCGGAGCTGGACGAGGGCGACGTGGTGGAGATCTTCACCGAGAACGACGGCGACAACGGTTTCGAGGCGGGCGTGGCGCCGCGCGGCCCGCGCCGGGAGTGGCTCAGCTTCGTCAAGTCGCCGCACGCGCAGATGCAGATCAACAGGTGGTTCGCCGAGCACACCGAGCCGGGCATCACGATCAGCGACAAGGTGCGGCTCGGTCGGGCCACCATCGGGCTGGCCCTGCGCCAGCACAACCGGGGCCTGGCCAGTGACCTGCCGCTGCTGCGCCTCTCCGAGGAGTTGGGCTACCCCGACCTGGAGACGCTGCTCGTCGCGGTCTTCGACCGGGTGATCGAACCGGACACCGTGGTACGCCAGCTCATCGACCTGGTCGACCATCGGCAGTGACCGGGCCGGCCCCAGCACGTCCGAAGGACATTCGTGACCACTAGCCTGGAGTCATGATCCCCCGCTCCCGCGCCACCGGTCGGGCCATCTTCTACCAGGCCTTCTACCGGCTGCCTCTGCCGGTACGTCGGCGCCTGGTCAAGCTGGCCGTACCCAAGTACATCGTCGGCGCGGTCACCCTGGTCCGCGATTCCGAGGCGACGGGCGCGGGCCGGCTGCTGATGCTTCGCCAACCGCCCGGCAAGGGTTGGTCGCTCCCCGCCGGCCTGCTGAACAGGGGCGAGGCGCCGGTGGTGGGCGCGGCCCGGGAGCTGTTCGAGGAGTCCGGCATCCGGCTTGCCCCGTCCCGGCTGCGCCCCGCCGTACCGAACGCGATAGTGCACGCCAAGGGCTGGGTGGACGTGGTCTTCGAGGCGGAGGTGCCGGCGTCCAGCACCGAGCTGGTGGTCGACGGCGCGGAGGTCTTCGAGGCGGCCTGGCATCCGCTGGACGACCTGCCCAAGCTGAGCTGGTCGACCGCCCGGCTGCTCGCCTACTACGACATCGGGCCGCTGGCCGGGCAGTTTCCGCCACCGGTGCCCGACACCACGCCATGACCGGGGCGGGCCTGCCGGAGGACCTGTGCGCGGTGGTGCTCGCCGCCGGCGAGGGCACCCGGCTGCGTCCGCTCACCGAACGGGTCCCCAAGGCGTTGTGCCCGGTGGGCAACGTGCCGCTGCTGGACCGGGCTCTGGCCCGGCTGACCGGGCTCGGCCTGGCCGGGCCGGGCCGCGTCGCGGTGAACGCGTGCTATCTCGCCGACCAGGTGGTCGCCCACGTCGGGGACCGCGCCCACCTGTCGGTGGAGCCCGGCGAGCCGCTGGGCACCGCGGGCGGGGTGGCCAACCTGCTGGACTGGATCGACGGCCGGGCGGTGCTGGTGGGCAATGCCGACGCGTACCTCGCCGACCCGGCCGCTCCCCCGGGCCCCGACGTGGCCGCGTTGGTCGACGGCTGGGACGGGCGCACCGTACGCCTGCTCGGCCAGCCCGCCGCGGACCCGACGGCGCCGGGCACCTTCGACGGGCACTGCTTCACCGGGTTCTCGTTGCTGCCCTGGCGGCTGGTCCGCGACCTGCCGGTGGTCTTCTCCGACCTGGTCCGCGCGCTCTGGCGGCCCGCCGAGGCGGCCGGCGAGCTGGAGGTGGTGCCCTACCCGGGCACCTTCTTCGACACCGGCACCCCGGCCGACTACCTGGCGGCCAACCTGCACGCCGCCGAGGGCGGGGTCCTGGTCGACCCGTCGGCGACGGTGACCGGTCAGTGCGTGGAGTCGGTCGTCGGCGCCGAAGCGCGGGTGGACGGCGACGTGTGCCGCACCGTCGTGTGGCCGGGAGCCGTCGTCCGGGCCGGGGAACGGCTGCACGACGTGATCCGGTTCGGGGACTGCCGCACCGTGCCCGCCGCCCGGGGCTGAGCCGCGACGGCTCCCGGCTCCGGGGGCGACCGGGAACATCTAGCATGGGCGACGACGCCGACGAACGGAGAAATGCCCCGTGATCACCGCGATCGTGCTGATCGACTGCGCCACCGACGCGATTCCCGAGGTGGCGGAGACCCTGGCCAACCTTCCCGGCGTCAGCGAGGTCTACTCGGTGGCCGGGCACGTCGACCTCATCGCCATCGTCCGGGTCCGCGAGTTCGACCAGATCGCCCAGGTCATCGCGGGCAGCATCTCGAAGGTGCCGGGCGTGCTGAACACCGAGTCGCACATCGCGTTTCGGGCGTACTCCCAGCACGACCTGGAGGAGGCGTTCGCGATCGGCCTCGCCGGCACGGACTGACCACCGCCCGACGCACGGCGGCCGGTCCACCCCGTGCGGGGTGGACCGGCCGTCTGCTTGCCGCTACGTCAGCTCTCGCTGGGAGCCGGCGTCTCGGTGGTGCCGCCGCCCGGAGCCGGCGACTCGGTGGTGCCGCCCGGAGCCGGCGACTCGGTGCCCGTGCCACCCGGAGCCGGCGACTCGGTGCCGGTGCCACCCGGGCTGGGCGTACCGCTGGCGCTGGTCTGCGGGACCGGGATGCCGAGCTGGTTGGCGAGCTGCACCAGCTCGTCGTAGTGCGCCTGGAGCGTCGGCAGGGCGGTCTGGGCCAGCTGGACCACCGACTGCTCGGAGCCCTGCGAGATCTCCGTCTGGGTGGCCTGGATGGCCTGGACGTGGCCGGCCAGCTCACTTGTCACCCAGAGCCTGTCGAACTCCGCGCCGCTGGCGTTGTTCAGCTTGTCGAGGACCGCCTGCTGATCGGCGCTGGGCTCGTTCGGCAGTTCCACGTTGAGCTGGGACGCGGTCTGCTGCACCGTCTGGTCCAGCTGGGTGTGGTCGGTCTTCAACATCGCACCGAGGTCCTTGACCCCCTGGTTCTGGCCCTTCTGCTGGGCCAGGTCACCAGCGGTGATCTCGAACAGGTTCACCTGGTGCACCGCCTGCAGATACTGGGTGTCCTGCGTTGACGGCTGTGCCGCGGCCTGCGCGGCCGCGGCCGGCGCGACGCCGACCAGTACCAGCGCGGCCAACAGGCCGAGGCGTTTGATACCCAACATGTTCCCCCCCTTGAGACGTTGGACCGCACGGATACCCGGCTCACCGGGGTTATTCCTGCGATCCCCCGACGCGCGGGGTCGACCGGTCCCGCCGTGGCCGTCCGACTCCTGGTCGGATGGGCGGTGGACGCGGACACGACGGGGCGCCCGCCGGAATTCCGACGGGCGCCCCGTAACGGTGCGATCAGGCGATCAGCGTCGGCTCTCGCCGCTGCCGATCTCCTCGCGCTCGGGCCGGGCCTCGACCGGCGGATGCCCCGGCGAGACAGGCGCCTCGACCGGCTTCTCGATCGGGTAGAAGAAGCCCCTGATGGCCGGGCCGAGTGCACCGAGCCGGTTCATCTTCTTGGGCACCACCCAGCCGACGTACTCCAGCTCACCGTGGCCGTCCGCGTGCCCGTCGGACGCGCTGAGCGGCTGGTGCACCTCGACGAACCGGCCGTCCGGCAGGCGCCTGATGATGCCGGTCTCGACGCCGTGCGCGAGCACCTCCCGGTCGTGCTGCTGCAGACCGAGGCAGAGCCGGTAGGTGACGTAGTACGCGATCGGCGGGACCACGAGCAGGCCGATCCGACCCGCCCAGGTCATCGCGTTCAGGCTGATCTGGAACTTGTCCGCGATCACGTCGTTGGCGCCGGAGAGCGTCAGGACGATGTAGAAGGCGACGGCCATGGCGCCGACGGCGGTACGGGCCGGAACGTCCCGGGGACGCTGGAGCAGGTTGTGGCTCTTGCGGTCCTTGAGCTGCCGGGCCTCCAGGAACGGGTACATCGTCGACAGGCCGACCAGGATGCCGGGCAGGACCACAGTCGGCCAGAACAGCGGCGGGATGACGTAGCCGTCGCCGATCGGGATGTTGATCTCCCAGGCCGGCATGAGTCGGGTCGAGCCGTCGAGGAACATGACGTACCAGTCGGGCTGGCTGGCGGCCGAGACCACCCACGCCTCGTACGGGCCGAACAGCCAGATGGGGTTGATCTGGAACAGACCACCCATCAGCGCGATGACGCCGAAGACGACCATGAAGAAGCCGCCCTGCTTCAACGCGTACCGCGGGAACATCCGCTCGCCGACCACGTTGTTGTTGGTCCGGCCGGGGCCGGGCCACTGGGTGTGCTTCTGCTTGAAGACCAGCCCCAGGTGGACGCTGATCAGCGCGACGAGCAGACCCGGGATGAGCAGCACGTGGGCGATGAAGAACCGGCTGATGATGATCGTGCCCGGGAACTCGCCACCGAAGATCGACGAGGTGACCCAGGAGCCGATCACCGGGATGGACAGCATGATCGCCGAGGCGATCCGCAGGCCGGTGCCGGACAGGCCGTCGTCCGGCAGCGAGTAGCCGGTGAAGCCGGCCAGGAAGCCGACCCAGAACAGCAGCGAACCGATGATCCAGTTGGTCTCGCGCGGCTTGCGGAAGGCGCCGGTGAAGAACACCCGCAGCATGTGCACGACGATGGCGGCCATGAACAGCAGCGCCGCCCAGTGGTGCATCTGCCGCATCACCAGACCGCCGCGGACGTCGAACGAGATGTCCAGGCTGGAGGCGTACGCGGCGGACATCGGGGTGCCCTGCAACGGCGCGTAGCTGCCGTCGTAGACCACCTCGGTCATCGCCGGCTCGAAGAAGAAGGTGAGGAACACACCTGTCAGCAGCAGCACGACGAACGAGAACAGCGCGATCTCGCCGAGCAGGAAGGACCAGTGGTCCGGGAAGACCTTGTTCAGCAGCTTGCGCAGCGGCGTGGCCACCGCGAAGCGGTCGTCCACTCCCACCGCGGCCTTGCCCGGCGTGGCTGCCAGGTCAAACTTTCGACGCTTCATGGCCGCTCCCAGAAATCAGGCCCGACGGTCTCGGTGTAGTCGGACTTCGCCACGAAGAAGCCCTCGGAGTCGACCTCGATGGGCAACTGCGGCAGCCGCCGGCTGGCAGGGCCGAAGACGGGCTTGGCGTTGTCGGTGATCAGGAACTGGGACTGGTGGCACGGGCAGAGCAGACGGTTGGTCTGCTGCTCGTACAGGCTGGCCGGGCAACCGGCGTGCGTGCAGATCTTGGAGAACGCCGCGTAGTTGCCCCACATGTAGTCGCCGTGGCCGATCCGCTCGTTGGCCCGGCGCGACTCCTGCGCGTCGGAGTCCCGAAGGTGGATCAGGAGCGTCGGCGAGTCGGCGTGCCTGTTGCTCACGCCGTGGTCGATGCCGGGGAAGACGGTCAGCTGGCCGCCGGCGCTGATGTCGGCCGGGCGGATCGGGCGACCGTCCTCACGGACCAGGCGGATCCGTTCGCCACCCTCGGCGGCGGCGAACCCGGTGGTGAACATCTGGTTGTTCTTGTGCGGCTTCGAGATCAGACCGCCGACCAGGGGCGCCGCGGCGACCGCGCCGACCGGCGCGAGACCGGCCAGCAGCGAGATGCCGAGCAGCGGGCGGCGCTTCACACCCAGCTCGTCGGCCATGTAGAGCATCGTCTGGCCGGTGATCGTACGGCCCTCGGAGTCCACCTGGCCCTCGTGCCGGTCCTGGATCGAGACCTCCTTGGGCAGCAACTTCTTGCCCCAGGTCAGGATGCCGAAGCCGACGGCGAGCAGGGCCACGCCGAGGGTGGCGCCGAGCAGCGGCGTGTAGAACTTGTCGCCGCCACGGCCCGGCTCGTACTGCCACGGCCACCAGATGTAGATGGCCAGGAAGGCGGTCGCCGCCAGACCGGTGATCAGGAAGAACCCGGCCACGACACGGGTCAGCCGACGCTCGGCCTTCGTGCCGGGCAGCACCTGCGGCTCGTAGTGCACGATCTCGATGTCGTCCCGGCGCGCGCCCTCGCGGACGATGTCGAACCGGGTCAGCTTGGGGTCGTTCACGTCGAGCGGCTCCCGGCCCTGCGGGGCCTGGTGCTCGGTGTGGGTGCTCATGCCGTCACCTCGCTACGGGTGGCGCCGCTCGGCACCACAGCACTGAATCGGATGATCCGCTCGGTCACGACTTGCCCGCAATCCACAGGCTGGCGAAGACGAGCGCCACGATGCCAACCAGGAAGATCGCCAGGCCCTCGGTGGACGGCCCGTACCGACCGAGGTTGAACCCGCCCGGGTCCTGGTCGTGCTTCAGCGTCTCCTGGATGTACGCGATGATGTCGGCCTTCTGCTCCGGCCGGAGCTGGTTGTCGCCGAACACCGGCATGTTCTGCGGGCCGCTCAGCATCGCCGCGTAGATCTGCCGGTCGGTCGCCGGGTGCAGGCTGGGTGCGAACTTGCCCGAGGAGAGCGCGCCGCCACCGCCGCCGAAGGCGTGGCATTGCGAGCAGTTGATCCGGAACAGCTCACCGCCGGCCGCGACGTTGCCGCCGTCACGCAGCTCGTCGCCCTCGGGGACGACCGGGCCGCCGCCGAGCTCCTGGATGTACTGGGCCAGCTGGCGGGTCTGCTCGTCGGTGAAGACCGGGGGCTTGCGGTGGGCCTGGGCCTCCTGCCGGGCCATCGGCATCCGGCCGGAGCTGACCTGGAACTCGACGGAGGCCGCGCCGACGCCGACCAGGCTCGGTCCGCGACCCTCGACGCCCTGGGCGTTGCGTCCGTGACAGGTCACACAGCTCACGTCGAACAGCGCCTTGCCCTCGGCGGCGGCGCCGGTCAGCGGCGGGTTGTCCTGTGCCTGCGCACCGGGGGCGAAGACGGTGTAGGCGCCGCCGGCGAGCATCAGCGCGGCGAACAGCCGGACCGCGGCGCCCAGCCGGCGGCGGCCCCTGCTGCGCGCGGCGGGCCGCCCGCGCAACCGCGCGAGCAGGCCGCGTCGGCGGTCGTTGTCAGAAGTCATGAGCGGTGTCCTTAACCGGTTGGACCTGTCTCAGGGGACGGAGCAGCAGTGCGGAGTGTGACGCGCAAGATCACTGAAGCCAGTAGATCATGGCGTACAGCCCGATCCACACCACGTCGACGAAGTGCCAGTAGTACGACACGACGATCGCCGAGGTCGCCTGCGCCGGGGTGAACCGGCCCATGGTCGTACGGACCATGAAGATGATGAAGGCGATCAGACCGCCGGTCACGTGCAGACCGTGGAAGCCGGTGGTCAGGTAGAACATCGACCCGTAACCGTCTTCGTTGATCTTGACACCCTCGTGCACCAGCTCGCGGTACTCGTTCAGCTGGCCGAGCACGAAGATCAGGCCCATCACGAACGTGACGGTGAACCAGCGCCGCAGCGCGTGCACGTCACCCTTCTCCGCCGCGAAGACACCGAGCTGGCACGTCACCGACGAGAGCACCAGGATCACGGTGAAGGTGGTCGCGTACGGGATGTTCAGGTGCTCGGTGTGCTTCTCCCATTGCTCCGGCGCCGCAGCGCGGATCGAGAAGTACATCGCGAACAGCGCCGCGAAGAACATGAGTTCGCTGGAGAGCCACACGATCGTCCCGACGCTGACCATGTTCGGTCGGGTCAGAGAGTGGATCCGGCTCTTGTCAATGGCTGGGGCCGCAGTCACGCCGTCATTATTGCCCCTGACCGGGGCCGGCGATCAGCGGGGTGGCAAACCTGCGCCTTCCGTGGCCCCGGCGTCGAGGTCCGGTTCGCCTGGCCTAGCCTGAAAAGCGTGCTGCACGTCGATCCGATCTTCGCCGCCACCTCGGCTCCGCCGCCGTTCACCGTCGGTCGGGTGCTGACCGAGACCAGGCTGGACAGCTGGCTGGCCCTGGGCCTGGTGCTCGCCGCCGGTCTGTACCTCTACGGAGTGCACCGGCTGCGCGTACGCGGCGACCGCTGGCCGGTCGCCCGGACGGTGTTCTTCCTCGGCCCCGGCCTGGGCGGCATCGCGGTGGTCACGATCAGCGGACTGCACGCGTACGACACCGCGCTGCTGTCGGTGCACATGATCCAGCACATGGTGCTCTCCATGGTGGCGCCGATCTTCCTGGCGCTCGGCGCGCCGATGACGCTTGCCCTGCGCACCCTGCCGGTCGGGCCGCGCAAGCGGCTGCTGGCGATCGTGCACAGCCGCGTCGCCCGGGTGTACAGCTTCCCGCTTGTGGCGTTCGCCATCTTCGTGGTCAACCCGTTCGCGCTGTACTTCAGTGATCTGTACCGCTTCACTCTCGAGCACGCGTGGGCGCACGAGCTGGTGCACGCGCACTTCATCCTGACCGGCTGCGTGTTCTTCTGGCCGCTGCTCGGCCTCGACCCGCTGCCCGGCCGGTGGCCGTACCCGGCGCGGGCGCTGCTGATGCTTCTCTCCGTGCCGTTCCACACGGTGCTCGGGCTCACCATCATGCAGAGCAGCACCCTCTTCGGCGGCGACTGGTACCCGTCGCTCAACCTGAGCTGGTCCGACCCCTGGGACGACCAGGTGGTCGCCGGCGGCATCCTGTGGGCCGGCGGCGAGTTCGTCAGCGTCACCATGCTCGCCGTGCTTGTCGTGCAGTGGGTCAAGCAGTCCGAACGGGAGGCCCGCCGGGTCGACCGCGAGTTGGACCGCCAGGAGGCCCGCGAGCGCGCCGCCGGGCCCGCGGCCGTCTGAGCTGCGCAGACGCTACGCCGACCGGACGGCGTCGGGCGCGGTGTCGACTGCGTCACGTCGACCGGTACGATCGGCGGGCAGCTACGAGGTGGAAGCGGAGTGCCGCATGAGTGAGCGCAGCGAACGAATCATCGAGCTCAGTGCGATGGTGCCTCATGACGGCACGGAGCGAAGCGGAGTGCCGGCATGAGCGATCGTCTTTGCACCGTTTTGCTCTACAGCGACGACCCGCAGGTCCGGGACCGGATGCGGCTCGCCGTCGGCACCCGGCCCGCGCCCGGGCTGCGGATCGAGTTCGTCGACGCGTCGACGTACGCCGAGACCATCCGGCTGGTCGACGACTACGAGATCGACCTGCTGCTGCTCGACGGTGAGGCCAGCCCCGGCGGCGGCATCGGCATCGCCCGGCAGATCAAGGACGACCGGGAGGACGCTCCCCCGACCTGCCTGGTGATCGCCCGCGCCGCCGACCGATGGCTGGCCGCGTACGCCGAGGTCGACGCCACGCTGGTGCACCCGCTCGACCCGGTGACCACCGGAGGCACGGTGGCCGAGCTGCTGCGGACGCACGCACCCGCCTGACGTCCCCCGCCCTCCGGCACCGTCACCCCCGGCGCCGGACGAGTCGGCGCCGGTTCCAGCCCACCCGCACTTCGTACGCTCGGGAGGCCCGCCATGGGCGATCGGACCTGGCCGCACCTGCTCAACGCGCTGCTGCGCGGCGAGGAGCTGACCACCGCCGACACCGCCTGGGCGATGGACGAGATCATGACCGGTTCGGCGAGCCCGGCGCAGATCGCCGCGTTCGCCGTGGCGCTGCGGGCCAAGGGTGAGACGCCGGCCGAGCTGGCCGGTCTGGTGGAGGCGATGCTGGGCCGCTCGGTCCCGGTGGTGCTCTCCGAGGATCTGCGCCGTACCGCGCTCGACGTGGTCGGCACCGGCGGTGACCTCGCCCACACGGTGAACATCTCCACGATGACGGCGCTGGTGGTGGCCGGCGCGGGCGTACGCGTCGTCAAGCACGGCAACCGGGCCGCCTCCTCGCTGTGCGGCACCGCCGACCTGCTGGAGTTCCTCGGCATCCCACTGGACCTCGGCCCGGAGCAGGTGGCCCGCTGTGTCGAGGAGGCAGGCATCGGGTTCTGCTTCGCGGCCCGGTTCCACCCCGGGATGCGGCACGCCGGTCCGGTCCGCCGCGAGGTGGGCGTGCCCACCTTCTTCAACTTCCTCGGCCCGCTGACCAACCCGGCCCGCCCCCGGGCCGGCGCGGTCGGCTGTTTCGACTCCCGGATGGCCCCGGTGATGGCCAGCGTGTTCGCCGCCCGTGGCGACTCGGCGATCGTGATGCGCGGCGAGGACGGGCTTGACGAGTTCACCACCGCCGCGCCGACCCGGGTCTGGGTGGCGCAGGGCGGCACCGTACGCGAGGCCGTGCTGGATGCCAGGGACCTCGGGGTGCCCCGGTCCACCCTCGCGGACCTGCGCGGCGGTGACGCCGCCTTCAACGCCGGCGTGGCCCGTCGCCTGCTGGCCGGTGAGACCGGTCCGGTCCGGGACGCGGTACTTGTCAACGCGGCGGCGGCGCTGGCCACCCAGGGGCCGCTGGACGGCGACCTGACCGAGGCGCTGCGCGCCGGCCTGGACCGGGCCGCCGAGTCGATCGACTCCGGGGCGGCGGCTGCGAGCCTGGACCGCTGGATCGGCACCGCCACCGCCGTCTGAGCCCACGGCCGGGGGTACCGGGCGGGGAATTGTCGGACCCGGGTGGGAAAGTACAGCCGAGTAGTTCTCCGCTCCCGTCCGTGCGCTGCTGTCGCATCCCGGGAGCGGTTCGCCCGGAGTGAGAGGAGACGCCCGTGTCGCACCGCGAGCTCTACTGCGACGTCTGCGAGGGCGTGGCAGCGTTCGAGGCGCCGCCCTGCGTCGACGGCCACGGCACCGACTGTCCCGAGCTGATCTGCACCGGCTGCGGTGCCGCGGTGCTGGTCGCCACGTTCGCGTCCCCGGTCACCCGGCTGGCCGACCGCCGACGCCGTCCGCCCGCCCGTCGCCGCGCCGCCTGACCCGTCCGGGCCGGGGTATGACGAAGGCCCGCTCCCCCCACCGGGGAACGGGCCTTCGTGGCGTCCAGGGCCGGCCGCGACGGCGACCGGGTGGATCAGTGCTCGGCGGTGCGGCGGGTGCCTGTGTAGTACTCGAACAGCAGCCCGCAGGCGGCGAAGACGACAGCCACCAGGCCGGCGCCGATCAGCCAGTACTGCCAGAACACCAAGCCGAGCGCGGCGATCGCGGCGGCCAGCGCCAGACCGAACGGCCAGTAGCTGCCCGGGCTGAAGAAGCCGACCTCACCGGCGCCGTCGGCGATCTCGGCGTCCGGGCGGTCCTCCGGACGCAGGTCGATCCGGCGGGAGACGAACCAGAAGAAGCCACCGCACATCGTGCAGAGCAGGAACGACAGCAGCAGGGCGACGGTGCCCACCCACTCGATGCCACCGGACGCACCGTTGGTCCACGCGGCGTAGAGGATGGTGGCGCCGAAGAGGAACCCGGCGATGATCAGGAAGATACGCCACTCGGTCTTCATGCGGCTGCCCTCAGCTTCCCGGGAAGGCCGGAGCGTCGTCCGGGTTGAAGTTGCTCTGCGTCCGCCGGGTGTCGAACGGCCGCGTGGTCTCCGCGTACGGCTCCTCACCGATCGCGGCCAGCGCATCCTGCGTCGACTTACCGCTCTGCTTCGCCGCCAGGAACTGGTCGTACTTCTCCGGCGAGACGACACGCAGCTCGAAGTTCATGAACGCGTGGTAGCTGCCGCACAGTTCGGCGCAGCGCCCGACGAAGGCGCCCTCGGTCTCCAGGCTGGAGACCTCGAACACGTTGCGGATCTTGCCCGGCATGACGTCCCGCTTGAAGAGCATCTCCGGCACCCAGAAGGAGTGGATGACGTCGCGGCTGGTCTCCTCGAACCGGATCGACCGGTTCGTCGGCAGCACCAGCACCGGGATGACCTCGCTGGTGCCGAGCGTCGACGCGGTGGTCCGGGCGTCCGGGCCCTGCCCGTCGCGGTAGTTGAACTGCCAGTTCCACTTGAACGCGACGACCTCGACCGTGACGTCCGGGTTCTTCGACAGCTTGTCCACGTCGGTCTGCACGATCGCCGTGTAGTAGAAGAGCACCGAGACGATCAGGATCGGCGCGATGGTGTAGAGGAACTCCATCGGCATGTTGTAGCGGGTCTGCACCGGCAGCGCGTTGCCACGCTTGCGGTATCGCACGACGCACCAGAAGATCAGGCCCCACACGAACACACCGACCGCCAGGGCGGCGATGCAGGAGGCGATCCACAGGTCGTACATCCGCCGGGACTCCGCCGAGATGCCCCCCTGCGGCCAGCCGAAGCCGTCGAACGCCGCTCCGACGTCACAGCCCGTGAGCAGGACCAGCAGCGCCACGCCACCGAGACCGAGCCCGGCCAGCCGACCAGCACCGCGCCGCCGGCGCCCACCGGCCCCTGGGGAAGCGCTGTGCCGTACGGCCGACGGCCGTACCTCCGAACTCCTTGCGACCACCTGGTCCTGCCTCCCTAGCGCGCCGCGGTGCGTCTTTCCTCGGCACCGACGGCAAAGGCGTCACCGACGGTCGCAGATTACTCGACCATGACGGACTCGGCCGTGGTGGGGTCACTGTCCGCCCCCATCGGGGGGATCCTGGGCATACCGCCGCGATAGCGTGGGGATCCGTGAGCGCGAGGAGTGAGCCGGGTTTGCGAGCCCCGCAGCCGCGAACAAAGAAATCCCCGTGAGCGCGAGGAGCAGAGGTCCCGTGAGCGCATCCCCGGTCTACCTGGACGCGGCGACAGCCGCGCCGGCGCATCCGGTCGCCCGGCAGGCGCTGCTGGCCGCCCTCGACGACGGCTGGGCCGACCCCGGCAAGCTCTACACCCAGGCCCGCCGCGCCCGGCAGCTGCTCGACGCGGCCCGCGAGGCCACCGCGCAGACGCTCGGCGTCCGCGCCGACGAGGTGTCCTTCACGTCCAGCGGTACGACTGCCGCGCACGGGGCGGTGCTCGGTGGCCTGGCCGGGCGGCGCCGGGTCGGGTCGATTCTCGTGCACTCGGCGATCGAGCACTCCGCTGTGCTGCACGCCGCCGAACGGCACGTCGCGGCGGGTGGTGCCGCCGACGAGGTGCCTGTCGACCGGCTGGGCCGGCTGGACCTGGACGCCTGGTCGGCTGCCGTCCGCGCTCCAGGTGTCGCGCTGGCCGCCCTGATCAGCGCCAGCCACGAGGTGGGCACCGTGCAACCGGTCGCCGAGGCCGCCGCTGCCTGCGCCGACGCCGGGGTGCCGCTGTACGTCGACGGGGCGCAGTCGGTCGGCCGGGTGCCGCTTCCCGCCGGCTGGTCGGTGCTCACCGCCAGCGCGCACAAGTGGGGCGGCCCGCCCGGGGTGGGTGTGCTGGCGGTGCGCAAGGGCACCCGCTGGGAGTCACCGTGGCCGGCCGACGAGCGGGAGGGTGGTCGTACCCCCGGGGTGGTGAATCTGCCCGCGGTGGTGGCGGCGGCGGCGAGCCTGCGCGCGGCGGCGGCCGACGCCGCGGCCGAGGAGGCCAGGTTGGCGCCGCTTGTGGATCGGATCCGGGCGCGGGTCGCGGCGGAGGTGCCAGACGTGGAGGTGGTCGGCGACCCGGTGCTGCGGCTCCCCCACCTGGTGACGTTCTCCTGCCTGTACGTCGACGGCGAGACGCTGCTGCACGCGCTGGACCGGCGGGGCTTCGCGGTGTCGTCCGGCTCGTCCTGCACGTCGTCCACGCTGCGGCCCTCACACGTGCTGGAGGCGATGGGGGTGCTCTCGCACGGCAACGTCCGGGTCAGCCTGCACCGGGAGACGACCGAGGCGGACGTGGAGCGGTTCCTCGCCGAGCTGCCCGGGATCGTCGCGGGGCTGCGCGCCGAGGCCGGGGTGGTGGGGCTGTGACGATGCCCGACGAGGTGCTCGACTGCCGGGGCCAGCGCTGCCCACTGCCGGTGATCGCGGCGGCCCGACGGATGCCCCAGGTGCCCATCGGGACTGTCGTGCGGGTGCTCGCCGACGACCCGGCCGCGGCGGTCGACATCCCCGCCTGGTGCCGGATGCGCGGCCAGGAGTTCCTGGGAGCCATAACGGGCACCGAAGGCCCCGCCTACGACATCCGCCGCCTGCACTGACCCCCGCCCCGCCCCCTCCTCGGCGATCTTGCGTTTTCGGTCGCCATTTCGCGGCTTCTGTGGGCTTTCGTCCCCGCAGAAAGTGCAAGATCGCCGAGGGCGTGGGCGGGGTTACGGGATCAGGTGGGGGCGGATCTCGTCTGCTGCGGTGTCGCCGTAGGACTCGGCCAGGCGCTTGACGAACAGGTCGCGGCGGACGTCGTACTCCTGGGTTCCCACCGTCTCCAGGACCAGCGTGGCCAGCAGGGAGCCGACCTGGGCGGCGCGCTCCAGGCCGACGCCCCAGGACAGCGCGGTGAAGAAGCCGGCCCGGAAGCCGTCCCCCACCCCGGTCGGGTCGACAGCCCGGATCTCCCGCGCGATCGGCACGTGGATCGGCTCGAAGTCACGCCCGGCGATCTCCACGCCGTGCTTGCCCAGCGTGGTGACCCGCACCTTGACCAGGTCCAGCAGCTGGTCGTCGCTCAACTGCGCCTTGCTCTGCAACAGCGACTTCTCGTAGTCGTTCGTCATCAGGTACTCGGCGCCCTCGATCAGGGCCACCACGTCCTCGCCGCCCATCCGGGCGAGCTGCTGCGACGGGTCGGCGGCGAACGCGTACCCGCGGGTGCGGCACTCGGCCGAGTGGCGCAGCATCGCCTCGGGGTCGTTGGCGCTGACCAGCACCAGGTCCAGACCGCCGAGGCGGTCGGCGACCGGGGCCAGCTCGATGTTGCGGGCCTCACTCATCGCGCCCGCGTAGAACGAGGCGATCTGGCACATGTCGGTGTCGGTGGTGCAGACGAACCGCGCGGTGTGCGCTACCTCGCTGACGTGCACCGAATCACAGTCGACGCCGTGCCGCTCCAGCCAGGAGCGGTAGTCGGCGAAGTCGGCGCCGACCGCCCCGAGCAGCACCGGGCGCAGGCCCAGCTGCCCCATGCCGAAGGAGATGTTCGCCGCCACACCGCCACGGCGGAGCACCAGATCGTCCACCAGGAAGGAGAGGGACACCTTGTGCAGCTGATCGGCGATGAGCTGGTCGGCGAAGCGACCGGGGAAGCTCATCAGATGATCGGTGGCGATCGAGCCGGTCACGGCGATCTTCATGTCAACCCTCGGGGTCGGGAGCAGGGCGCGGTCAGCCTACCGGCCCGGTGAACCGGTGGTGTCCGGTCGGTCGGACAACGACTACCGGTCGGGACCGCCCCCGGCACGACGTCGGGGCCGCCCCGAAGGACGGCCCCGACGTCGCTGGTGCGTGGCGCGTGACTCAGTTGAACGAGTCACCGCAGGCGCAGGAGTTGCCCGCGTTGGGGTTGTCGATGGTGAAGCCCTGGGCGTCGATCCGGTCGGCGAAGTCGATCGTCGCGCCGGACAGGTACGGGGCGCTCATCCGGTCGACGACGACCTCGACACCACCGAAATCGGTGACGACATCACCGTCGAGCGAACGCTCGTCGAAGAACAGCTGGTACCGCAGGCCGGAGCAGCCACCCGGCTGCACCGCGACGCGGAGCCGCAGGTCGTCGCGGCCCTCCTGCTCGATCAGGGCCTTGACCTTCTGCGCCGCGACGTCGGTGAGGACGACGGAAGTAGGGGCCTGGGCCTCGGTCGACTCGGTCTGCGCTGGCGTGGTCACGTGGAAGTCTCCCTGCGCGGTTTGGGTCCGGACGCACTGGCCAACGTCGCGCGCCGACCAATGATTCCCGGTTGTGGTCCTCTCCCGATCGTACGCCGCCTCGGCCTGGTGCACCCGCGTGGCGTGATCGCCGCCGCAGGTCGGCCCGGTCGACGGGCGACCTACGGCCCTCAGCGGCTCCACTGCCGGGCCAGTCGGGCGCCCAGCTCGCGCAGTCCGTCCGCGGGGCGGCTCAGCGCGGCGTCGAGCCCGCCGGCCTGCTCCCCGCCGAAGTGCTCCACCAGGCTGTACGCGTCGGTGACCCCGGCGGACGCGGCCTCGCGCCGGCCGGTGCTGACCTGGCCGGCCACCACCACGCAGGGCACACCCCGGTCCCGGGCCGCGCCGGCCACCCCGGCGACCACCTTGCCGCGCAGCGACTGGTGGTCGAAGGACCCCTCCCCGGTGATCACCAGGTCGGCGGCGTCCAGCGCGGCGTCCAGCGCGGTGGCCCTGGTGACCAGGCCGATACCCGACTCGCAGCCGCCGCCCAGGGCGAGGATCGCCGCGCCGAGCCCACCCGCGGCACCGCCGCCGGGCAGGGCGCCGAGCCCTGCCGGACAGCCGGGCAGGTCCCGCTCCAGGACCGCCGCGAAACGTTCCAGCGCGGCGTCGAGCAGCAGCACGTCGGCGCGGTCGGCACCCTTCTGCGGGCCGAACACGTTGCTCGCGCCGTGCAGGCCGAGCAGCGGGTTGTCCACGTCGGTGGCGGCGACCAGGCGGGCGTCCCGCAGCCGGGGCGCCCCGTCGAGGGCGTCGACCAGGGCCAGGGCCGCCCCGCCGTACGGCAGCGCGGCGCCCGCGGCGTCCAGTGGCGTCACGCCCAGCGCGGCGAGCATCCCGGCGCCGGCGTCGTTGGTGGCCGAGCCGCCCAGCCCGATCACCACAGTCCGCGCCCCGCTCTCCACCGCGGCGGCCACCAGCAGACCCAGCCCGTACGAGGTGGTGGTCTTCGGGTCGCGTTCGGCCACCGACAGCAGGTGCAGCCCGCACGCCTGGGCGCTCTCCAGGTAGGCGGTCGAGCCGTCGGCGGTGAGCAGGATCTCACCTGCCGCCGGTCGTCCCAGCGGGTCGACGGTCGGCACCGGCACGCGCCGCCCGTCGAGGGCGTCGGCGAGCACCTCCACGAAGCCCGGCCCGCCGTCGGCGAGGGGCCGGATCAGCAGGTCGTCACCATCGGCGACGGAGCGCCAACCGGCGGCCACCGCGTCGGCCACCTCCGGTGCGGACAGGGTGCCGGCGAACTTGTCCGGGCAGAGCAGCACGCGCATGCCGAGCAGTGTGGCAGCCCACACCGAGCGAAGCTGCGCCGCGCTCGCGCTGTGGGACCATGGGCTACGTGACTTCGACCTGGGTGGAACCCTCCAACACGGCGACGGCTCTGCTGCTGCTCGGCCGGGGCAGCGACCCCGACACCGAGCGCGGCGTCGAGTGTCCGGGCGATCTGCCGGCGCCCAGCGATCCGGATCTGGTGGCCCGCGCCACTGCCGCGAAGGCGAAGCTGGGCAGCAAGGTCTTCGTGCTGGGGCACCACTACCAGCGCGACGAGGTGATCCAGTTCGCGGACGTGACAGGCGACTCGTTCAAGCTGGCCCGGGAGGCGGCGGCCCGTCCGGACGCGGAGTACATCGTCTTCTGCGGCGTGCACTTCATGGCCGAGAGCGCCGACATCCTCACCACCGACACCCAGCGGGTGATCCTGCCCGACCTCGCGGCGGGCTGTTCGATGGCGGACATGGCCGTGCTGGGGCAGGTCGAGGCCGCCTGGGACACGCTGACCGAGCTGGGCATCGCCGGCGAGACGGTCCCGGTGACGTACATGAACTCCTCGGCCGACATCAAGGGCTTCGTCGGCCGCAACGGGGGCGTGGTCTGCACGTCCTCCAACGCCAAGCGCGCCCTGGACTGGGCGTTCGAGCAGGGGTCAAAGGTGCTCTTCCTGCCCGACCAGCACCTGGGCCGCAACACGGCGGTGCTGGAGATGGGCCTGTCGCTTGACGACTGCGTGCTCTACGACCCGCACAAGCCCGGTGGCGGGCTGACTCCGGAGCAGCTGCGCGACGCCAAGATGATCCTCTGGCGGGGGCACTGCTCGGTTCACGGCCGGTTCACGCTCGACAGCGTCAACGACGTACGGGAGCGGGTGCCCGGCGTCAACGTGCTGGTCCACCCGGAGTGCCGGCACGAGGTGGTCACCGCGTCCGACTACGTCGGCTCCACGGAATACATCATCAAGACGATCGAGGCGGCGCCGGCCGGTTCGGCGTGGGCGCTGGGCACCGAGCTGAACCTGGTCCGCCGGCTCGCGCTGGCGCACCCGGACAAGCAGATCATGTTCCTGGACAAGGCGGTCTGCTACTGCTCGACGATGAACCGGATCGACCTGCCGCACCTGGTCTGGGCCCTGGAGGAGCTGGTCGCGGGCCGGGTGGTCAACCAGATCACTGTGGACGCCGACACCGCCCACCACGCCCGGGTGGCACTGGACCAGATGCTCGCCCTGCCCGGCGCGGACACTCCGCCACCGAGCGCCGGCTGATCACTTTCCGTAGCGCCGTTGGTACGCAAAAGTGCCGGATCACCGATTAATGCCACACACGCCGGTGTGACCGAGTCCTTTTTCGTCACCGAGGGCTATGCTGCCGGAGCGACGACGCGAGCGGGCCGTTTCGATATGGCCGCATCCGGGGTAGCGACAAGGTTCACGCTCCCCACCATCAACACAGCAGCACCGAAGCGCTGGAGGTTGCGTTGACCGACGACGTCCTGGTCGTGCACGGAGGCACTCCGCTTGAAGGGCGGATCCGCGTGCGCGGCGCGAAGAACCTGGTTTCGAAGGCGATGGTCGCCGCGCTGCTCGGCGACACCCCGAGCCGGCTGTTCGACGTGCCAAAGATCCGTGACGTCGAGGTGGTCCGGGGTCTGCTCGGTCTGCACGGCGTCAAGGTGACCGACGGCGTCGAGGACGGCGAGCTCGTCTTCGACCCCGCGAACGTGGAGAGCGCGAGCACCGACCAGATCAACGTGCACGCGGGGTCGAGCCGGATCCCGATCCTGTTCTGCGGTCCGCTGCTGCACCGGCTCGGGCACGCGTTCATTCCGGACCTGGGCGGCTGCCACATCGGCCCGCGTCCGATCGACTTCCACCTGCAGGCGCTGCGCGAGTTCGGCGCGACTGTCGACAAGCGGCCCGAGGGCCTGCACCTGTCGGCGCCGAACGGTCTGCACGGCACCAAGTTCGCCCTGCCGTACCCGAGTGTCGGCGCCACCGAGCAGGTGCTGCTGACCGCGGTGATGGCCGAGGGTGTCACCGAGCTGCGTAACGCCGCGGTGGAGCCGGAGATCATCGACCTGATCTGCATCCTGCAGAAGATGGGCGCGATCATCAAGGTGCACACCGACCGGGTGATCGAGATCCAGGGCGTGCCGAAGCTGCACGGCTACACGCACCGGCCGATCCCGGACCGGATCGAGGCGGCGAGCTGGGCCGCCGCCGCGCTGGCCACCCGTGGCCACGTCGAGGTACTCGGCGCGCAGCAGGCCGACATGATGACCTTCCTGAACATCTTCCGGTCGGTCGGCGGCGAGTACGAGGTCACCGACGCCCGCGCTCCGAAGCTGGGCGACCCGGGCCAGGAGGGCGGCATCCGCTTCTGGCACCCCGGTGGCGAGCTGAACGCGGTGGCGCTGGAGACCGACGTCCACCCCGGCTTCATGACCGACTGGCAGCAGCCGCTGGTCGTGGCGCTGACCCAGGCCCGCGGCCTGTCGATCGTCCACGAGACGGTGTACGAGCAGCGGCTGGGCTACACCGAGGCACTGAACTCTATGGGCGCCAACATCCAGGTCTACCGGGACTGCCTCGGTGGCACCCCGTGCCGCTTCGGCCGGCGCAACTTCAAGCACTCGGCGGTCATCGCCGGGCCGAGCAAGCTGCACGCCGCCGAGCTGGTCATCCCCGACCTGCGGGCCGGGTTCAGCCACCTGATCGCGGCGCTCGCGGCCGAGGGCACCTCCCGGGTGTACGGCGTCGACCTGATCAACCGGGGCTACGAGGACTTCGAGGCCAAGCTCGCCGACCTGGGCGCGCACGCCGAGCGTCCGTAACGCCGAGCACCGATCGTTCGACGACGACGGCTCCAGGTCGCACCGCGGCCTGGAGCCGTCGGCCGCTGTACCGCGATGTGCACCGGGCTCCTGTCGTTGGCTACCCTTGCCGCGTGCCGTCGCTCTTTCGCCGCAAGTCCACCGACCTCGTCGACGAGGCCGTCACCTCGGTGACCCCCGAGGAGACCGCCGACCGTCCCCGGGGTTACACCCCGGCCAAGGGTCGCGAGACTCCGAAGCGGCCCACCGTCGGCCGTCGCCCGGCCGGCCCCAGCCGTCCTCTCACCAAGGAGGAGGAGCGGGAGCGCCGCCGCCAGCTGCGTGCCGAGGCCGCGTCGGAGTTCCGCCGCGAGGGCGGCCCCCGCGACAGGGGCCCGGAGCGGCTGCTGGCGCGCAACGTGGTCGACTCCCGTCGTACCGTCGGCACCTGGTTCTTCGGCGGCGCGCTGATCGTGCTGATCGGGTCGAACGCGGCGATGCCGGCCCCGGTGCGGTTGATCTCCAACCTGCTCTGGGGCGCTTTGGCGCTGGGCGTGGTGATCGACTCCGTGCTGATCTGCCGCAAGATCGGCAAGCTGGTCCGCGAGCGCTTCCCGAAGACCGACCAGCGCATGGGTTCGCTCTACCTGTACGCGGTGATGCGGTCGATCACGTTCCGGCGGATGCGGGCCCCGGCTCCCCAGGTGAATCTGGGCGACAAGGTCTGAGCGCCCGCGCCGCGCACGAGCAGCATCGGCCCAAGCCCGTCACGAAGCATCCGGGGCCCGGATGTTCGTTGTACCGTACGCGTAGTTCACCCTGGTGAACAGGTTGTCGCTGGTCGGCCGACGAACACTGATCCCTGGAGCGCAGCCATGCCCGCTGAGCCGGACGGCCCCCTCGCCACCATCGCCGGGGCCCTGCGTCGGGAACGCGAACGGGTGGGCATCTCGCTTACCGAGCTCGCTCGCCGGGCCGGGGTCGCGAAGTCCACACTCTCCCAACTGGAGTCGGGCACCGGCAACCCGAGCATGGAGACGCTGTGGGCGCTCAGCAGGGCGCTCAACGTGCCGCTCGGCCAACTGGTCGAGCCGGCCACGGGCGGCGTGCGGGTGATCAGGGCCGGCGACGGGCCGCAGGTCGGCTCCGAGCAGGCCGACTTCACCGGCAGGCTGCTCAGCGCCGGCGCGGCGCACCTGCGCCGGGACATCTATCTGATCAAGCTGGAGCCGGGCGCGATCCGGACCGCCGACGCGCACACACCGCGCAGCGTCGAGCATGTGGTGCTGGCCGCCGGACGGCTGCGGGTGGGCCCCGAGTCGGGCCCGGTCGAGATCGAGCCCGGCGACTACGCGGCGTTTCCCGGCGACGCGCCGCACCGCTACGAGGCGCTGCTGCCCGGCACCGTCGCGGTCCTCGTCATGGAGCATCCCTGAGCCTCGGGCGGGCGTACCGCCCCGGCCCCGCCTCGACGGTGGGAGTATCGTCGAAAGCCAGATTCGGTTATAGACCCAAATGTCCGAAACTATGGGATAACGTTTGCGCCCGTGGGCGGTGCCACAGTGGCGGTGGGAGAGCCCACGCCGTTACCCTCCATCCGCAGCCACGCCCTGCCGGGACGGGCGAACCGGAACCGGTACGCGAGGCCCCAGCGCGACAATTTGCAACGAGGTGACAACGCCGTGAGCGAGCGGACGCGAGCCGGCCACCGGGGCGTGGCAGGCGGCGACCGGACGCCCGGCGGTCACCGGCGTACGAACGCGGACGGCCCACCTCCGGCGGGGATCGACCGAGCGGTCGGGTGCGGCGACGGGCTCGACGGATGAGCGGCCGCTACACCGACCGGTGGCGGGACCCGAACGAACCGTCCTGGGTGCTCGAACCGACCACCGAGTGGCATCCCCAGTTCCCCGGCCAGCGCTACCCCGGCGACATCGGGATGTCCCACCAGCCGCCCCCGCCGCCTCGCGGCCGGGCGACAGTGGTCGGCCGTGCCGACGTGCCACCACTGGCGCCCACCCGCCCCGACGGCACCTACCTGGGCCGGTCGTGGGCCGACGAACCCCCGGCCGAGCAGGACCCGTACGGCCGGTCCTGGCCCGACGAGGAGCAGCCCCACGGCCGATCGCGGGTTGACGACGACAACGGCTACGGCCGCCTCCGCGGCGACGAACGTCCGGCCGAGGCGTCCGGCCACGGCCACTCCACCGACACCCGCCACTACGACCACGAGCCGTACCGGCGGCCACTTCCCGAGCCACCACGCCGCGACGACCGCCGCTCCGAGCCGGACCGGCGGACCGCCTGGTCCGACCGGCGCCCCGGTGACGAGCGCGCACCGGCCCGCGAGGCCGCCTGGCACCGCGACCAGCCCGCCACCGAGCGGTACGACAGTCGCCGGTCCCGCCACGAGCCGGCCGAACGGGACCGTGGATACCCGGGCACGCAGCCGGTCTCCCCCGCTCCCCGCGTCGATTCCGGTCGGGTACCGGAACCCGACGAGCCGCCGCGCCGCCGTGGCGCGCAGGACCGCCCGGCCGCCGGCTACGACCGGCACCCCTCCGACGGGTACGGACCCCGCCCCGCCCGGGGTCACGACGGTCGCCCGGTCGACGGCTGGGCCGCCGAGGGCGCGGGCCAGTGGGCGCCAGTCGACAGCCGCTCGCGTCACCGCCCGGACGAGGGCGCCGGCGCACCGGGGACACCCGACGACGGACGCCGCCGCCGGCCCGACCCGGAGACGACGGGCCAGCCGCGCAGGGACGACGAGCGGCGGCGCTCCGACGCCGACCCGTACCGGCAGCAGCCACGCGAGGCGGCGGCCCGCGCCGAGACGTACCCGGACCGGCGTCCCCGCGAGGAGGTACGGCCGGACACCTACCACGAGCCCCGCCCACGGCCCGGTCACCGGCCGGACGGCGACCTGCCGTGGCCGCCCCCGGGCCCGGTGCGTCAGGACCGCGCCCGCGAGACCGGTCCCCGCACCGAACCGCACAGGCCCGCCGAACCCGGCGTCGCGGCGCGACCGGCCGCCCGTTCCGAGCGCGCGCCGGCCCCACCGCCTCGGTACGACGAACGACAGGCACGTCCGGCGGCCGCCGCGCCACCGCCGACCACCCACGGTCGGACCGCTCCGATGCCGCCGGCACCCGTCTCCCCCGCCACGCCGGGCCGGGCCACCCCCGCGCGCCCGGAACGACAGGTGTCCCCCGCGCCCGTCCCGCCGGCCGCGACACCCGGATGGAACCGACCGGTCTCGGCCGCACCGGTCTCCCCCGCGTCGACGGATTACGGGCACCGGCCGGCCGAGCACCTCCCACCCGATCGCCCGGACCGGGACCGGCCGGTCTCGGCTGCCCCCGTCTCGCCGGCGACCGACGGACCCGTCTCCGGTCCACCGGCCGCCCGCCTCCGGCTGGAGTTCCTGCCCGCGCCCGTGGATCCACCGCTGCCCGACGAGCAGCCGCAGACGCCTCCGCAGCCCCAGTCGCCGTCGCAGTCGCCGTCGCCGTCGCAGTCGCCGTCGGTCGAGCGTCGGACGCCGTCCGGCCCGGCGCCGACGGCCTCGGCCCCGCCGCCGCGCTACCCAGGTGTGAGTCAGGCGAACCGCCAGGCCGACGACGAACGGCGCAGCGCGGAGCGGGCACCCGAGGCGCGGCCGGTCCGTGAACCGGCCCCGCCCGCCTGGCAGCAGCCGGACCGAACCACGCCCCCAGCGGCCGCCGCACCTTCGGCGGACGCCGAACGGGCGCTCCCGATCGCCCCGGGCGTGCCGCGTCGCTACGTCCCACCACCGCCCTCGGAACCGTCGGTACCGCCCGCCACCGAGCCGGCCGAGGCACCGGTGCGGGGGCCGGACGCCTGGTTCAGCCCCGCCCAGACGGCGGAGTCCGACCGGGACGGCGCGACGGCGGACCAGCCGCCCACAGCGGGACGGCCGACCCTCGACGACCCGAGCGTCGAGCCGGCCGCACACCCGGTCTCCGCGCCACCGGCGGTCCCGGTCTCCGCACCGCCAGCCTCGGCGCCGCCCGTCTCCGCACCACCGGCGGCCTCGGTTCCGGCACCACAGGTGCGCCCCGTCTCCGCGCCGCCCGTCCCGGGCCCGCCGACACGGCCCGTCTCCGCGCCGCCCATCTCCGCGCCTCCCGACGCGGCACCGTCGGCCGGGCCGGTCTCCGCGCCGCCGGCCACAGATGAGGACGACGCACGCTGGGCCCGGGATCCCTGGGCTGACGATGTCGCCGAGGACGGGGAACCCGCGTACGGTCCGAGGGCGCTCGACCCGGTCTCCGGCCCACCGGCACGCCCGGTCTCCGGGTCGCCGGATGTCACGCCGTCCGACCCGCGCGGCGAGCCTGACGCCGAGCGTCCCGGCTCCACCCCCGACGTTTTCAGCTCGTGGACGGAGGTCGCCGACCCCGAGGCAGCGGCCCAGCCACCCGCGCCGCCGGTGTGGGACGAGCACGACCCGGCGGTGGAGGTGACCTCCGCGCGGCCCGGCGAGGACCCCGAGCGGCCCGATTCGGCAGAGCCGGTGTCCGCAGCGCCGATGTCCGCGCCGCCGTTCCCGTCCGGACCGGTCTCCGGGCCGCCGGTGTCCTCGCCGCCGGTGTCCGGGCCGCCGTTCCCGTCCGGACCGGTCTCCGCACCACCCGCCCCGGTCACGCCGGTATCCGCGCCGCCCGCGTCCGCGCCGCCCGCGTCCGGGCCACCCGCCCCGACGACACCCGTGTCCGGGCCGCCCGCAATCGACGTACCCGTGTCCGCGCCGCCCGTCTCCGGGCCGCCCGCAATCGACGTACCCGTGTCGGGTGTGCCGGCCGCGGCCGTTCCGGGGCCGCGGACCGGGTCTCCCACCGAGAGCGCACCGGTGTCCGCGCCGCCGGCGGCGCCGCCGGAGCCCGCCCGCCCGTCGCTTGCCGACGAGGGTGACCCGGAGCAGGTCCTGGGGGCGTACCGCTGGCGGCTGGACCCGGTCACCCTGCGGGAGGAGTTGACCGAGCCGGATGATCTGCGGGCCATCCGGCGGCGGTTGACCGGGAAGTTGGGCTCGGCCGTCGACAACCGGGCGCGGGCGCGGCTGCTCAGCCTGCGGGCGGTGGCCTCCCGGATCCTCGGCGAACTGGACGACGCGCTGGCCGACGGCCGGCTCGCCCTCACGTACGCCGAGGCCACCGGCGAGCTGCGCCGGACCGCGCTGGCCCAGGCCCGGCTGGCCCACGTGCTGCGCTGGCGCGGCGACTTCGCCGAGGCCGACCTGTTGTTCGCCCGGGCGAACTCGATCGAGCTTCCCGACCGGTTGCGGGCCGCGCTGCACGAACACGCCGGACGGTCCTGCTACGACCAGGGCCGGCTGATGGAGGCCTGCCACCACTTCGAGCGGGCACTCGACCTGCGCGGCGCCGGCGACGCCGAACTGCTCGACCGGATCCGGGTGGCCCTGGACGCGGTCGCCGCCCGCGCGTCGGCGGACGGCTTCGGCCCGTACCCCAGGAGCCGGGACGACATCCTCGACCGCGACCGGCCCCCGGTGCCGGGGCAGGACGGAACCCTGTGGGGGTACACCGACGCGGACGGTGACCTGGTCATCCCCGCCCGGTACGCGGAGGTGCAGCAGTTCCACGACGGGCTGGCCTGGGTACGCCGCCCCGACACCGACAGGTGGTCGCTGATCAACCTGCTCGGTACGACGGTGATCCCTCCGTCGTACCGGATGGCGCGTCCGTTCAGCGACGGCCTGGCGTGGGTGGTCGGCGAGGGCGGCTGGACGGCCATCGACGCCACCGGCTCGGTGCAGGTGCCGCCGAACTTCGCCGACGTGCGCCCGTTCCGCAAGGGCGTGGCGGCGGTACGGCGGGAGGGGTGGGGTGCCGTCGACCGGACCGGCCGGATCGTTGTGGCGACCCGTTACCACGGTTTCCACACCGAACTCGCCGGTGGGGAGCAGATCGACGGGTTCACCGACGAGGGGCTGGCAGTCGTGGAGGTGGCGGGTCGGCGCGGTGTGGTGGACCGCACGGGGGCGGTGCTGGTGCCGCCGGCGTACCCGATGCTTGTCATCCACCCGGTGGCGTTCCTCGTCGAGACTCCCGGCGGGCGGTGGGGGGCGCTGGACCGGCGCGCCGAGCCGCTGATCGACCCGGTGCACCCCGACCGCGCGGCGGTGCTCGACGAGATCGACAGGTTGCTCGCCGACGCGAATCCGGTGCTCTGAACGCCGGTCGGCGGTGTTCACCGGGCGGGGCTAGGGTCGGGGAATGGAATTCCGACACCTGGGCCGTTCCGGCCTGATGGTCAGCGAGATCTCGTACGGCAACTGGATCACCCACGGTTCGCAGGTCGAGGAGGACGCCGCGTTCGCCTGCGTGCGGGCTGCCCTGGACGCGGGGATCACGACCTTCGACACCGCGGACGTGTACGCCGGCACCCGAGCGGAGGACGTGCTCGGCCGGGCGCTGGAGAACGAACGCCGGGAGGGCCTGGAGATCTTCACGAAGGTCTACTGGCCGACCGGGCCGGGTCGCAACGACCGTGGCCTGTCCCGCAAGCACATCATGGAGTCGATCAACGGCTCGCTGCGCCGGCTGCGTACCGACTACGTGGACCTCTACCAGGCCCACAGGTACGACTACAGCACGCCGCTGGAGGAGACGATGGAGGCCTTCGCCGACGTCGTGCACTCCGGTAAGGCGCACTACATCGGGGTCTCCGAGTGGACCGCCGAGCAGCTGCGCGCCGCGCACCCGCTCGCCCGGGAGCTGCACGTCCCGCTCGTCTCCAACCAGCCGCAGTACTCGATGCTGTGGCGGGTCATCGAGGCCGAGGTGGTGCCGGCCAGCGAGGAGCTGGGCATCGGGCAGATCGTCTGGTCGCCGATGGCGCAGGGTGTGCTCTCCGGCAAGTACCTGCCGGGCCAGCCGCCGCCGGCCGGTTCCCGCGCCACCGACGAGAAGTCCGGTGCGGGCTTCATCTCCCGGTTCATGAACGACGACGTGCTGACCCGGGTGCAGCGGCTCAAGCCCCTCGCCGAGCAGGCCGGGCTGAGCATGGCCCAGCTCGCCGTGGCGTGGGTCCTGCAGAACCCGAACGTCTCCTCGGCGATCATCGGCGCGTCCCGCCCCGACCAGGTGCACGACAACGTGAAGGCGGCCGGGGTGAAGCTCGACGCCGAGCTGCTCAAGGCGATCGACGAGATCGTCGAGCCGGTCACCGAACGGGACCCGGCGAAGACCGAGTCTCCCGCGCAGCGTCCCTGACGCCGGTCCGGTCCGGTCGGCGCGACACCTGTCGCGCCGGCCGGGCCGGGTCAGCTCAGCTCTGCCAGAAGCGGATCAGATCCAGGCCGGTGGCGTAGAGCCACGACGGCAGGCCGAGCAGGTCACCGACCGCGAAGACCGCGTCGAAGAACCACCCTCCGATGCGCGGGTTCCACAGCAGCGCGAAGAGCAGGATGAAGCCGTACGGGGCGAACAGGTCGTACATCCGCCGCCACTGCGGGTTGAGCCACGGTTGGATCATGTTGCCGCCGTCCAGGCCGGGCACCGGCAGCAGGTTGAGCACGCTCGCGGTGAGCTGGAGGAACGCCAGCAGCGCCACCCCGGCCCAGAACTCCACAGGGCCACCCGAGGACGTACCGAGTCGTACCGCCAGCACCAGCAGCAACGTGAACAGCACGTTCGTCGCCGGGCCGGCGAGGCTGACAAGTGTGTGCCGCAGCCGCCCCGGGATGGAGTGCCGGTCCACCCACACCGCCCCGCCGGGCAGGCCGATGCCGCCGAGCAGCACCACCACCACCGGCAGCACGATCGACAGCAGCGGGTGGGTGTACTTGAACGGGTTGAGCGTCAGGTAGCCGCGGTGGGCGATGTCCCGGTCACCGGCCCGGTAGGCGACCACCGCGTGGGCGTACTCGTGCAGGCAGAGCGAGACCAGCCAGCCGGAGACCACGAACAGGAACACGTTGAAGCGGGCGTTGCCGTACCCGTTCCAGCTCAGCACGCCGCTGACGGCGAAGAGCGCGACCAGGCCGAGGAAGACCGGGCTGGGCCGGAACGCCGCCTTCGGCACGCCGAGCACCAGCCCGTCGGCGCCCGGCCGGTCGTAGCTCATCACTCGGCCGTGGGCAGCAGGCTCATCCGGTAGTCCACCCGGTCGTCCTCCACGAGCGCGACCGATGTGACGCCGGACGCCGCGAGCTCCCGCCAGGTCTGACCGATCCAGGATTCGGCGTCGGCCTGACTGCCGAACGACTCCGCAGGTCCCTCGACCGTCTGCCCGTCCGTGCCCTCGTACCGCCAGCTCCACGCCATGCCGCGTCTCCCCTCGCCGCTGAAGTCCCCGTGGGACGAACCCCCGCCAGCGTAGTCGGCCCCGCGCCCGACGGCCGCTCGCTCGCCTCCGCCGCGACCGGTGGGTTGATCAATCCTGGTCCGTCGCGACGCCGGGCCGGCAGGCAGCGCGACCCCGGCCGGCCTTAAGGTACGGGCATGTCCGTTGACGGGTGGAACACGGTCCTGGTGCTCGGCGGCACCCGGTCCGGCAAGTCGGAGTTCGCCGAGTCCCTGGTCATCGACGCGCCGGTGGTCCGCTACCTCGCCACCGCGCCGGAGGGCGACCCGGAGGACACCGAGTGGGCGACGCGGCTGGCGTCGCACCGCGCCCGCCGGCCGGGCAGCTGGACGACCGAGGAGACCGCCGAGGATCCACGCCGGCTGGCGGACGTGCTCGCGTCCGCCGAGCCCAACGAGACGCTGCTCGTGGACGACCTGGGCGGCTGGGTGACGGTGCTGCTCGACCCCGAGCACCAGCCGGCCGACGACGTGGCGACGATCGCCGAGCTGGCCGACGCTGTCCGCACCTGCTCGGCGAAGGTGGTGCTGGTCAGCCCCGAGGTGGGGTTGTCGCTGGTGCCGACCACGCCGCTGGGTCGGGCGTTCACCGACGCGCTCGGCGCGGCGAACCGCGCGGTAGCCGACGCCTGCGACGCGGTGGCGCTGGTGGTCGCCGGCCAGCCGGTGTGGCTGAAGCCGACCGACCACGCGGTGCCGGCGGCGCCCGCGACCGCGACGGCCACCGCGCGTGTCGCCCCCCAGCCGGTCCCGGCCGACACCGACACCGAGCCCACCCCCGAGGTGCAGCTGCCGGAGGTGCTGACCCATCCGGCGCCGCCCGCCCCGAACCAGGAGCCCGGCAACCCCTGGGCCGCGCCCACGATGGCGCTGCCGATGGTCGCCACCGGGCTGGTCATCCAGCCGGGCATGGAGCTTCCGATGCCCGACGAGTACGCCGGCCCGCAGGCCGTCGACCGTCTGGCCACGTTGGACGTACCCGGCGCCGGGCTGGGCGTCCTGGACCGGGTGGTCGGCTTCGCGGCCGCCACCCAGGCCACCTCGACGCCGGCCCCCTGGGGCTCGGTACGGGTGCTGCTGCTGCACGGCGACCACTCCGGCGGGGCGTCGGCCGGCGCCGTCCCCGGTGAGTCGGCGCGCCGGGCCCGGCAGGCCCGCGCCGGTCAGGGCGCGTTGGCCCGGCTGGCCGCCGAGAGCGGCGCGAGCCTTCAGGTGGTGGACGCCCCCACGGCGGCGGCCATGGAGGACGAGCCGGCGCTCTCCCCCGAGCAGGTCGAGTCGGCGCTGCGGTACGGCTGGCGGCTGGCCGAGCAGGCCGCCGACGCCGGCGTACAACTGCTGGTGCTGGGGGCGTGCGGGGCCGGCACCGAAGCGGCTGCCGCGGCGGTGCTCGCGGCCACGGCGGGCGCGGAACCCCCGGCCGTGCTCGGTCGGGTGATCACCGACTCCGGCGAGATCGACGACGCGGCCTGGATGGTCCGCTGCGCGGCGGTACGCGACGCGTTGCACCGCACCCGTCGTTCGCCGCGAGGCGCCAAGGACGTGCTTGCGGAACTGGGCGGCGGTGACGTGGCGGTGGCCACCGGTGTGCTGCTGGGCGCGACCGCCCGGCGGGTGCCGGTGCTGCTGGACGGGCCGGTCGGGTTGGCCGCCGGAATGGTCAGCCGCGACCTGGCCGGGCAGGCCCGTCACTGGTGCCTGCTCGCCGACCACGGCGGGCACCCCGCGGTGCGGCTCGCCGCCGACGTGCTCGGCCTCACCCCGCTGCTTGATCTTCGACTGGATCTGGGCGAGGGCGCCAACGCGCTTGTCGCGTTGCCGCTGCTGCGCTCGGTGCTGGCGCTTGCCGCCGCGCTGCCGACCCACCCGTCGCTGGGCGGCGGCGAGCCGGCGTCCGAGGAGCCGGAGTACACCGACGAGGAGTACACCGAACCGGACTTCACCGAGCCGGAGCCGGACGGGCCGGGCCCGGCCAGCACCGGCGCCGACGAGCAGCCGGCGTCGGGCTGGCGTGCCGGCTGAGTCGCGGCTCGTCGCTGGCGCCCGACTGGCGGTCACCACGTTCAGCACCCTGCCGGTGCGCGCCGGACGGATCGACCGCCCGGTGGCCGGCACCGCGATGGCGCTCGCCCCGGTGGTCGGCGCGCTGCTCGGGGCGCTGCTGGCCGGGGTGCTGCTGCTCGTCGGCGCGCTCGCCGCACCGCTGGTGGCCGCCGGGGTGACGCTGGGGGCCGCGGCCCTGCTCACCCGGGGGCTGCACCTCGACGGGCTGGCCGACACCGTGGACGCCCTCGGCTCGTACCGGCGGGGCGCGGCGGCACTGGAGATCATGAAGAAGCCGGACGTCGGCCCGTTCGGCGTGGTCGCCCTGGTGGTCGTCCTGCTGGTGCAGGCGGCGGCGCTCACCGAGCTGGCCGGCCGCCCCTGGCCGGCGTGCCTCGCGGCGGTGGTCGCGGCGACGGCCGCCGGGCGGCTGGGCGTGACAGTCGCCTGCCGTCGGGGCGTACCGGCGGCCCGACCCGACGGGCTCGGCGCTGTGGTGGCCGGCACTGTCGGCCCGCTGGCACTGGCCGCCGGCGCGGTCACCGTCGCGCTGCTGGCGGTGCCCGCGGTGCCGGGCCGTGCGTGGCAGGGGCCACTGGCCGTCGTCGTCGCGATCGCCGTCGCGATCGCGCTGCTCCACCACGTGGTACGCCGGTTCGGCGGCATCACCGGCGACGTGCTCGGTGCGACGGTCGAGGTGGTCACCACGCTGGTCTACCTGGGTCTGGTGCTGTCCGCCTGAAGCGGGCGCGGCGGGCCGGGTAGCGTTCGGCTCGACAGCACCGGCACGGCAACCGGGGGAACCCACATGCTCATCACTGACGACTTCCTGCCCGTACCGGTGCCGGAGTCGCTCAGCGCGACCTACCTGGTGCCGATGGTGGGGCTGCCGAAGGTCAGCGCGAAGACGGCGGTGGCGGCGCTCACCGGCCGGCTCGCCGAGCCGGTGCACGGGCTCGCCCGGCAGATGCTTGACAGCCCGCTGATGAGCGTGGACACCAGGCCGATCGCTGAGTTTCCCGAGCTGCCACCGGATCTGCTCACCGCGTTCGGCGCCACCGAGGAGCAGCTGGCGCGGCTGGCGGCGGCGACGCACCTCGTCGTGGTGCAGGCCGAGTACCGGCCGGGCTGGCCCCCGGCGCACGAGTGGGCGGCCCGGGCGGTCGCGGCGGCGGTCGCCGAGTCCGTCGACGGCGACGTGGTGGACGTGTTCGGCCTCCAGTTCCTCGACCCGGCCACCGCGCTGCGCTCGCTCCCCGACGAGCAGGGCCGGATCCGGCTTGTCGACTGGGTGCTGGTGCCGTACTCCTCGGACACCGAAGGGCTGTGGTTCACCACCAAGGGGCTGCGCCGCTTCGGACTGCTGGAGTTGCAGACCCAGGGGGTGCCCGACCATCTGACCCGGGCCTGGGGTGCGGTGATGACCGGCGCGGCGCGTCGGCTCCTGCGGGACTGGACCGACGGGCTCACCGGCGACGAGGTGCCGGCGTTCGTGCAGCTGCCGGTGCTGGCCACCGTCACCGGGCACGACATCGCGGTGGCGTACGGCAACCCGGAGCAGCACGGCGCGACGGCGCCTGTGCTGCTGCGCCTGGAGCTGGACCCGGCGACCGATCCGGAGGCCGACTCGTTCCTGAGCCTGCGCCCGCCGGCCGGGCATCCCGGCCCGGACGGGCGTTACTACGCCGCCGCGTGCGCGACGCTGTTCTCCGGGATCCAGCCGGACGTGCGCTACGCCCGGTCCGGTGACGCGATGAGCCGGGCGGTCGCCACGGCCCGCGCGGCGCTGGGCGACGCGCGGGCACGCTTCGTGGCCGGCCGGTTGCCCGCCGAGTCGCAGCTGGTGGTCAAGTACGGCCTGCCCGGCGACGACGGCCCGGAGTACGTCTGGGCGGGTGTCACCTCGTGGGAGGCCCCGGAGCGGATCGTCGGCGTGAGCGCCAGCGACGCCAGCACCGACCCGAGCGTGCGCATCGGCGCCCCGGTGGTGGTGGAGGCGACCGAGGTGGTCGACTGGGCCGTCCTGGACGCGACGGGTGTCATCGAGGGCGGCTGGACCCAGGCGGTCCTGGACTCCGGCGAACCCCCCACCCCACCCGACCAGCAGCGTTGATCATGAGGTTGCCGGCGATTTCGATCTCCGAAGAACCCGTCAACCTCATGATCAGCGTCAGCGTACGGAGGGGGTCACGAAGGGGGGCTTCGTCAGCGTCAGGGGGGCTCGGCGGCCCCGGATGTCGATCTCGACCTCGTCGCCGTCCGCGAGCTTGGCGTCGGTGTCCAGCAGGGCCAGCGCGATGCCCTGCTTCCTCGTCGGGCTGAAGGTGCCGCTGGTCACCACGCCCACCTGCTCGTCGCCGACGTGCAGGGTCATCCCCGGCCGCGGGATGGCGCGGTCGACCGCCACCAGGCCGCGCAGCGTACGCCGGGGGCCGGCGGCCTTCTCGGCGAGCAGCGCGTCGCGGCCCCAGAAGGCCTGCTTGTCCCAGCCGACCGCCCAGCCGGAGCGGGCCTGCACCGGGGTGATGTCGAGCGACAGGTCCTGCCCGTGCAGCGGGTAACCCATCTCGGTGCGCAGCGTGTCCCGGGCCGCCAACCCGCAGGCGCGCAACTCGAACGCCTCACCGGCGGCGAAGAGCGCGTCCCAGACGGCCACCGCGTGCTCCGCCGGCACGACCAGCTCGTAACCCAGCTCGCCGGTGTAGCCGGTGCGGCAGACGGTCAGCTCCACCCCGGCCAGGGTCGCCGCCGAGAAGCTCATGTAGCCGTGCTCGGTGGGCAGGCCGAGGGCGGCCAGCAGCTCACCCGAGCGGGGACCCTGCACGGCCAGCACCGCGTACGCCTCGTGCTCGTCGGTGACGGTGACCGACTCCGGCGCGGCGGCGCGCAGCCGGCGCACCACCTCGGCGGTGTTCGCGGCGTTCGGGATGAGGAAGACGTGGTCGTCGGCGTACAGGTAGGCGATGATGTCGTCCACCACGCCGCCGGTGGCGTCGTCGCAGCAGAGCGTGTACTGCGCCCGGCCGGGCCCGATCCGGCCCAGGTCGTTGCTGAGGCAGGCGTTGACGAAGTCGGCCGCGCCGGGGCCGCTCACCCGGGCCTTGCCCAGGTGCGAGACGTCGAAGACCCCCACCGCCGTACGCACCGCGGTGTGCTCCTTGAGCACCCCGCCGCCGGCGTACTCCAGCGGCATCTCCCAGCCCCCGAACGGGGCGAATTTGGCGCCGGCGGCGGTGTGCCGCTCGTGCAGCGGGGAACGGCGCAGCCGGGTCGCGGCGGCGTCGGAGGTCACGTCGGTCATGGGTGGCAACTTACCGGGGGCAACGTGGCTGGTTAGCATCGGCGGGACCCCTGCCGGCCCGATCGGCGGGACAACCCCGACGTCCGGCGGGTAGGTTCCGCCGGAGACCTTCACCGCCGGTACGCGACGCCGCGACCGGCCCGGCCCGCCCGGAGTAGCTTCAGTGACATCGCCCCGCACTACCACCCTGAGCCTGGTCGACACCGACCCCGCGGAGCTCGCCGTCGACGCGATCGTGATCGGCGTGCACAGCCAGACCGGAGAGCAGGGCGCCACCAGCGGCCTCGCCGGCACCCTCCTGCTCGCCAGCGGCGCGGAGAGCATCGCCGCCGCGTTCGACGGCAAGCTGACCGAGACGCTGGCGCTGCTCGGCGCGACAGGTGGCCCCGGCGAGGTGATCAAGCTGGCCACGTTGGGCACGGTCACCGCCCCACTCGTCGTCGCCGTCGGGCTCGGCCCGGAGCCGTCCGGCGCCGCCCCGGCGCCGGAGACGCTGCGTCGTGCCGCCGGCTCGGCCGTCCGGGCCCTGGCGGGCGCGCCGAAGGTGGCGCTGGCCATGCCGCTGCCCGACGACGCGGACGCCCCGGCCGCGCTGCGCGCGGTAGCCGAGGGCGCGCTGCTGGGCGGGTACCGGTTCGCCGGCTACAAGACCCGGCCGCAGCCGGCCCGGCGGGAGCCGGTGGCCGAGGTGGTCATCGCGGTGCCGGACGCCGCCGACGAGGGCGCCCAGGCGGAGATCACCCGAGCGCAGGCGGTGGCCGGCGCGGTCCGGCTCAGCCGGGACTGGGTGAACACCGCGCCGAACGAGCTGCGTCCGCCGTCGTTCGCCGACGCCGTGGCCGGCGCGGCGCGCGAGGCGGGCCTCGAGGTCGAGGTGCTCGACGAGGCGGCGCTGGCCGCCGGCGGGTACGGCGGCATCATCGCCGTCGGGCAGGGCTCGGAGGCGCCACCCCGGCTGGTGAAGCTCACCTACACCCCGCAGGGCGGCGGCAACGGCAAGCGGGTCGCGCTCGTCGGCAAGGGCATCACCTTCGACACCGGCGGCATCTCGATCAAGCCGGCGCAGGGCATGTGGGAGATGAAGTCCGACATGGCGGGCGCCGCCGCGGTGGGCGCGGCCATGCTGGCGATCGCGGCGCTCAAGCCGTCGGTGGCGGTCAGCGGGTACCTGCCGATGGCGGAGAACATGCCGTCGGGCACCAGCTACCGGCCGGGTGACGTGATCAGCATGTTCAACGGCAAGAAGGTGGAGGTGCTCAACACCGACGCCGAGGGCCGGATGGTCCTGGGTGACGCCATGGCCCGCGCCTGCGCCGACGGCACCGACTACCTGTTCGAGACCTCCACGCTTACCGGCGGTCAGGTGATCTCGCTGGGCAAGCGGATGGCCGGCGTGATGGGCACCCCGGAGCTGTGCGAGCGGGTCCGGGTGATCGGCGACGCCGTCGGCGAGCCGGCGTGGCCGATGCCGCTGCCCGACGACGTACGCAAGGGCATGGACTCGGACGTGGCGGACATCTCGCAGGTCAACGCCGGGATGGACCGGGCCGGTCACATGTTGCAGGGCGGCGTGTTCCTGCGCGAGTTCGTGACCGACGACGTGGCCTGGGCGCACATCGACATCGCCGGTCCGGGCTACCACTCGGGCGAGCCGGTGGGCTACTGGACCAAGGGTGGCACCGGCGTTCCGGTCCGCACCCTGGTGCAGCTCGTCGAGGACGTCGCCGCGAACGGCTGACGGAACTGAGCGAGGGGCTCCCGGTCGATGCCGGGGGCCCCTTGCTCAGTACAGCTCGGGGCGGCGCTTGCGACGCTCGTTGAAGTCGCGCATCCGCTGCGGGTAGCCCATCAGCCGGACGTCGTACACCGGGATGCCCATCCGGTACGCGAAGCGCCTGGCGCCGTCGGGGCCGTCGATCCGCCGGCGGGTCCACTCGCCGTCGTCGGCGATCAGGATGACGGTGGTCTCCGTCACGGTCGTCCGTGGCTCGATGAACGCCTCGACGCCGCGGCGACTCCGGATGAAGTTCTCCAGATGGGCCAGATCGCCTCGGTCGGCCGCGCGGTCGTGGCTCGGCACACGCGCCTGCTTGCGGCGTCGGAACAACCCCACCGAACCTCTCCCCCATGCTGCGTCATCGACAACGGTGCCAAGGGTACGTGTCGATGACGTGTCGTTGGGCACCTCGGTACGCACCCTGTGCCCGGTGGTGACAAGATGACCGAGGTGGGGTGTGTCCGTGTTACCCCGTAGTGACCCCCGATGCAGCGACGCGACCTGGGAGTTGGACGTGAGCGAGCCGAACGAAGCAACCTTCGACATCGTCATCCTCGGAGGTGGCAGCGGCGGCTACGCGGCGGCGCTGCGCGCCGCCCAACTGGACCTGAAGGTCGCGCTGATCGAGAAGGGCAAGCTCGGCGGGACCTGCCTGCACAACGGCTGCATCCCGACCAAGGCGCTGCTGCACGCGGCCGAGGTCGCCGACCAGACCCGCGAGTCGGAGCAGTTCGGCGTGAAGGCCGAGCTGGTCGGCGTCGACATGGCCGGGGTCAACTCGTACAAGGACGGTGTGATTTCCCGCCTGTACAAGGGTCTGCAGGGCCTGGTGGGCGGTTCGAAGAACATCACCTTCGTGGCCGGCGCCGGCAAGCTGGTCGGCAAGAACGTGGTCGAGGTGGACGGCAGGCGGTACACCGGCCGTAACATCGTGCTGGCCTCCGGCTCGTACGCGAAGAGCCTGCCCGGCCTGGAGGTCGACGGTGAGCGGATCATCACGAGCGACCACGCGCTGACCCTGGACCGGATCCCCTCGTCGGTGATCGTGCTCGGCGGTGGCGTGATCGGCGTCGAGTTCGCAAGCGTGTGGAAGTCCTTCGGCGCGGACGTGACGATCGTCGAGGCGCTGCCCCGGCTGGTCGCCGCCGAGGACGAGGAGTCGTCGAAGGCGTTGGAGCGGGCGTTCCGCAAGCGGAAGATCAACTTCAAGGTCGGCAAGCCGTTCGAGAAGGTCGAGAAGACCGAGAACGGCGTCAAGCTGACGATCTCCGGTGGCGAGACCGTCGAGGCCGAGCTGCTGCTGGTCGCCGTGGGTCGCGGCCCGAACACCGCCAACCTCGGGTACGAGGAGCAGGGCGTCAAGATGGACCGCGGCTACGTGCTGACCGACGAGCGGCTGCGTACCAGCGTGCCGAACGTCTACGCGGTCGGCGACATCGTGCCGGGCCTGCAGCTCGCGCACCGGGGCTTCCAGCAGGGCATCTTCGTCGCCGAGGAGATCGCCGGTCAGACCCCGGCCGTGATCGACGAGGTAGGCATCCCGCGCGTCACCTACTGCGACCCGGAGCTGGCGTCGGTGGGGCTGACCGAGGCCAAGGCCAAGGAGCAGTACGGCGCCGACAAGGTCTCGTCGTACAACTACCCGCTCGGCGGCAACGGCAAGAGCCAGATCCTCAAGACCACCGGCTTCGTGAAGCTGGTCCGGGTGGAGGACGGCCCGGTGGTCGGCGTGCACATGGTCGGCGCCCGGGTGGGTGAGCTGATCGGTGAGGCGCAGCTCATCTACAACTGGGAGGCCTACCCGGCCGAGGTCGCCCAGCTCGTGCACGCCCACCCGACCCAGAACGAGGCCCTGGGCGAGGCGCACCTGGCCCTCGCCGGCAAGCCGCTGCACGCGCACGCCTGATCACCCAAACCGCGGCGTCCGGCGACGGGCGAAGATCCCCTAGGGGAATGAAGGAGTCTGGAGAACATGCCGGTATCGGTCACCATGCCCCGGCTCGGCGAGAGCGTCACCGAGGGCACCGTCACGCGCTGGCTCAAGCAGGAGGGCGACACGGTCGAGGTCGACGAGCCCCTGCTCGAGGTCTCGACCGACAAGGTCGACACCGAGATCCCGTCCCCCGCTGCCGGCGTGCTGAGCCGGATCGTTGTCGGTGAGGACGAGACCGCCGAGGTCGGCAGCGAGCTGGCTGTCATCTCCGGTGAGGGCGAGTCGACCGGCGGTGGCGAGGCCGCCCCGCAGGAGCAGGCCCCGGCCGAGGAGGTCGAGCCGGCCGCCGAGCCGACCGCCGCCGCCGAGGGCACCGCCGACCAGGTGGCCCAGGACGAGGCGCCGGCCGAGACGCCGGCTCCGGCCGCCGCGCCGGCCGGCGAGGGCACCCCGGTGAAGATGCCCGCCCTGGGTGAGAGCGTCACCGAGGGTACGGTGACGCGCTGGCTCAAGCAGGTCGGCGAGACCATCGAGGTGGACGAGCCGCTGCTGGAGGTCTCCACCGACAAGGTGGACACCGAGATCCCGTCGCCGGTCGCCGGCACCGTGCTGGAGATCAAGGTGGCCGAGGACGAGACCGCCGCGGTCGGCGCCGACCTGGCCATCATCGGCGTCGCGGGCGCGGCCCCGGCGAAGTCCGAGCCGAAGCCCGAGCCGAAGCCGGAGGCAACCCCGGCCCCGAAGGCCGAGCCGAAGCCGGAGCCGAAGGTCGAGGAGCCGACCCCGGGCATGTCGTACAACGAGCCGTCCGCGGAGGCCGAGACGTCGGCGGAGCCGGCGAAGGCCGAGCAGGCGGCGCAGCCGTCCGCACCGACCGCGGCGCCGCAGCGCCCGTCCGCCCCGGCCCAGGGTGACGGCGAGGAGGCGGCAGGCTATGTGACCCCGCTGGTGCGCAAGCTGGCCGGCGAGCACGGCGTCGACCTGTCCACGCTCAACGGCACCGGTGTGGGTGGCCGGATCCGCAAGCAGGACGTCCTCGACGCGGCCGAGAAGGCGAAGACCGCCCAGGCCGCGCCGGCTCCGGCTGCTGAGCCGACCGCCGCGCCGTCGGCCGCCGCGCCGAAGCCGGCCGCCAAGCCGCAGCCCAGCGCCAAGCGGGGCACCACGGAGAAGCTGCCGAGGATCCGCGCGACCATCGCCAAGCGGATGCAGCAGTCGCTGCACGAGACGGCGCAGCTGACCACTGTCGTCGAGGTGGACGTCACCAAGGTCGCCAAGCTGCGGGTGAAGGCCAAGGACTCGTTCCAGGCCAAGCACGGCGTGAAGCTGTCCTTCCTGCCGTTCTTCGCCCTCGCCGCCATCGAGGCGCTCCAGACCCACCCGATCATCCAGGCCAGCATGGACCTGGAGGGCGGCACGATCACCTACCCGGCCGCCGAGCACCTCGGCATCGCCGTGGACACCGAGCGCGGCCTGCTCGTGCCGGTCATCCACAACGCCGGTGACCTCAACATGGGCGGCATCGCCAAGCGGATCGCCGACCTGGCCGAGCGCACCCGGGCCAACAAGATCACCCCGGACGAGATGGCCGGGGCGACCTTCACGCTCACCAACACGGGCAGCCGGGGCGCTCTGTTCGACACTCCGATCGTGCCGTCGCCACAGTCGGCGATGCTCGGTACGGGTGCCGTGGTGAAGCGTCCGGTCGTGGTGAACGACCCGGAGTTGGGCGAGGTCATCGCGGTCCGGTCGATGGTCTACCTGGCCATGTCCTACGACCACCGCCTGATCGACGGCGCCGACGCGGCCCGCTTCCTGACCTCGGTCAAGGAGCGGCTGGAGGCCGGCAACTTCGAGTCGGAGCTGGGCCTGGCCTGATCCCCGCGTCAACGCCGAAAGGGCGCCCCGGTCGTCGACCGGGGCGCCCTTTTCGTCCGCGGGGAACTCAGCCCTTGAGCAGGGTCTCGGAGACCTCCCAGAGTTGTTCGGCGGCCTGCGGGTCCAGCGCGTACTCGGCGACCCCCGTACGCCCGCCTGGCTGGGCCGGGGCGGCCTGGTGGCAGTCCTCGAAGTAGCGCCCGCCGACACCGTCCAGCAGCGGCGACGCGGCTACCAGCACCGAGGTGGCGGCCCCCTGCTCGACTGTCTTCCAGGCGGCCGCGTTGCCGGCGCGCATCCGGGTCAGCTCCTCGTCGCTGACGTACCGCTGGAGGTTGGTCCGGATCGCGCCGGGCATCAACGAGTTGGTGAAGATGCCGTCGTCGGCCCAGCGACGGGTCGCCTCCACGGCGAACAGCACGTTCGCCGTCTTCGACTGCCCGTACGCCTGCCAGGGGTCGTACTCCCGGCGGTCGTACTGGATGTCCTCGAAGACCACCGGGGAGCGCAGGTGGGCGGCGGAGCTGACCGACACGATGCGGGCTCCGCCGGCCGCGGCGAGCGCCGGGCGCAGCCCGGTGGCGAGCGCGAAGTGCCCGAGGTGGTTGGTGGCGAACTGCATCTCCCAGCCCTGCGGGGTGCGGCTCAGCGGCGCGGCCATGATCCCGGCGTTGTTGACCAGGATGTGCAGCGGGCCGTCCCAGTTGGCCACGAAGTCGGCGACCGAGCCCTGGTCGGCGAGGTCGAGCGGGGCCACCAGGATGCGCTCGTTGCCGGTGGTGGCGGTGATGTCGTCGGCGGCCTTCTGGCCGGCGTCGGGGTTGCGCACGGCAAGTGTGACCTCGGCGCCGGCGCTGGCGAGGGCACGGGCGGTCTCCACGCCGATGCCTGACGATCCGCCGGTGACGACCGCCCGCCGCCCAACGAGGTCCACGCCCTTGATCACGTCCATGGCCGTGGAGTGATGGGCGAACGGGGTGGTGATCGGGTTGCTCGTCGTCATGATCCATCCTTGTTCGGGGAGGGCGGGCCGGTCGGCCCGCCGTACGATGGAAGCGGAGGATCCTCCGCTATGGCCGAGACTAACCGGAGTTTCCTCCGGTTACCACCCGACGGGGAAACCGTCGGCCCGCACAGCCAAGGAGGAGACGTGCCGGAGACCAGCCCCCGCCCCCTGCGGGCGGACGCGCTGCGCAACCGCGAGCGGCTGCTGGAAGCCGCGGTCCAGGCGTTTTCCCACCCCGGCCCGGAGGTAACGCTCGACGCCATCGCCCGGCAGGCCGGTGTGGGCATCGGCACCCTGTACCGCCACTTCCCCACCCGAGAGGCCCTGGTCGAGGCGGCCTACCGCAACGAGCTGGGCAAGCTCTGCGACGCCGCACCGGACCTGCTCGACCGGTCGCCCCCCGATCAGGCGCTGCGCGCCTGGATGTCCCTGTTCGTCGACTACCTGGCCACCAAGCGCGGCATGGCCGACGCCCTGCGCCTGGTGATCGCCTCCGGCGCCAACCCGTACGCCCACAGCCGCGACCGACTGCTGGAGGCACTCGGCAGGCTCCTCGACGCCAGCGTCACGGCCGGCGCCGTCCGGGCCGACGTCGACGTCGCCGACGTGCTGGCCGGCGTGAGCGGGATCAGCCTCGCCACAGGCGAACGCGACCAGGCCGACCGGCTGCTCGACCTGCTCATGGACGGCCTGCGACACCGCCGGACGGACTGAGCCCGTTCCGGCCTCCGGCCAGGCCGGACGCTGCCAGAGTGGGACAATGGGCGGCTACCGGCGGGGTGGGCAACTGGGCCCGGCCGTCCCGATCGCCCCCGGCGCGCGGGTGGACAAGTTCGAGGTCTTCTTCGACCTGGTGTTCGTCTTCTCGTTCTTCATCATCACCAGGGCCACCGCCGCGAACGTCTCCGGCCGACAGTTGCTGCACGCGGCCCTGGTGCTGGCCGTGCTCTGGTGGTGCTGGGTGGTGCACAGCCTGGTCGCCACCCGGGTACGGCTCGGCGAGGGTTACGTCCCGGTGCTGATGGTGGTGGCGATGGCCGCCCTGTTCGCGTTCGCGCTGGCGCTGCCGCAGGCGTTCAGCGACCCCAAGGGCAGCGCCGCCGGCCCGATGCTGGTGGCCGTCAGCTACGTGGTGGTCCGCGGCATCCACTGGGTCCTCTACCAGCATGTCGTGCGGGACAGCCCGCAGGAGCGCCGGCAACTGCGCCGGTTCGCCCCCGAGCTGGCGGCGAGCATCGTCCTGCTGCTGGCCGCCGCGCTGATCCCGTCGCAGATCGCCGACCCGAACCAGGCGGCGATGATCCGGGACGGCCTGTGGATCGCCGTGGTGGTGGTCCAGTTCGCCACCGGCTTCATCGTCGGCACCTGGGGCTGGGGGGTGACAAGCGCCGAGCACTGGACCGAACGCTATGACCTCATCCTGATCATCGCGCTGGGCGAGTCCGTCATCTCCACGGGCGTGGGCGGCAACCTGCTCGGCAAGCCGGCGACCTGGCCGGCGGTGACGGCCGCCACGCTCAGCATCGTGGTCACCGCAGCCCTCTGGTGGGCGCACTTCGACTTCATCGGCCCGGCCGCCCGGATCGCCCTGCACGCGGCCGAGGGCGCTCCCCGGGTGGCGATGGCCCGCGACGCGTACGCGTACCTCTACCTGCCGTTGATCGCCGGGATCATCCTCTTCTCCATCGGCAACGAGGAGGTCCTGCACAAGATCACCGATCCGGCCGGTGGAATCGCCGAGAAGGTCGAGGGGCCGGCCGTACTGATGCTCTTCGGCGGGCTGATCTGCTACTACGCCGTCAACATCCTGTTCCAGCTCCGGACCCTGCACACCCTCTCCTGGACCCGGGTGGGCGTCATCGTGGTGCTGACCGCGGCCCTGCCGATCGGTCAACACCTGCCCGCGCTCGGCGCGCTCACCCTGGCGACGGTGATCTGCGTGGCGCTCGTGGCGGTGGAGGTGCTGGTCATGTCGAAGTCCCGGCACGCGCTGCGTGCCGCCGTCTTCCACGAGCGGATCAGCCACGAGGCCCACGAGGCCGCCTGGCGGGCCCGCTGGCACGACCTCCCGGAGCCGGACGAGCCCACCACGCCGTGAGCCGTCCGGGTAGGCTCCGGCACAGCGTCGCGGTGCACCCGGCACGAAGGCCGCCGTGGGCATGGAGGCGCGGGGACAGCATGGGACGAACGTGCACCCGAAGAGTTCACCCGCCGACCGGCTCGCCGCCGTCGGCAACCAGATGATCGAGATCCACCTCTGGCTCGGCGCGGAGTTGGCCCGCCTGCGGGAGAGCCTCGACGACCCCGACGGCGCCGGCAGGTCACGGGACCTGCGGGCACACTGCCTGAGCTTCTGCGCCGCACTCGGCCGGCACCACACGGGCGAGGACGACGTCGCGTTCCGGCTGCTGGCCGACCAGGTCCCCGAGCTACGCCCGGTCATCGCTAACCTGATCACCGACCACGAGGTGGTGGCGGGGATCCTGCACCGGGTCGAGGCGCTGCTGGGCACCGACACGTCCCTGCCGGCGGCCCAGGTGCGCGCCGAGTTGGACGGGTTGGCCGCGCTGCTGGAGTCCCACTTCCGGTACGAGGAGAAGCGGCTCGTGACCGCCCTGAACGCCCTCAGCGACCAGCCCGGGACGGCCGAGGAACTGCTCGGCCTGACCGCGCCACCCCGGCCGGCCGACTGACGGTCACCGGCCCGGCAGGCGCTCGTAGAAGCGGATCTTCTCCCGCAGGTGGTCGTACTGGCGCTGGAGCAGCCGCATCTGCTCCTCCACCTGCTCGGCATGCCGGCGTAGCAGCTCCCGGCGCTCGTCCACGGTGTGCTCGCCCTCGCGGGCCAGCTGCGCGTAGCGGCGCATCTGGGCGATCGGCATCCCGGTGTCCCGCAGGCAGCGGAACAGCACCAGCCACCCGAGATCGTCGTCGGTGAAGACCCGCTGCCCGCCCGCCGTGCGTTCCACGTCGGCGAGCAGACCGATCTTCTCGTAGTACCGCAGGGTGTCCAGACTGAAGCCGCTGCGCCGAGCGGCCTCCGCGGGGGCGTAACCGGTCATGGCCACCGATGGTAGCCCTTGACCTGGAGTGCACTCCAGGTTGAAGGCTGGGCCGCATGACCATGACACGGACGCTGGGACGCAGCGGCATCGAGGTGAGCGCGATCGGGATGGGCTGCTGGGCGATCGGTGGCCCGCTCTGGGGTGACGACGGGCAGCCGTTCGGCTGGGGCGAGGTGGACGACGACGAGTCGATCCGCACCATCCACCGGGCCCTCGACCTCGGGGTGACCCTGTTCGACACCGCCAGCAACTACGGCGCCGGGCACAGCGAACGGATCCTCGGCCGGGCACTCGCCGGCCGGCGCGACAGCGCGGTGATCGCCACCAAGTTCGGAAACGTCAGCGACGAGGCGACCCGACGGGCGCTGGGCACCGACGCCAGCCCCGCCTTCGCGGTCCGCAGCCTGGAGGACTCGCTGCGCCGCCTCGGCACCGACCACGTCGACCTCTACCAGCTGCACATCAACGACCTGCCGGTGCCCGCCGCGCTCGAGCTGGTCGGCACCCTGGAGGACCTGGTCGACCAGGGCAAGATCCGGGCGTACGGCTGGAGCACCGACAACCCGGCCTCGGCCGAGGCGTTCGCGGCGGCCGGGGCGCGCTGCGTCGCCATCCAGCACGACGAGTCGGTGCTCAGCGACAACGCGGCGGTGCTTGCCGTCTGCGACATGTACGACCTGGCCAGCCTCAACCGTGGGCCGCTGGCGATGGGGCTGCTCACCGGCTCGACCCGGGCGCTCGGCGCGGACGACGTCCGTGGGCGCGCACCCGAGTGGCTGCACTGGTTCACCGACGGAAAGCCGACCCCACGCTGGGCGGCACGGGTCGACGAGGTACGCGCGGCGCTCACCGCCGACGGGCGGACCCTCGCCCAGGGCGCGCTCGGCTGGCTGCTGGCCCGCAGCCCCCGTACGGTGCCGATTCCCGGCCTGCGCACCGTGGCCCAGGCCGACGAGAACCTGGCGACGCTGGCGCGGGGCCCGCTGAGCCCCGACGCGTACGCCGAGGTGGAGCGCCTCCTGGCCGACCTGCGCGGGGCCTGACCCGCGCCAGGTGCGTCCGTCGGCGGCGTTCTGGACGAAGATGGGGGTATGCGGATCCTTCTGGCCGGCGCGTCCGGCTTTCTCGGCACCCGGCTGGCCGACCGGCTCGCCGTGGACGGGCACCAGGTCACCCGGCTCGTCCGGCGGGCGCCAGGCGGGCCGCAGGAGCGGCAGTGGAACCCGGCCGCCGGGCAGCTCGACCCGGCCGCGGTCGCCGGGGCGGACGCGGTGGTCAACCTGGCCGGCGCGGGTGTCGGTGACAAGCGCTGGAACGACGACTACCGGCGGTTGATCCGCACCAGCCGGGTGGACAGCACCACCACACTGGCGACCACAGTGGCCGGACTGCCCGCCGCCGACCGTCCCGCGGTGCTGCTCAACTCCTCGGCCGTCGGCTGGTACGGCAACACCGGCGACCGGGTGGTCGAGGAGGACGCGCCTGCCGGCGAGGGTTTCCTGGCCGACGTCTGCCGGGTCTGGGAGGCCGCGACCCGACCGGCCGAGGACGCCGGGGTACGGGTGGTGCGGCTGCGGACCGGCCTGCCGCTGCACCGCGACGGAGGGCTGCTCAAGCCGCAGTTGCTGCCGTTCAGGCTGGGGATCGCCGGCCGGTTGGGCAGCGGTCGGCAGTGGCTGCCGTGGATCTCGATGGACGACTGGCTGGACGCGACGCTCTTCCTGCTGACCCGCGCCGACATCGCCGGCCCGGTCAACGTGGTCGGCCCGAACCCGGTGACCAACGCCGAGTTCACCCGCGAGCTGGCCCGCCAACTGCACCGGCCGGCGATCATCCCGATCCCCGCCCTGGCGCTCAAGGTGGCCCTCGGCGGCTTCTCCCACGAGGCCCTCACCAGCACCCGCGTCCTTCCCGGCGTCCTCACCCGAGCCGCCTTCCCGTACCAGCACCCCGATCTGCGCGGCGCGCTGCACGCGGCCCTGAACCCCTGACCGGGCATCTGTCGAGAGGCCTGCGTCGGCCGGAAGCCGGACTCGACGCAGACCTCTCGATCAGCAGGCGGGAGGGGTGGGGTCAGCAGCCGATCACCCAGTAGTTGGGGGCGGTCTGCTTGAGGGCGCTCGTGTAGAAGGTGTTGTAGAGGCCCATCCGCTGGTTGGAGCCGTTCGCGTAGGCGTAGCCACCGGACTGGTACGCCCTCCCGGCGGTGACGTGGGCGTAGTTGCTCGCCGTCACGCAGGTCGCCGGCGTGCTCGGGGTGGGGGTCGGCGTGGGCGTGGCCGTGGGGGTGGGCGTCGGGGTCGCCGTGACCGTGGGGGTGGGCGTCGGGGTGGTGCCGCCGCCGTTCAGGCCGAAGAAGAGCGCGTCCCGGTACGTCGAGCAGATGGTGTCCAGGAAGTACGCGCCGGCGGTGCCGCACTGCTCGGCCGCGGAACCCGGATCGACAGGGGTGCCGTGTCCCATTCCGGAGACCCGGTACAGGCGTACCTCGTCGTTGCCGTACACCTCCAGGCTCGTGTTGCCGGGCAGCGACGAGGTGCTGGTCGGGGTCTGCGAGATCCCCCGCACGTTGGTCCACTGGTCCCGGGACTCGGTGCCGTTGAGCGGGGTGACTGTGGTGTCCGAGGTGCCGTGCCAGATGGCCACCCGGGGCCGCGGGCCGGTGTAGCCGGAGTACGCGCCACGGACCAGGTCGCCCCAGGCGGCAGGGGTCTTGTCCGCGCCCGGGTTCATGCAGCTGAACGCGTTGACAGTGCTGGTGGCGCAGCGGTACGGGATGCCCGCGATGATCGATCCGGCGGCGAAGACGTCCGGGTAGGTGGCGAGCATGACCGCGCTCATCGCCCCGCCCGCGGAGAGGCCGCTGACGTAGACCCGGGAGCCGTTCACGCCGAAGTTCGTCTTGGCGTGGTCGACCATCTGCTTGATCGACAGCGCCTCGCCCTGACCCCGCGTGGTGTCCCCCGCCTCGAAGAAGTTGAAGCAGGAGTTGGCGTTGTTGCCGGAGGGTTGCTGGGCGACGATCAGGGCGAACTTCCACTGGTCGGCGTACTTCTGCCAGCCGGAGTTGGCGAAGTAGCCGGAGGCGTTCTGGGTGCAGCCGTGCAGCAGCACCACTGCCGGGGAGTTGGCTGGCAGGTTGTCCGGCCGGTAGGCGTACATGGCGAGGTTGCCCGGGTTGGAGCCGAAGCCGGTGACCTGGGTGAGGGTGGCGGCCTGGGCGGGGGTGGCGAGGGTGATCGCGCCCGCCGCGGCGAGGACGAGCCCGGCGACCGCGCCGATCAGGCGGTGGAGGGTGGACGAGGAGCGGCGCACGGCGGCCTCCTGAGGGGCGGACTGTGAACTGGGTCACTGTCGAATTGCCGCGACGTTACGTCCATGTGTCGTAGGCATGACATGGCGCACGCGCACACATTCACGACTGCCGGTGTGTACGAGGGACCCGAATGTTCCCTCACTAACAACAGGGGTCCCCTCCTTGCAGGTCTGACCGGCCCGTCCAGGTCCGGTTGGTAACGTCCGCTGCGTGCCGTCCTCCCCGTCGCTGGCCACCGGGCCCGCACCCGCGTCACCGCCGCGTGCCGTCCGGGACCGCCGGGCCGACCTGATCGTCGTGCTGGTGGCGCTCGCGCTCGCCGTCTGGGTGACCAGCGGCCTGTGGCGGAACCCGAACGTGCGCACCATCACCGTCAACTCCAGCGACCAGGCGCTGTTCGAGTGGCTGCTGGCCTTCGGCGGGCACGCGGTCACCCACGGGGAGAACCCGCTCTTCACGTACCTGATCAACGTCCCGGACGGCGTCAACCTCGCGGTCAACACCTCGATCACGGTGTACGCGGTGGTCTTCGCCCCGCTCACGTACCTGATCGGGGCACCCGCGACGTTCCTGGTGATCCTCACCCTGAACCTGTTCGCCACGGCGCTGGCCTGGTACTGGCTGCTCTCGCGGCACCTGGTCCGCAGCCGACTGGCGGCCGGGGTGGGCGGCCTGTTCATCGCCTACTCCCCCGGCATGGTGTCGCACGCCAACGCCCACCTGAACTGGACGGCCGGCTGGCTGGTGCCGCTGCTGATCTGGCGGCTGTTCGCGCTGCGCCGCCCCGGGCACTGGCTCCGCGACGGGGTGATCCTCGGCCTGCTGGTGGCGGTGGCCTTCTCGATCGCCGCCGAGGGCCTCTTCTTCACCGCGCTCGCGCTCGGCATCTTCGTCGCCGTCTGGTCGCTGCACCCCGCCCGTCGGGCCGAGGCCCGTGCCGTCCTGCCCGATTTCCTGCGCGGGCTCGCGGTCACGGCAGTGGTGGCCGGGGTGCTGCTGTCGTACCCGCTGTGGCTGCACTTCGCCGGGCCGCAGCGGTTCCACGGCACCGGCTTCGACCCGGTGATCCACTCCGAGGACATCGCGGCGTTCGCCGCCTACCCGCGCCGCTCGCTGGCCGGCGAGGTCGGCCTGGGCACCTCGCTGGCACCCAACCCGACCGAGGAGAACTCCTTCTTCGGCATCGGGCTGCTCGTCCTCACCGTGGTCTGCTTCGTGGTGCTGTGGCGACGCGCCGACCCCGGCCGGCGCGCCACCCTCTGGGCGCTGGGCATCCTCGCGCTGGTCTTCACCGTGCTCTCCTTCGGGCCGGTCGCGAAGATCGACGGGCGGCGGACCGACCTGCCGATGCCGTTCGACGTGCTCGGGCAGCTGCCGGTGGTGAACGCCGCGCTGCCCGCCCGGCTGGCCCTGGTGGTCGCACCGGTGATCGGGGTGCTGCTGGCGTACACGGTCGACCAGTTGCGCGCCGCGCCGCCACGGCACCGCTCCACGGAGCTGGCCTGGGCGCTCGGGTTCGCGGTGGCCCTGCTGCCGCTGCTGCCCACCCCGCTGTTGACCCACGAGCGGGAGCCCATCCCGCAGTTCATCACGTCCGGCACCTGGCGGCAGTACGTGTCGCCGGACGGCGTGCTCACGCCGGTGCCGCTGACCGTGGACATCTACCCGGACGGTCAGCGCTGGCAGGCGTACGCGCTGTCGCACCGGCAGGGCGAGTTCGCCATCCCGGGCGGGTTCTTCCTCGGCCCCGGCGGCCCCGACGGGCGCGGCCGGATCGGCCCGGTGCCACGCACCCTGAGCGCGCTCATGGACCAGGCCGGCCGCACCGGGCTGGTGCCGATCGTCACCGACGGCACCCGGCGGGAGGTCGAGTCGGACCTGCGGCACTGGCGCATCGAGACGGTGGTGCTCGCCGACGAGGTGCACGGCGCGAAGTTCGGAGTCGACGAGGACGCCGTCCGGCGTACGGCCACCGCCCTGTTCGGCGAACCGCAGCGCGTCGACGACGTCTGGCTCTGGCGCATCCCGCCGGCCTGACCGGTCCGGTGAGGCGGCTCACCAGGGATGACCGCTTCCAGCGGGACTAGGCTTGACGCCGTGACGACGACGACCCCCGGCCTGACGGCCGTTCGTGCCGGCCTGCTGGACTACCAGGCGGCCTGGGACGAGCAGCGACGCCTGCACGAGTCGGTGGTGGCCGGCGAGCGCGGCGACACCGTGCTGCTGCTGGAGCACCCGAGCGTCTACACCGCGGGCAAGCGCACCGAGCCGTGGGACCGGCCGATGGACGGCACTCCGGTCGTCGACGTGGACCGCGGCGGCAAGATCACCTGGCACGGGCCGGGTCAGCTCGTCGGCTACCCGATCCTGCGGCTGCCCGACCCGGTGGACGTGGTCGCCTACGTACGCCGCACCGAAGAGCTGCTCATCGACGTGTGCGCCGAGTTCGGGCTGACCGCCGGCCGGGTCGAGGGCCGCAGCGGCGTCTGGGTGCCCGAGGACGACAGGGGGCCGGCCCGCAAGGTGGCAGCCATCGGCATCCGGGTCGCCCGGGGCGTCACCCTGCACGGCTTCTCCATCAACTGCGACTGCGACCTGACGCAGTTCGACCGGATCGTGCCGTGCGGCATCCGCGACGCGGGAGTCACCTCGCTCACCGCCGAGCTGGGCCGCCCGATCACGGTCGCCGACGTGCTCCCGGTGGTCGAGCGCCGGCTGTCCACACTGACCGAGGTCTGAGCGCACAGCCGGCGGCTCGCTGCTACGGCGTCAGCCGGTGCAGGTCGCGCGGGAACGCGGTGACCTCGCGGACATTCGCCGCGCCGACCAGGCGGGCCACGAACCGTTCCAGGCCGATGGCGAAACCCCCGTGCGGCGGCATGCCGTGCCGGAACGCCTCCACATACGCGGCGACCGGCTCGACCGGCTCGCCTCGCGCGGCCAACGCCGCCAGGTAGTCGGCGTGCCGGTGCAGCCGCTGCCCGCCGGTGACCAGCTCGACGCCGCGAAAGAGCAGGTCGAAACCGTTCGAGTACGCCGGCCGCGCCGGGTCGGGGTGGGTGTAGAAGGGGCGCTTCGCCATCGGGTAGCCGGTGACGAAGAGGAAGTCGGACCCGTGTTCGCGCAGGGCCCACTCGCCGAGCGCCCGTTCGTGGGCGGGCGCCAGGTCCGGCTCGTCGGCGGGCGCGCCGGCGATCGTCAACGCCTCGGTGAAGTGCACAGCCGGGATCTGCGCCGGCACCCGCGGCGGCGTGACGCCGAGCGTCGCCAGGGCCGCGCCGGCCCGCTCACCCACCGCGCCGAGCATCCCGGCCACTGCGTCGCGCAGCACCCGCATCACGTCCCGGTGGTCGGCTACGAAACCCAGTTCCGCGTCGAGCGACGTGTACTGCGCGAGGTGCCGGACGGTGTCGTGCGGCTCGGCCCGGAAGACCGGCCCGACCTCGTAGACACGTTCGAAGACGCCGACCATCAGTTGCTTGTAGAACTGCGGTGACTGGGCCAGGTACGCGGGCCTGCCGAACCAGTCCAGCGCGAACACGTTCGCCCCGCTCTCCGTACTGGAGCTGACCACCTTCGGGGTGTGCACCTCCACGAAGTCCAGGGCGTCGAGGGTGGCCCGGAATCCGGCCACCGCCGCCGCCGAGACGCGCAGTGCGGCCGAGCGGGTCGGGTGGCGCAGCGCGGTGGGCGCGTTGTCGAGCTGGGTGGGCAGGCTCGCGGTCAGCACCGGCCGGTACAGGTCGAACGGTGGCGGCACGGCGGGTGGGCCGAGTGGTCGTACCGTCGGGTCGGTCAGCTCGACCCCGGCGGGCGCCGTGTCGTTCACGGTCACCGTGGCGGTGACCTCGACGACCGTCTCCTCGGGAAGTTTCTCCAGGTCGGCGCGGACGGCCGGGTCGGTGACGACCACCTGGGCGAGGCCTGCGGCGTCCCGCACGATGAGGAACGCCACCGACTTGAGCAGGCGGCGGCGATGCACCCAACCGGCGATCCGTACGGTGTCGCCGACGTGGGTGGGCAGGTGGTCGGAAAGGATGCGTTGCACGGTGGACCTCCTTGATCATCGCAACGCGACCCAGGGAGGTGTGGGCGAGCGGGAACCTCGCGGTGCCACCACACCTTCGCCCCCGCCGTAGCGGGAGCCTCGTTGGTCGCCTGATGACCGGGGCCAGCCGGGCGGGCTCTACTGGGCGTCTCCGCCGTTCTACCCGCAGCTCGGGAGGGTCTTCGCGCGCCGGTGCCAGACCGCCTCTCAGCACCGGCGGCTCTCTGCACTGGCGGGTCCGGGCGCTACTCGGCTCCGTCGTCGCTGTTGCCGGTGACCGTAGCACCGGAGCCGGCGCGTGTGACGCGAATTTTCGGCAGCGCGGTGTCCGGCGTCACAAGGCTCACGGCGTGACGCCGGTCGCCTGACGCACATAGACGACGGCCGTCCGGCGTAGGCTCGTTTTCGTGACGATCGAGCACTCCGCGCCGACGACCGGCCAGGCAGCGCGTACCGCAACAGCCGCCCCCGAGGGGCGCCGGCTGCTGCGCATCGAGGCGCGCAACGCCGAGACGCCGATCGAGCGCAAACCTCCATGGATCAAGGTCAAGGCCAAGATGGGGCCGGAGTACACCCAGCTGCGCGGGCTCGTCTCGCGCGAGGGGCTGCACACCGTCTGCCAGGAGGCCGGCTGCCCCAACATCTACGAGTGCTGGGAAGACCGTGAGGCCACCTTCCTCATCGGTGGCGACCAGTGCACCAGGCGCTGCGACTTCTGCCAGATCGACACCGGCAAGCCCGCCGAGTTCGACGCCGACGAGCCGCGCCGGGTCGCCGAGTCGGTGGTCTCGATGGGCCTGCGGTACGCCACCATCACCGGTGTCGCCCGCGACGACCTGCCCGACGGCGGCGCGTGGCTGTACGCCGAGACCGTCCGGCAGATCCACGCCCTGCAGCCCGGCTGTGGCGTCGAGCTGCTGATCCCCGACTTCAACGCCGTCCCCGAGCAGTTGGCCGAGGTCTTCGGCTCCCGCCCGGAGGTGCTGGCGCACAACGTGGAGACCGTGCCGCGCATCTTCAAGCGCATCCGGCCCGCGTTCCGCTACGACCGCTCGCTGGACGTCATCCGGCAGGCCCGCGCCGACGGCCTGGTCACCAAGAGCAACCTGATCCTGGGCATGGGCGAGGAGCGGGCCGAGGTGTCGCAGGCGCTGCGCGACCTGCACGAGGCCGGCTGCGAGCTGATCACCATCACGCAGTACCTGCGCCCGTCGCCCCGGCACCACCCGGTGACCCGCTGGGTCAAGCCGGAGGAGTTCGTGGAGCTGCGCGAGGAGGCCGAGGAGATCGGCTTCGCCGGGGTGATGAGCGGGCCGCTGGTGCGCTCGTCGTACCGGGCGGGCCGGCTCTACCGGCAGGCGCTCGACGCCCGCGCCGGGGCGGCCGTCACCACCGCCGGCTGACCCGCCGGCAGCGCCGCACGGGCCGTGCGGCGTCCGAGTGCCATGATCGTGCGATGACCGCCGGCGTACGCGAACAGCCGCGCGGCGCGGACTCCCCGCGCCCGCGGCCGGGTACGCGCTCAAAGCTGGTCGGCTGGCTCACCGCGTTGGCCGTGCTCGCCGGGGTGGGTTACCGACTCTGGTTGCTGGTCAACGCCGCGCCGCCGACGAACAGCGACGAGGCCACCATGGGGCTGGCCGCGCTGCACATCTCCCGGGGCGAGGGTTTCCCTGTCTGGTTCTACGGCCAGCAGTACATGGGCACGCTGGAGGCGTACCTGGCCGCGCCGGTGTTCGCGCTGGCCGGCGGCCCGTCGCTGTTCGGCCTGCGGCTTCCCACGCTCGCGCTGTACGTGCTGTTCCTGTTGTTGACGTGGCGGTTGACGCTGCGGCTGACCGGGGACCGCTGGTTCGGGCTGCTGGTGGTGGTGCTGCTCGCGCTCGGGTCCGACCGGGTGGTCAAGAACCAGCTGATCGCCGGGGGCGGCTATCCCGAGATGAACGCGGCAGGGGCGGCGCTCGCCGTACTCGCCGTGGACCTGGCCGCCGGCCGGCCCGGGTGGCGGCCGGCCCGCTGGGCGGCGTGGGGGTTCCTGGCCGGTCTGATGCTCTGGGTGGATCCGCTCGTGCTGCCGTACGTCGTGGCGACCGGGGCGGTGCTTGTCGGGTTCTGCCACCGGGAGCTGCGCGGCGCGGCCGGGGCGCTGCTCGGGGCGGCTGCCGTGCTGGGGGCGGCCCCGCTGCTGCTGCACAGCCTGTCGACCGGGCGGAACCCGGTGCACGCGGTCCTCGCCGCCGGCGGTGCGGACGCCTCCGCCGGCTGGGCGGACCGGCTGCACGGCGGCCTGCTGCTGGGACCGTCGCTGGGCATGGGCTTCTGCGCTCCGGGTCGGTGCGCCACCTGGCAACTGTGGTGGTCGTACGCCCTGCCGGTGCTGCTGGTCGTCGCCGCCGCGACGGTCTGGTGGACGATGCGCCGCCGGACCGGCGCCGAACCCCGGGTGGCGGGGGCGATCCGGTTGGCGCTGGTGCTGGCCGCGGTGGCCACCCTTGTCGCGTACACGGTGAGCAGCGCCGCCGGGCGGACCCCTGTGGAGAGTTCCCGCTACCTGTCCTGCCTGCTCCTCTCCCTGCCGGCGCTGCTCTGGCCGGTGTGGACGGCGCTACGCGACGGCCCGAGGATCGCCCGACCGGTCGCGGTCGTCCTGCTCGCCGCCACGCTGGGCACCGCCACGTACGCCACCTGGCAGGAGGCGCGGACCGCACCGGCGAGCCGGGCTGCCGAGGCCCGACACGACGAGCTGGTGGCCACCCTGGGCGACCTCGGCGTACGGCACGTACGCGCCGGTTACTGGACCTGCAACCGGCTCACCTTCGCCAGCGACGAACGGATCGTCTGCGCGGTCGTCGACGACACGCTGCGCCAGGGCTTCGACCGCTACCCCGCGTACCGGCGGGAGGTGGACGCCGCGCCGGCCCCGGCCTTTGTCGCTCCCACCGGATCCCCGTTGGCGGCCCGGCTCGACCAGCGGCTCGGCACCGCAGCGGGCAGCCTGGAGCTGGTCACCGTCGACGGCTGGCGGATCTACCTGCCGCGCTGACCCCGCCGGGGGTCAGCGCGCGACCCGGTGTCAGCGCGGCCCAGCGTGTGCGGCCCAGCGTGTGCGGCCCAGCGTCAGTGCGGCTCGGCGAGCAGGCCGAGGCGGTGGGCCAGGGCGGCGGCCTCGGTCCGGTTGGTGACGTCGAGTTTCGCGATGATCCGCGAGACGTGCACGCTCGCCGTCTTCGGGGAGATGAACAGCCGTTCGGCGATCCGGCTGTTGCTGTGCCCCTCGGCGACCAGCCGCAGCACCTCCCGCTCCCGGGCGGTCAGCAGGGCAGCGCCCTGACCGGTTCCGCGCAGGCCGACCCGCCGTGCCAGTGTCGCTGCCGCTTCGGCCAGCGGCGCGGCGTCCAGCCGCCGGGCGATGTCCGCGGCCTCGGTGACGGCCACCGCCGCCTCGTCCCGCTCCCCCGCCCCGGCGGCCGCCTCGGCGAGGGCGAGCAACGCTCGACCGAGCGGGTACGGCTGCCCGTCGGCCCGCCACGCCCGCACCGCCGTCCGCCAGGCCGGCAGCACCTGGTCGCCGGCCGCCAGCAGGGCGGTGACCTGGGCGGCGTGCGCCCGTGCCGCCGGATGCCGGGCGGGCAGGTCGGCGGCGAGCGCGGCGACGGCGCCTGCCAGTTCCCGGTCACCCACCCGGGCGGCGGTACGGGCGACGGCGCTGAGCACCGGCCAGCCCTCGCGGGGCAGTTGCGGCAGCCGCTCGTCGGCCACCGCGACGCGGGCCGCCCGGACCGCCTCGATCTTGTCGTCGGTGGCGAGCGCCGACTCGATCGCCAGCTCGTGCAGCGGCAGCCGGTGGTTCGGCCACAGGTAGGCCCGGCCGAGGAACGCCAGCGCCCGGTCGACCAGCTCGTCGGCCGCCGGGTGCGCCCGGGCCAGCCGCAGCCCGGCGCCCAACTGGAGCCAGTGCAGCCCGGTGACGCCGGACAGGTCGATCCGGGCGGCCTCCGCGCACACCGCCTCGGCCTCGTCCCACCTGCCCAACGCGATAAGCGCCTCGGCCCGGTTGGACAGCAGGTACGCCCCGGTGGAGCGGCTGATCCCCACCCGGCGGGCCTCGGCCACCCCGGCCTCGGCCGCCTCTGCGGACTCGCCGTAGCGGCCCAGCTCGCAGAGCATGTCCGACTGGAACACCTTGGCGAGCACCAGTGTCGGCGCGTCACCTGACGCACGGGCGGCCACCTCGGCGCGGGTCAGCTCGGTGAGCCCCTGCTCCAGGTCCCGTTCACCGTGGCAGAGCAGGGCGATCCGGGTCGCCAGCAGCGCCGGTTCCGCGCCGAGCGCCTCGGCGTCCGTGGCGGCCTCCGCGGCCACCCGGGCCGCCTGCTCAGGATCGATCTTGACCAGGTGGGTGGCGATGTCAGCGAGCAGCCGAACCCGCTCGACGCCCTCCGGCCCACCGGCCGCCAGCCGGTACGCCTCGTCGAGCTCGCGCCTGCCGTCGCTCTTGCCGAGCAGGGCCAGCATCCGGCCCCGCTGGTCCAGCAGTCGGGCGGCGCGCAGCGGCGCGGCGTCGGCGTCCACCTCGGCCAGTCCGGCCCGGGTCAGCGTGATCGCTCGGCTGAAGTCGCCCGCGATGACCGCGGCGTCCACCGTCTGCTCCAGCAGCGCCAGGTGGTCCATGCCGAGCAGGTCGGCGGCGTCGGGCACCAGCTCCCACAACTCCAGCGCCCGTTCCAGCAGCCGGCGTTGCTCGGCGTACGCGTACCTGTCGGCGGCCGCGCCCGCCGCGGCCAACGCGGCGACCAGGGCACGCGGGTGGTCGTGCGCGGCGTACCAGTGGTGGGCGATCTCGGCCGGCGCGCGGCCGGCGGCGACCAGCTGCGGCTGGGCCTCGATGGCTGCCGCGAACCGGGCGTGCAGCCGGGCGTGCTCGCCGGGCAGCAACTCGTCGTGTACGGCCTCGCGGACCAGGGCGTGCCGGAACTCGTAGTCGCCGTCGGGGTTCGCCACCACCAGCTGGGCGGCGACGGCGGCGCGCAGCGCGTCCTCCAGCTCGGTCTCGGGCAGCCCGGCGACCTCGGCGAGCAGGTCGTGGGCGAACCGGGTGCCGCCGGCCGCGGCGATCCGCAGCACCCGCTGGGCCGGTTCGGGCAGCCGGTCCACCCGCGCGAGCAGCAGGTCCCGCAGTGTCTCGGGCAGCGCCGCGCAGCCGACCGGGTCGCCGGCCACCGCCAGCTCCTCGATGAAGAACGGGTTGCCCTGGGTGCGTTCGTGGACGTCGTCGACGGCGCGGGCGAGCGGCTCGGCGCCGAGCAGGTCGGCGAGGATCGCGCCGGTGCCGTCGCGGTCCAGCCGGCCCAGGTCGATCCGCTGCACGCCCCGGACGCGGTCCAGTTCGGCGAGGAACGGCCGCAACGGGTGGCCACGCTGCAACTCGTCGGTCCGGTAGGTGCAGACCAGCAGCAGCCGCCCCGGCCGGGCCGCCCGGACCAGGAAGCCGATCAGGTCGCGGGTGGAGCGGTCCGCCCAGTGCAGGTCCTCGATCAGCAGCACCAGCGGCCGGGCGTCGGCGAGCCGCTGGAACAGCTCGGCGACCAGGTCGAACAGGTAGCCGCGCGGGGCGTCGCCGAGCGACGTGGCGTTCGGCGCGGCACGCTCGGCCGTCACCCGGCCCAGCTCCGGCAGCAGCCGGGCGAACTCAGCCTCGTACCCGGCGAAGACCTCCGGGCCGTCGACGCGCAGCACCGTCCGCAGGGCGGCGGCGAACGGGGCGAACGGCAGACCCGCCTCGCCCAGCTCCAGGCACTGGCCGACCAGCACCCGCGCCCCGCCGCCGGTGGCCCCGCCGGCGAACTCCTCCAACAGCCGGGTCTTGCCCACGCCCGCCTCGCCGCCGACCAGCACGGTGCTCGGCTCACCCGCGCGTACCCGGGCCAGCGCGTCGCGCAGCGCCGCCAACTCGCGCTGGCGGCCGACGAGGACGGAGCTGGCGGCGCGTACGGTCACGGGAACGAGCATGCCAGAACGGCCGCCATCAACGGCCCCGCCGCTCGGCGGGTGGCCGGGCGGCGGGGCGACCTGTGACGGACCGTTCGGCACGGCGGGAGCCGTGTCCGGGGCGGCCGGGGCGGGCGCGGTCACCGGCGGGCGTCGGTGCGGCGGGCCGGCTGGCGGCGACCCAGCCAGGTACGGCCCCGCCGCTGCGACACCGCGCGGGCGAGCCGGTCCGCGGCCGCCTCGGCGCGCAGCTCGGCGGCGTGCGTACGGTGCAGGGAGAGCAGGAATTCCGCGTCGTTGCCGAACATGTCGGGCTCCTTCGTGGCGTTGTCATCTTCTGCCGATGACTCTCCGCGCGAAGGCCCCACCCGGGCATGGGCACAGCGCCTCATCTTCCCCGGCTCCGCCCTCCTTACCCGCCCTGTCCGGGCGGCTGAGGCGACGTAAGGTACTCAGTCGCCCGGCACCCGGACGCGGATCAACGGGGCGGACGGCGACCACTAGACTCTGCGGCATGGCAAAGCCCCAGGAGAAGGTCTCGTTCGGCCAGCGGCTGAAGCAGATCGGGATGGTGTTCCAGTTCACCGCCAAGCAGGACCGGTGGTTCGCGCCGCTGGTCGCCGCCGCGGTGCTCATCCCGCTCGCCCTCACCGTGGTCGCGGTCATCCTCTGGAGCTGGATCTGGCTGCCGATCGGCATCCTGTTCATCCTGCTCGCGGTGCTGATCGTGCTCAACCTGCGGTCCAACCGGGCGATGATGAACGCCGCCGAGGGGCAACCCGGCGCGGCGGCGCAGATCATGGAGAACATGCGCGGCGACTGGCGGGTGACCCCGGCGGTCAGCTCCACCACCCAGATGGACATGGTCCACCTGGTGATCGGCCGGCCGGGCGTGATCCTGCTCGCCGAGGGCAACCCGCAGCGGGTGCGGGGGCTGCTCGGGCAGGAGAAGCGGCGGCTGTCCAAGGTGATCGGCTCGGCGCCCCTGCACGACTACGTGATCGGCCAGGACGAGGGCGAGCTGCCCATCCGCAAGCTGCGCACGACGCTGCTGCGCCTGCCCCGGGCCCTCTCCGGCAAGGACGTCAACTCGCTGGACAAGCGGCTCAAGGCCCTCACCGCCCGCCCGCAGATGCCCAAGGGCGCGATCCCGAAGAACATGCGGCCGCCTGGCGCGTTCCGCCAGTCGCGGGGCCGCTGACCCCCCAGGTGTACGCGAAAGAGCCGGACCCGTGCGGGTCCGGCTCTTCTCGTCGTGGCGTCGAACGCGGACGGTCCCGCTGCCCTCGCGCCCCTCTTGCTTCGCGCCCTCGCGCCTCACGCCTCGCGCCCTTCGCGCCTCACGCCCTTCGCGCCTCACGCCCCGCGCCCTTCGCGCCTCACGCCCCGCGCCCTTCGCGCCTCACGCCCCGCGCCCTTCGCGCCTCACGCCCCGCGCCCTTCGCGCCTCACGCCCCGCGCCC
>NZ_JBVJGN010000003.1:357092-357191 GCF_055587305.1 Micromonospora sp. NPDC047521 | reverse complement strand
CGTCCTTCGCGCCTCGCGTCCTTCGCGCCTCGCGTCCTTCGCGCCTCGCGTCCTTCGCGCCTCGCGTCCTTCGCGCCTCGCGTCCTTCGCGCCTCGCGT
>NZ_JBVJGN010000003.1:230072-356994 GCF_055587305.1 Micromonospora sp. NPDC047521 | reverse complement strand
TCCTTCGCGCCTCGCGTCCTTCGCGCCTCGCGTCCTTCGCGCCTCGCGTCCTTCGCGCCTCGCGTCCTTCGCGCCTCGCGTCCTTCGCGCCTCGCGCCTCGCGCCTCGCGTCCTCGCGTCCTCGCGTCCTCGCGTCCTCGCGTCCTCGCGTCCTCGCCTCCTCGCGTCCTCGCGTCCTCGCGCCAAGATCTCCGCAACTTCCCCGATGTTGCTGTCTCCGACGCGCGGGAGGCACCAACATCCCTGATGTTGCGCGGATCTTGATGACGTGCGCCCAGGCGGGTAGCCGCGAGGGCCCGACGACCCCAAGATCGTGCTCGAACCAGGATGTAGTGGCCTCAGCGACGCGGCGATGCCACTACATCAGTGATCGAGCGCGATCTTGGGGTCGTCGAGGCAGGCTCAGCCGCGCGGCGCGTCGGCGATGACCGAGTTGGCGAGCCTGTCGTGCAGGCCGCGACGGTGCTCGTCCATGATCAGCGCGGGGACGACGAGGGCCAGCAGGAGGCCCCGGATCAGTCCCCGGAGCACCCCGATGCGGCCACCGTCGTGCCAGTTCACGCAGCGGATCTTCGTGATGTACATGCCCGGGGTCTGGGCGAAGAGGCCGAGGAAGAGGCCGTACACGACGACCAGCACCAGCACGGGGGCCCAGCCGTCGCGTACCGGGTCGGCGAAGATGTTCGACACCAGCAGGCAGAGCACCCAGTCGATGATCAGCGCCCCGAACCGCTTGCCGAGGCTCGGCGGGGTGAAGGTGGGATCGGTGGCCGGTGCTGCCGGGACGTGCGGAATGGTCACAGCGGTCAAGGGTATCCGCGCCCCTGACGACGGACCCGAGGGCGTCACCACCACTCCGTGCCGATCAGGACCAAAGGCATCAGATGTCACTACACTGGTACAGCCGGTACGACGCTCGCGGCGGGCCGGAAGCGTGGACGGGGCGTCGCTGACGCTCCGCGAGGGACGTAACACGGCAGAAACACCGGAGACATGGCCGGGCAACCCCCCGGCCATAGCGTCGCCAGGAGCCTAGCCACCCCGTGGACGTGCCAGGAGGATGTGTGTTCGCCAACCCCGAGGAACTGCTGCGATACCTCAAGAACGAGGACGTGAAGTTCGTCGACGTTCGTTTCTGTGACCTGCCCGGCGTGATGCAGCACTTCAACCTGCCGGTCGAGTCCGTCAACGACGACCTCTTCACCGACGGCCTCGCGTTCGACGGTTCGTCGATCCGCGGTTTCCAGGCGATCCACGAGTCGGACATGCTCCTGCTCCCGGATGTCGCCACCGCTTTCATCGACCCGTTCCGCGCGCAGAAGACTCTCGCGCTCAACTTCTTCATCCACGACCCGTTCACCCGCGAGGCGTACAGCCGCGACCCCCGCAACGTGGCGAAGAAGGCCGAGGCGTACCTGGCGGCGAGCGGCATCGCCGACACCGCCTACTTCGGCGCCGAGGCGGAGTTCTACATCTTCGACTCGATCCGCCACGAGACCTCGGCCCACCAGTCGTTCTACTACATCGACTCGATCGAGGGCGCGTGGAACACCGGCCGCGAGGAGCCGGGCGGCAACCGCGGTTACAAGACCGCGTACAAGGGCGGCTACTTCCCGGTGCCGCCGGTCGACCACTACGCCGACCTGCGCGACTCGATCGTGCGCCGGCTCGTCGACACCGGCTTCAGCGTCGAGCGTTCGCACCACGAGGTGGGCACCGCCGGCCAGTCCGAGATCAACTACCGGTTCTCCACCCTGCTGCACGCCGGTGACCAGCTCCAGCTCTTCAAGTACATCGTGAAGAACGAGGCCTGGGCCAACGGCAAGACCGCCACCTTCATGCCCAAGCCGCTGTTCGGCGACAACGGCTCCGGCATGCACACCCACCAGAGCCTCTGGCTCAACGGTGAGCCGCTCTTCTACGACGAGACCGGCTACGCCGGCCTGTCCGACATGGCCCGCTGGTACATCGGCGGTCTGCTGCACCACGCGCCGTCGCTGCTCGCCTTCACCAACCCGACGATCAACTCGTACCGTCGTTTGGTGCCGGGCTTCGAGGCGCCTGTCAACCTGGTCTACTCGCAGCGCAACCGCTCCGCCTGCACCCGCATCCCGGTGACCGGCAGCAACCCGAAGGCCAAGCGCGTCGAGTTCCGCGTCCCGGACCCGTCGGCGAACGTCTACCTGGCCTTCTCGGCGATGATGATGGCCGGCCTCGACGGCATCAAGAGCAAGATCGAGCCGCCGACGCCGATCGACAAGGACCTCTACGACCTCCCGCCGGAGGAGTGGGGCGACGTCAAGCAGGTGCCGGGCTCCCTGTCGGCAGTGCTCGACTCGCTGGAGGCCGACCACGACTACCTGCTCGACGGCGGCGTCTTCACTCCCGACCTGATCTCCACCTGGGTCGACTGGAAGCGCGCCAACGAGGTCGACCCGGTGCGCCTGCGCCCGACCCCGCACGAGTTCGCCATGTACTACGACTGCTGAGCAGTCAGATGCACGACGACTGCTGAGCAGTCGCTAGAACACTGGTCGGGCCGGCTCCGCTCACCGCGGAGCCGGCCCGGCTCGCTTTGCGCCGCCCCCCCGGCATACCTTCGCGTCCGATATATTGCCCGTGTGGACACACCACTGCGCGAACCGACGTTCCTGATCCTCACCGCGCTGGCCGCCCAGCCGATGCACGGCTACGGGCTGATCGGTGAGGTCGCCGCCCTGTCCGACAACCGGGTGTCGCTACGCCCCGGGACGCTCTACGGGGCGCTCGACCGGCTGGTCGACGCCGGCCTCGTCGAGGTCGACCGGGAAGAGGTGGTGGACGGCCGACTGCGCCGCTACTACCGCCTCTCCCCCGGCGGCGAGACCACGTTGAGCGCCGAGACCGAGCGGCTGCGCCGCAACGTCGAAGCCGCCACCATTCGGCTGTCCAAGCGCACTCGCGCCGCCCTCCCGACCACCCCACGCACGGCCGGAGGGCTGGCATGAACGACCTGGAACGCCGCTACCTCCGGCTGCTGCGCGCGTACCCCGCCGACTACCGGCGCGCCCGCGGCGCCGAAATCGTCGGTACCTACCTCGACCTGGCCGCCCCCGACCAACGCTGGCCGGCGCCGGCGGACGCCGCGGACCTGGTGCGCGGCGGCCTCCGCCAGCGGCTCCGAGCCGCGGGCGTCACCGACCTGGTCCCGGGGGTACGCCTCGCGGCGCTGCTGGCCCTGGTCACCGCGAGCGCTCTCGCCGGTGTCTGGGGTACGGCGGAGCTGCATCCGCCGCCCGTGGAGTGGGGCGTCCCCCACGTCGGCCCGTTCGTCTCGCTCGGTGTCGTCGCGTGGGCAGCATGGCTGCTGGCGGCGGTCGTGATCGCCGTCGCGCCGAGCCGGGTCGCCCGGTGGGCCATCGCCCTCGCGCTCCTGCTCACGATTGCGCTGCCACCGGTCGCCGCGGCGCTCGATGCACTCCGACCGCCGCTGATGGTGCTGCTGCCGCAGGTGGTCCTGGGCCTGCTGGGGCTCGCCCTGCCCGGTCGGCCCTCCCGGGCGATCTGCCTCGCGCCGGCGCTGTCCGCCCTGTTGGCGGTGGTGGCGACAGAATTCCTGGTGGGCTTGGATGCGGTCGGCACGTACTACGGCGCCACCCTGGAGATCTTCCTGCCCACCGTCGGCGGGCTGTTGCTGCTCGTCGGGGCTCTGCTGGCTGCGGGTCTGGCGCTGGGCGGGGACACCCGCGGTGGCTGGGCGCTCGTCACACTGCTCACCCCCGCCGGCTTCCTGGCGGTGCCCGGCCTGGCTGACAGCTTCGGCCCGGGACAGGGCGGCATCACCTTCGCGGAACTGGCGGTGACCGCTGGGGCCGTCGCGATCGTCGGCCCTGCCGTCCTGCTCCTGACCGTCCTGTTTCGCTCCCGCCGGGCCTCCACCCGCCAACCCTGCCCCACCTGCGGCGCGCGAGCCTGACCACATCCCCGCCGCGCCGCACCCCTCACCCCGCTCCGCTGCGCGCCACCCCGCCCCACCCGGGCCGGGCCGGGCCGGGCCGGGCCGGGCCCAAAGATCGTGCTCGATCCTGGATGTAGTGGTCTCGAACCCGCAGGACGCCACTACATCCATGTTCGAGCACGATCTTGAGCCGCACGACGATGACGATCATGAGGTTGGCGAGGCATTCCGTCCAGGTTGCCCCGTCAACCTCATGATCAACGACGACTGCGGCGGGTGGTGCGAACGAGGACGGTCAGGAGCAGGGCGGTCATCGCCACCGCGCCCGGGGCCTTCGTGAAGCGGGCCAGGTTGGTGCCGTCGGGCAGCACCAGGACGGTCGCCGCGGCGACCGGGAGCACGAACCACGTCGTCCGGGCGGCGGTGAGCGCGAGCAGCGCCAGCGGCCAGGTCGCGTACCAGGGGTAAAAGACCGGGGACAGGACGACTGTGGCGACCAGTGCCAGCGCCGCGCCGTGCAGCGCCACCCGGGAGCGCACCACCTCCACCCGCTCCCCGTCGACACACGCCCCGTCGAGCCGCGCCCCATCGAGCCGCGCCCCATCGAGCCGCGCCCCATCGACGCCCGCTCCGTCGACCCGCCGGGCGTCGTTGGATCGGTGCAGCGGCTGCCAGGCCCGCCACCAGAGCACCGCCAGCACCCCGGCGAGCAGCAGCAGCGCCACCGCCCGAACCACAGGCACCGCCTGCGGGTTCCGGCCGATCAGCTCGCCGGCGTAGTCCACGACGAATCCGACGGCGGTGGGCGGCGAGGTCCACTGCTCGGAGTCGCCGCTGCGGGTGAGCCCGCCTACCCAGCCGAACCCGAGACCGGACAGCGCCGACGCGGCAAGCACCGCGCCGAGCAGCCCGCCGGTGAGCCAGCCGCCGTCGCGCAGCAGCGCCCGTACGGTGCAGCGGCCCCGCACTCCGGCCAGCACGGCGAACGGCACCACCACCACGGCGCTTGCCTTCACCGTCACCGCCAGACCGAGCAGCGCCCCGGCGAGCAGCAGCGCCGCCGGCCGGCCGGGCCGACGGACCACCACCAGCAGTCCGCACAGCAGCAGGCCCAGCATCACGGCGTCGTTGTGCGCGCCGGCCACCAGGTGTACGCCGACGAGCGGGCAGGCCAGCAGCAGCCAGACCGCCCGTCGAGTTGGCACTCCGAGCGCCCGGGCCAGTCGGGGCAGACAGAGCGCGGCCAGCAGCAGCCCTGCCACTGCGGTGACCCGTAGCAGCACCAACGTCCCGGTGAGCCCGCCGCCGAGGTGCACCGCGAGTGCGGCGAGCAGGACGAACACCGGCCCGTACGGCGCCGGGGTGTCCCGCCAGAGCGGCGCCACCGTCTCCACCCACGGGCAGCCGGCCGCGGCCACCCCGACGGCGTACGGGTCGACGCCATGCGCGTACGTCCAGCCCTGGCAGCCGTACGAGTAGACGTCCCGGCTGCCCAGCGGCGGCGCGACGAGCAGTGGCAGTGCCCACAGTCCGGCGGTGACGTACGCCCACCGGGCCGACGGTGCTCCCCCGCGCAGCGACCACCATGCGCCGACCAGCAGCGCGGTGCCGGCCAGCCAGCAGGTGAGCGTGGCCGGGCCGTTCGGGGCTCGCCAGATCGACAGGGGTGTCACGCCCAGCGGAACGGCGTCGGGCAGGGCCCCGCCGAACCGGCCGGCCACGGCGAGCAGAACGGCGCCGAGCAGGCCCGCGTACCTGGCGGGCGAGGCACCGGGAGCGGTCACCGGCGCACCTTCCCTCAGTCGGCGGCGACCGGCTGACGGGCCGCCCGAGCCGACCGTACCAATCGGACGACAAGCACGATCACCAACAGCGTCATCAGTGGCGCCCCGACGGTCTTGGTGTAGCGGGGCAGGCCGGTGCCGTCGGGCAGCACCAGGAACGAGGCGACGAGCGCGACGACGATGAACCATCCGGTCCGTCGGGCGGTGGCGGCCAGCACGACCAGCGGCCACGTCCAGTACCAGGGGTGCACGACGGGGGCGAGCGCGACGGTGAGGGCTAGCGCGAGGCCGGCGTGGTGCAGGGGGTCGCGGGTGCGGGCCCGCCACCAGAGCCAGACGAGCAGCACGGCCAGGATGACAACGGCGATGCCGCGCGTCACCGGCAGCGCGTCGATGTGCCCGCCGAACAGCGCCGCGACGTAGCCGACGGTCTGCCCGACGGCGGTCGACGGGGAGGTCCAGGCGACGGCTGCGCCGCCCTGGGAGAGTCCGCCGACCCAGCCGAAGTCCAGGCCGCCGAGGACCGTCACCCCCACGACGGACACGGCAGCGCCGGCGACCACCCAGCCGCCGTCGCGGATCAGCGTCCGGAGCCGGTACGGTCCGGCGGTGGCCGCCAGCGCGGCGAACGGCACCACCACCACGGCGGTCACCTTGATCGCCACCGCGAGTCCCAGGAGCAACCCGCCGACCAGCAGCATGGCGCGACGGCCCGGGTGGGATGCCACGACGGCCAGCCCGCCGACCAGCGCGGCGAGCATCAACACGTCGTTGTGCGGGCCGCCGATCAGGTGCGCGGCGACGAGCGGGGATCCCAGTGCCAGCCACACGGCCCGCTGGGGCGGCACACCGGCCCGGCGGGCCAGGGCGGGCAGCGCCCACGCGGTCAGCACCACGCCGATCAGCGACAGTGCCCGGAACAGCACGATGCTGGCGGTCAACGAGCCGGTGATCTTGACCACCGCGCCCGCGACGAGCACGAAGAGCGGCCCGTACGGCGCCGGGGTGTCGCGCCAGATCACCGACACGCTGTCCAGCCAGGGGCAGGGCAGCGCGGAGACGCCCTGCTCGTACGGGCTGACGCCGCCGACGAAGCTGGCGCCCTGGCAGGCGTACGCGTACACGTCGCGGCTGCCGAACGGCGGCGCGACGAGCAACGGCAGCAGCCAGAGCCCCACGGTGACCAGTGCCCACCGCGTCGACGGGCCTCCGTCGCGCAGAGCCCACCAGGCGTACGCCATGAGGCCGGTGCCTACCGCCCAGGCGGCGAGGATCAGCGGGCCGTGGGGCCCCTGCCAGATGCTGACCGGGGTGCTGCGCAGCGGGCCGCTGGGGAACGCGCCTCCGAGGTAGGCGGAGATCGCGAGCAGCGTCGAGCCGGCCAGGCCGGTCCAGCGCGCGAGGTGGGAAGGCACGCCCGACATGCTGCCAGCACCTCGGTCGGGGGACGACGGCAGCACCGTCAGCAGTGGTTCGCCGGCGTGAGTCCGCTGGACACCGTGTAGTCGCCTGCCGCACGGACCCGCACCTCGGTCCACCCGTCCGCGCCGGGGCGTACGCAGCCGTCCGGGCCGGTCAGCGACAGCCAGCGTGACCAGCGCACCCGCACCGGCACGTCGCCTGGCGCGGCGGTCAGGCGGACCGAGCCGCGGTCGGCGGTGACGAGCTGCCCCGGGGCGCCGACCAGCGGTGTCGGGTCGACCACTGCGTACATCCGCCAGGTCGGGTCGCTCCAGACCTCCCGCAGGTAGGGCAGGCCGGCCCGGATCAGCGCGGCCTCGTCGCGGCCCCACCTGTCGGTGGGAGCGTCCGGGGCCAGCACCACGTGGGTCACCGCCTCGCGGCGGAGCCACGTCTCGTACGTCCGCGCGTCAAGGCTGCCGTCGTAGAACAGCGCGTTGCGGTCGCTGTCGACCTGGCGTTCCCAGCCGCGGGCCAGGGGGACGGTCGGCGGTAGGTACGCGGACTCCCAGTGGTCCCGCAGTGGCACCACCTCGACCCGCCCGACCGGCTGCCGCCTGTCCAGTTCGGCGACGAGCGGCCGGTAGAAGCCCGCGGCGCTCTCCGGCGAGCCGGCGCGGGTCACGTCGCTCGTCATCACCGGCGACTGCCACCACACGGTGGCGGCGAGCAGCCCGGCCAGCCACGGACCGGGCAGCGCGGCGTACCCGGCGAGCACGGGCAGGGCGAACAGCATCGGCAGTCGCAGCGCGTTGGAGCCGATCGGGCTGGGCACGTAGTACGCGCCGACCAGGAGCAGCACGGTGAGCGCCGCGCCGATGCGCAGCACCCGGCGGCGGCGCGGCAGCACGACCGCCACCAGCACCGCGAGCGCGACGTTGATCCGCATCGACTCGGCCGAGTACGGCTGGGTGCCGCCGTTGCCGAAGAGGACCGCGACAGGTGCCAGCGTGACGGCGGGCGCCACGGCCAGGACGAGCCCCTCGGCGACTGGGCGGTCGATCCGCCAGCCACCGGGCAGCGGGCGGCCCGGCCCGGCGCCGGTGCGCAGGGCGGACAGCAGCAGCGCCGCGCCGGCCAGGCCGGTGAACAGGCCGGCGACCGGGCTCGCCGCCGTGGCCAGGGCGGCGCATCCGGCGGTGAGTACCAGCCTCAGCCAGCGTGGCGGGCGTTCCGCGCTTACCGCGCAGAGCGCCAGCAGACCGAACGTCAGTCCGACGGCGAAGGTGATCCGACCGCTGGCCAGATTGCCGACCAGCACCACGGCGCCGAGGACACCGGCCAGCATCGGCCGGCGGGCCCGGTTGCGGGCGAACAACCACGCCAGCGCGGCGGCGCCGAGCACGGCGGCGAGAGCCCCCAGCGGGCGCACCCCGACCAGCGCACCCCACCTGGCCGTGAAGAGGCTGTAGCCGTACTGGTTGACACCGCCGTACCAGCCGAGGTCGATCGGCGTGGCACCGTACCGGTCGGCGAACCCGGCGCGGGCCACCTGGGCGGCGAGGTCGGTGCCCATCGGCGGCGCGAGCAGGAACGCGACGGCGAGCACCACCGCGACAGCTGTCGCCGCCGCCCAGCCGGCATACCGTCCGGCCGGGCGCGTCGACGCGTCAGGCATCGAGGACACGTTCCGTGGCGGCTCGGGAGCGGCGGGCGGTGCGCAGGTACTCGTCGAGGAACTCCCCCGGGTCGTCGCGGCCGAGCAGCCGGACCACCCCGGCCAGCTCCACCCCGTGCCGGGGCAGCTGGTCACCGGCCCGACCCCGGACCAGCATCAACGCGTTGCGGACCTGCGCGGCCAGGGACCAGCCGGCGGCCATCTCCGCGGCGTCCGCCGGGTCGACCAGGCCCGCCTCGGCGGCGGCCGTGAGGGCGTCGAGGGTACGCGTGCCGCGCAGCGCCGGATTCGCGCCGGCGTGCCGGAGCTGGACGAGCTGCACCGCCCACTCCACGTCGGCGAGCCCGCCCCGGCCCAGCTTGGTGTGGGTGGCCGGGTCGGCGCCCCGGGGCAGCCGCTCGGTTTCCACGCGGGCCTTGATCCGGCGGATCTCGACGACCTGTTCGCGGGTCAGCCCGTCGGCGGGGTAGCGCACCGGGTCGATCATCGCCTCGAACTCGGCGCCCAGGTCGGCGTCGCCGCAGACGAACCGGGCACGCAGCAGCGCCTGCGCCTCCCACACGCGGGACCAGCGGGCGTAGTACTGCGCGTACGCGGCGAGACTGCGCACCAGCGGACCCTGCCGGCCCTCCGGACGCAGGTCGGCGTCGACGCCGAGCGGCGGGTCGGGGGCGGGTACGCCGAGCAGCCGGCGCAGTTCCTCGGCGATGCCGTGCGCGGCGGCGCTGGCGGCGCTCTCGTTGCCGCCGGCGGGCGGGTCGTAGACGAAGAGCACGTCGGCGTCGGAGAGGTAGTTCGACTCGTACCCGCCGAGCCGGCCCATGCCGATGACGGCGAACCGCAGCCCTTCCGGTGCCGGTTGGCTTGCCTGGGCGGCCCGCAGTGCGGCGGCCAGTGTGGCGTCGGTGACGTCGGAGAGCGCCGTGCCGACCTCGGTGATGTCGGACAGCCCGGGTGCCCGCTTCGCGCCGTCCGCGCGGGTGGGTGCGGGTGCGAGCGCGCCCGCGCGGCAGAGCACGTCGGCGCACGCCACCCGGACCAGTTCCCGACGCCGCAGTGCCCGCACCGCGCTTGTCGCCTCCACCGGATCGGTGTGCCGGGCCGCCGCCGCCAGGAACCCCTCGCGCAGCACCTCGCGGGAGCGCGGTGCCAGCTCGTTCTCCTCGGCCAGCAGCCGCAGCGCCTCCGGGTCGCGGGCGAGCAGGTCGGCGACGTACCGGGACAGGGCGAGGACGCGGGCCAGCCGCCGGGCCACCGGGCCGCCGTCGCGCAGCAGCCGCAGGTACCAGGGTGTGCTGCCCAGCTTGTCGGAGACCTTGCGGTAGTTGAGCAGCCCCCGGTCCGGTTCCGGCGCGTCGGCGAACTCGCTGAGCAGCACCGGCAGCAGGGTCCGCTGGATGGCCGCCGTGCGGCTCACCCCGCCGGTGAGCGCTTGGAGGTGGCGCAGCGCCCCGGCGGGGTCGGCGAACCCGAGGATCTCCAGGCGGTGCCGGGCCGCCTCCGGGGTGAGCCGCAGCCCGTCGGCCGGGACCCGGGCCACCGACTCCAGCAGCGGCCGGTAGAGCAGTTTGGCGTGCAGCCGGCGTACCTCGGCGGCGTGGGTGACCCACTCGGCCCGGAAGCTCTCCACGGCGCTGCGCCCCGGCGTGGCGGTGAAACCCAGCGCGGCGGCCAGCCAGCGCAGCGCGGCCGGCTCGGTGGGCACGGTGTGCGTACGCCGCAGGCCCTGTAGTTGCAGCCGGTGCTCGACGCTGCGCAGGAAGCGGTAGCCGCGCAGCAGGGCCTCGCCGTCGGCGCGACCGACGTAGCCTCCGGCGACGAGCGCCCGCAGCGCCGGGAGGGTGCCCGGCGCCCGCAGCGTCTCGTCGCCGCGCCCGTGCACCAGTTGCAGCAACTGGACGGCGAACTCGATGTCGCGCAGCCCGCCGGGACCGCGCTTGATCTCGCGTTCCAGCTCCTTGGGCGGGATGTGGTCGATGATCCGGCGACGCATCGCGCGGACGTCCTCGACCGCCTCGGGCCGCTCGGCCGCCCGCCACACCAACGGCGCGAGCTGGTCGATCCACTCCTGGGCCAGCGGCAGGTCACCGGCGGCCGGGCGGGCCTTGAGCAGCGCCTGGAACTCCCAGGTGCGCGCCCACCGGCGGTAGTAGGCGAGGTGGCTGGCGAGGGTACGCACCAGCGGGCCCCGGTTGCCCTCCGGGCGCAGCGCCGCGTCCACCGGCCACGCGACAAGCCCACAGATCTGGATCAGCCGGGTCGCCACGAGGGTCGCGGCGGGCAGGTCGGCGTCCTCGGCCGCCACGAAGATGACGTCCACGTCGGAGACGTAGTTCAGTTCGCCGCCGCCGCACTTGCCCATCGCCACGACCGCCAGCCGGGGCCGTCCGGTGCCCTCGGCCAGCTCGTCGACGGCGATCTCGTACGCCGCGGCAAGCGTCGCGTCGGCAAGCGCGGACAGCGCGGCCATGGTCTGTTCCAGGCCGCGCCCACCGGTGAGGTCGGCCGCCGCGATGCGCAGCAACGCCAGCCGGTACGCGGCCCGCAGCACCGCCACCGGGTTGCCGTCGCCTGCGGGTTCCAGCCGGCCCTCGGCGGTGGGCGCGAGCCCGTCCGGGGCGGTACGCAGCGCCTGGTAGTGCTCGGGGTGCGCCACCAGGTGGTCGCCGAGCGCCGACGAGGCGCCGAGCACCGCGATCACCCGCCGTCGCAGGCCGGGATCGGCGTGCAGGTCCGCGAGCAGCGCCGACGCGGTGTCGCCTGTCGTGCGTCGTTCGGTTTCGACGATGCGGTGCAGTTGGCGCAGCGCCAGGTCCGGGTCGGCGGCCCGGGACAGCGCGGCCAGCAGTTCGGCGGCCGGCTCGTCGACCGGCTCCTGCTCGTCCGGTCGCCACAGCCCCAGCCCGTCGGGGCCGAGCAGGTCGGCGGCACGCGCCCCGCCGTCGCCGTCGGCGGTGCCGAAACCGTAGCGGGCGAGCCGGCCCGGCGCCCTGGTCGGCCGGCTCATCAGTGCCCGAGCAGCGGCAGGCCCCGCCGCACCGTACTGTCGTCCAGCTCGCCGAGCGCGAGGGCGGCGAACCGGGCGGCGAACGGCTGCCAGACCTCCTCGACGTCCACCATCACCGAGTCGCACGCCGCGACGACAAGTTCGGGGTCGTACCCCAGTTCGGCGAGCTGGGCCGAGTCGGTGGCCCAGTCGGCGATCATCGCGGTGTCGCACTCGATGTGGAACTGCAGGCCCCACGCCCGGTCACCGAGCCGGAACGCCTGATGGGGGTAGCGGGTGGAGGCGGCCAGCAGGGTGGCGCCCCGGGGCAGTTCGGTGATCTCGTCGGAGTGCCACTGCAGGACGTCCGGAATCAGCGGCACGTACCGGAACAGCGGGTCGTTCTCGGCGGCGTCGCGCCGGCCGACCACGCCGGGGCCGATCTCCGGCCCGGACGGGCTCCGCTCGACCAGGCCGGCGTGCGCGGTGGCGAGCAGCTGCGCGCCCAGGCAGACGGCCAGGGTGGGCACCCGGTAGCGGACCGCCTTGCGCAGCAGGCCCTCCACGGCGGGGAACCACGGCGCGCCGGGCGAGCCGTCCGGCAGCGGGTACGCCTGCTGGTCGCCGCCGAGCACCACGAGCGCCGCGTACCCGTCCAGGTCGGCGGGCAGCTCGTCGCCGGCGTGTGGGCGTACGACCCACAGCTCCAGCCCGGCCTCGGTCAGCCACTCACCCAGCCGGCGGGCGTCATCCGTCGGGTCGTTCTCGATCACCAGCGCGGTTGCCACCCGTCGAGGCTAGCGGGTTCGCCGCGCAGGGCCACGCCCCGCCACGGGTCCGGCCGCCGGGCGCCGCCGTTCGCTGACGGTGTGGCTAGGCTCTGCGGTTGTGATCAGCGAGGATTCGGCAGTCGTCCGCCCACCGGTGCTGCGCCCGGGTGACGCGGTGGCACTCGTGTCACCGTCCGGGCCGACGTCGCCGGAGCGGGTGGCACGAGGGGTGGAGCTGCTCACCGGTTGGGGTCTGCGGCCGGTGCCGGCGCCGAACGCGTACGCCCGGCACGGCTACCTGGCCGGTACTGACGACGTACGCGCCGCCGACCTGAACGCGGCCTTCGCCGACCCGGAGATCCGGGGGGTGATCTGCACCCGGGGCGGCTACGGCGTCCAGCGGATCGTCGACGCCATCGACATGGCGGCCGTGCGCCGCGACCCGAAGGTGGTGGCCGGCTTCTCCGACATCACCGCGTTGCAGTTCGCGCTGTGGCGGGGCGCCCGGCTGGCCGGCGTGCACGGCCCGGGCGCCGCCTGGCGGGACGAGCGCACCCCGCTGCGCTCGGCCGAGTCGTTGCACGCCGCCCTGATGACCACCGGGGAGGTGACGGTCAGCGCCGTGCCGGGCGAGGACACCTTCGCCGTCCGCGTCCCGGGTCAGGCCACCGGCACCCTGCTCGGCGGAAACCTGTGCATGATCGTCGCGTCGATCGGCACCCCGGACCTGCCCGACCTGACCGGGGCGGTGCTGTTGATCGAGGACGTGCAGGAACCTCCGTACAAGGTCGACCGGATGCTCACCCAGCTGCGCCGGGCCGGCGCGCTGGACGGGCTGGCCGGGGTGGCGCTCGGGCAGTTCACCGACTGCGGGGACGGCTGGGACACCACGATCGTGGACGTCCTCACCGAACGCCTCGGCGACCTGGGCGTACCCGTTCTCGGCGGCCTCCCCATCGGCCACGGCCCCGACCAACTGACCGTCCCGGTGGGCACCAGCGCGACCCTGGACACCGAAACCGGAACCCTGACCGTCTCCCCCGCCGTCCGCTGACCCCCGGTGATCAAGAGATTCGCGTCAGAATCCGGGCCGGAACTGACGCGAACCTCTTGATCACGCGGCTGGGGTCAGGTGGGCCACCGCGCCGATCTCCAGGGCGGCCCAGACGCCGTCGGTGGTGACCGTGATGCCGTGGGGTTCCGCGTTGGGGGTTCGCAGGGGGTAGCTCTCGATCTGTCCGGTGGGGTCGAGGTGGCCGATCCGGTTGGCCCCCCACTCGGTGAACCAGGCGCCGCCGGCCGGGTCGGCCACGATGGCGTGCGGCCGGGCCGCCCGGTCCGGCAGCGGGATCTCGGTCACCTCGCCGTCCGGGGTGACCCGGCCGAGCTGACCGGCGGTGATCTCCACGAACCAGATGGCGCCGTCGCCACCGGGGGCGATGCCGACCGGGCCGGCGTTTCCGGTGGGCAGTGGGTGCAGGGTGACCTTGCCGTCGAGGTCGATCCGGCCGATCGCGTTCGCCTGGTTGAGGGTGAACCAGAGCGCGTCGTCCGGCCCGGCGGTGATCATCGAGGCGAACGCGCCAGTCGCGGGTAGCGGGAACACCTCGACGCCTCCGTCGGTGTCCACCCGGCCGATCGTGTCGGAGGTCATGCCTGCGTACCAGAGCGCGCCGTCCGGGCCGGTGGCGATACCGCCCGGCCCCGTGCCGGCCGGCAGGGCGACCGTGCGCTGGTCGCCGTCGACGCTGATCCGGCCGATCCGGTCATCACCGGAGCGGGTGAACCAGAGCGCGCCGTCCGGACCGGCGGTAATGATCAGCGGTCGACCACCTGCCGGGTCCAGCGGGTGGGTCCGTACCGCGCCGTCGACCCCCAGGCGGGCGATCGCGCCACCGTGGGCGAGCGTCAGCCAGAGCGCGCCGTCGGGGCCGGGCGTGATGCCGTACGGGCCGGCGCCCGGCTCGGCGAGCGGGATCTCCCGAATCTCGGCGGTCGTCACGAGGCGTGATCCTTTCGTCGGGGCTTTCCCACCCTGACCGTACGGACGGCGACGTCGCAACCTGTTTGTCCGGCTGCCGAGCCGGATTGCCAGCCCGCTGACAGGGTCGCCATGGGTTGCGCCCAGCCTCGCTGGTCACTGTCGGTGACGTCATCGCAGCACCAACGACAATCTGGAGGACTGATGTTCCGCACGATGTCGAAGAAGCACCTGCTGGCCAGCGTGGCCGCCGCCGGTGTGCTCGGCGTGGGGATCGCCGCCCCCACGATGGCGTTCGCCGCTGACGGGGGCACCCCGACGCCGAGCGCCAGCAGCGCCGAGCAGAAGCAGGACCGGCAGGGTGAGTTCGCCGAGAAGCTCGCCCAGGAGCTGGGTGTGCCCACCGAGAAGGTGACCGCCGCGCTGGAGAAGCTGCGCGAGGAGCACAAGCCGGCCGACCGGCCGCAGCGCCCGTCCGCCGAGGACCGCCAGGCCGCCCTGAAGGAGCGGCTGGACCAGGCAGTCCAGGGCGGCAAGATCACCCAGGAGCAGGCCGACGCCATCGCCAAGGCCGTCGAGGCCGGCGTATTTCCCGGCCCCGGCGAGAAGGGCGGCCCGGGTCACCGGGGCGGCCCGGCTGGCCACGGCGACAGGAGCGGGCCCGGTGCCAAGGACGGGCAGGGCGACAAGGGCGGCCCCGCCGGCGCCCCGAAGGGCTCCGACCAGCAGGACGCCCCGGAGGCCACGCCCGGCGCGTGATCCCGGCTTGATCCATACCGTTTCGCCGATGTGGCGGTGTCCGTACGCCTGGACACCGCCACATCGGCGACTGGAGTCGGTCAGCTCGCTGGACACCGCTCGGCGACCGGAGTCGATCAGCGCGGCGGACCGGCGCCGACGGCCCGCGTGGCCCGTTGGCCACAGCGGGCCGCCGGGCCGGGGCTCAGGCCTGCGCGGGTGGGGGCGCGAACAGTCCCACCCGGTTCCCGACCGGGTCGAGCAGTTGGGCGCGGACCAGGCCGCTCGGCGTCGTGGCCGGTGGCACCAGCACCGTGCCGCCGGCCGCCTCGGCCCGACGGCAGGTCTCCGCGACGTCGGCCACCTCGGCGTAGAACGCCGCGTAGTTCGGTGCGTCGTCGCTGATGGTCCGGATCGCCCCGCCGATCCCGGTGTCGCCACCGGCGCCGGTCACACGGTACGACGGGCCCTGCTGCTCGAAGGTCCAGCCGAACAGCTCTCCGTAGAACCGTTGCGCCTCTTCCGGCCGGTCGGTGCCGAACTCGAACCAGGTGATGGGCGTCGTGGACATGTACTGCCTCCAGTGTTTCCAAAGCCGGCCGTTCGGCCGTCGTCTGGAGCAGTCTCGGGCCCGTGCGCGACACCGTCCTGTCGGTGTTTCCGGATCACCTGACGGGGGTCAGACCAGGCTCACCGACCGGACCCGCTCGTGCGGAATGTCGAGATCCGTCGGGTGCCACTCCCGGGACACCACCTCGGACAGCGCCCGGACCATCCGGATCCGGTCGGTCCGGAAACAGCGCAGCTCGCCGCGGAGCCGACACCAGGCCACCAGATACCAGTGCCGGTGGTTGCCGAGGTAGCCCACCGGCTCGACGTCGCGGACCGAACCCGCGCCGTCGCGGTCGGCGTACCCGATGCGCAGCACCCGCCTCGCGGACACCGCGTCGGCGACGATGGCCGGGACGGGCGTGGCCGGCCCGTCGCCGACCAGGTGCACCCGGCCGGCGAGGCGGTGCGCCTCGGCGGCCTCGGCGGCCGGAAGCACCGCCACCAGCTTGCGCAGCGCGGTGCCACCCGGCCCGGCGAACGGCGTGCCCGCGAGCCGGTGCAGCGCGACCGCCATCGCCACCGCCTCGGCCGGGGTGAGGTTGACCGGTGGCAGGGTGCGGGCGCGGTCCAGCGTGTAGCCGCCGGTGCGCCCCGGCTCGGCCCAGATCGGCACCCCCGCCTCCTGGAGGGCGCCGATGTCCCGTTCGATGGTCCGGCTGCTCACCTCGAAGCGGGTCGCCAGCCAGCGGGCGCTGCGCGGACGCGGCGACACCGCCCGCAACTCCTCGACCAGGGCGTAGAGCCGGTCCGTACGGTTCATGCCCGGCACGCTACGGCCGGGGTACGACGAACGCGCTCAGGCGATGCAGGCGCAGACGATGAGCGCTGCGCCGAAGTGGGTGGCGGCGCTGACCCGGGCCGCCGGATGCGGCTCGGGTGAGCAGATGACCTCACCGAGCTTGCCGGGGGTGAGCAGGTCGAGCACGAAGAAGGCCAGCGCCATGATGCCCAGCCCGAGCAGCCCGAACACCACGGTGGAGGCGAGGCCCTTACCAAAGTCGCTGTAGCTGGTCAGGATCGCCGTGAAGACGATCCCGGCGATGCCGAGCTGGTTGGCGGCGAGCAGCAGCCCCGCGTTGGTGTTGCGGTCCACCCAGATCAGGTCCCGCAACCGCCCCGGCGTGAGCAGGTCGACCAGGCCGAACCCGGCCGCCATCAGCCCCACGCCGACGATCCCGAACACGACGCTCTGCCAGGCACCGCTGAGCAGATCCTCCAGCACCGACTGCCTCCCGACTCTCCGCCCGGAAGGGGTACCGGCGCGGTGATCGAGACGATAGCGGCAGCGCGCAACCGCGTCAGCCCCGGCGTTACAGCGCCAGGTAGCGCTGCCGCTCGTACGGGGTGACCTCGCGGCGGTACTGCTCCCACTCGGCCCGCTTGTTGCGCAGGAAGAAGTCGAAGACGTGCTCGCCGAGCACCTCGGCGACCAGCTCGGACTCGGCCATCACGTCGATCGCCTCGGCCAGGTTCTCCGGCAGCGCCTCGTACCCCATGGCGCGGCGTTCGGCGCTGGTCAGCGACCACACGTCGTCCTCCGCGCCCGGCGGCAGCTCGTACCCCTCCTCGATGCCCTTGAGGCCGGCGCCGAGCAGCACCGCGAACGCCAGGTACGGGTTGGCCGCCGAGTCCGGCGAGCGGACCTCGACCCTTGCCGAGTTCGGCTTTCCGTACGCGGGCACGCGGACCAGCGCGGAGCGGTTCAGGTGACCCCAGCAGACGTACGCCGGGCTCTCCGTGATGCGGTCCGGCAGGTGCTGCGGGAACAGCCGCTTGTACGAGTTGACCCACTGGTTGGTGACGGCCGTGTACTCGCGGGCGTGCATCAGCAGGCCGGCGATGAACGACTTCGCCACCTTGGACAGCTTCATCGGGTCGCCCGAGTCGTGGAACGCGTTGCGCTCGCCCTCGAACAGCGACAGGTGGGTGTGCATCCCGCTGCCCGGCTGGTCGGTGAACGGCTTGGGCATGAAGCTGGCCTGCACGCCCGTGGAGAGCGCCACCTCCTTGACCACGTGCCGGAAGGTCATGATGTTGTCGGCGGTGGTGAGCGCGTCGGCGTACCGCAGGTCGATCTCCTGCTGGCCGGGCGCGACCTCGTGGTGGCTGAACTCCACCGAGATGCCGATGCGCTCGAGCGCCAGCACGCCCTGGCGGCGGAAGTCCCGGGCCACTGCGTGGGTGGTGTGCTCGAAGTAGCCGCCGGTGTCGACGGGCGTCGGCACGGACCCGTCCTGCGGGCCGTTCTCCAGCAGGAAGAACTCGATCTCGGGGTGGGTGTAGAAGGTGAAGCCCTTCTCGGCGGCCTTGGAGAGCGCGCGGCGCAGCACGTGCCGCGGGTCGGCCCAGGACGGGCTGCCGTCGGGCAGCAGGATGTCGCAGAACATCCTGGCGCTCTCGCCGCTGACCCCACCCTCGAACGGGAAGACCTGGAAGGTGGTCGGGTCGGGCATGGCCACCATGTCCGATTCGAAGACCCGGGCGAAGCCCTCGATCGCCGAGCCGTCGAAGCCGATGCCCTCCTCGAAGGCCGACTCCAGCTCGGCGGGGGCCACCGAGACGCTCTTGAGCGTGCCCAGCACGTCGGTGAACCACAGCCGGACGAACCGGATGTCCCGCTCTTCCAGCGTACGGAGGACGAACTCCTGCTGACGGTCCACTTCCCCAACCCCTCGCGACACTCTTTTGTCCGCCTTGGCCGGGCTCTACCCGACCTGACCGCCCAGTGTTCCCGGGCCCGGTTACGCAGACGTTACGCGAACCGCCGCCCGCCGTCCCCTCGTGTCCCGCCCGACGGTCGGAGACGCCGCCGTCGAACGCGCCGCTACCGCCGAATGACTCCGACACGACTGGGGCAAGATGAGGACATGCCCACCCTGCGTCTCGCCCTGTCCCAGGTCAACCCGAGCGTCGGCGACCTCGCCGGCAACGCCGACCTGGTCCGCAGCTGGACTCGCCAGGCCGCCGATGCCGGTGCCCAGCTGGTGCTCTTCCCGGAGATGATGCTCACCGGCTACCCGGTCGAGGACCTGGTGTTCCGGCGGTCCTTCGTCGCCGCGTCCCGGGCGGCCCTGGAGCGGCTCGCCGCAGACCTCGCCGCGGACGGCCTCGGCGAGGTGCCGGTGGTGGTCGGCTACCTCGACGCCGACGGGCCGCCGCAGATCAGCGGGGACGCGGAGCCCGGCCACGGTGCCCGCAACGCCGCCGCGCTCCTGCACGGCGGCACGGTGGCCGCCCGCTACTTCAAGCACCACCTGCCCAACTACGGCGTGTTCGACGAGGACCGCTACTTCATCCCCGGCGACACGCTCACCGTGGTGCGCATCGCCGGGGTGGACGTGGCGTTGACGATCTGCGAGGACCTGTGGCAGGCCGGCGGTCCGTTCGCCGCCGCCCGGGAGGCGGGCGTCGGCCTGGTGGTCAACATCAACGGCTCGCCGTACGAGCTGAACAAGGACGACATCCGGTTGCCGCTGGTCCGCCGCCGGGCCGCCGAGGCGAACGCCACAATCGCGTACGTCAACATGATCGGCGGGCAGGACGAGCTGGTCTTCGAGGGCGACTCGATGATCGTGAGCGCCGACGGGGAGCTGCTCACCCGCGCCCCGCAGTTCGTCGAGCACCTCCTCGTCCACGACGTCGACCTGCCGGCCGCGACCGAGCCGCCGGCCGCCCAGACCGCCGCCGGCCTGCGGGTCGTCCGCGGCGCGGTGGACGGTGTCCCGCCCACCCCCTCGGGTCCGGCCGCCGTCGGCGGGCTGATCGAGCCGGTGGCCGACGAGGCCGAGGTGTGGCAGGCGCTGGTGCTGGGCCTGCGCGACTACGTCAACAAGAACCGCTTCCCGTCGGTGGTGCTCGGCCTCTCCGGCGGCATCGACTCGGCGGTGGTGGCCGCCCTGGCCGTCGACGCCCTCGGCGGAGACCGGGTCGTCGGGGTGTCGCTGCCCAGCCAGCACTCCTCCGAACACTCCCGCGAGGACGCCGCCGACCTGGCCAAGCGCACCGGACTGGACTACCGCGTCGAGCCGATCCAGCCGATGGTGGACGGCTTCCTGGCCAACCTGTCGCTGTCCGGGGTGGCGGTGGAGAACCTCCAGGCCCGGGTCCGCGGCGTCATCCTGATGGCGTTGTCGAACCAGGAGGGGCACCTGGTGCTGACCACCGGCAACAAGAGCGAGCTGGCGGTGGGCTACTCCACCCTGTACGGCGACTCGGTGGGCGGCTTCAACCCGATCAAGGACGTGTGGAAGACGCTTGTGTGGCGGCTCGCGAAGTGGCGCAATACGGACGCCGCCCGCCGGGGCGAGACCCCGCCGATCCCGGAGAACTCGATCGGCAAGCCGCCCAGCGCCGAGCTGAGCCCCGGCCAGTTGGACAGCGACAGCCTGCCCGACTACGACGTACTCGACCCGATCCTGATCGGCTACGTCGACGGTGACCTGGGCCGCGACGGGCTCGTCGAGTCGGGCCACGACCCGGCGGTGGTCGACAAGGTGCTCCGCCTGGTGGATACCGCCGAGTACAAGCGTCGGCAGTCGGCTCCCGGCGCGAAGATCTCGATGAAGGCGTTCGGCCGGGACCGCCGCCTGCCCATCACCAACCGCTGGCGCGAGAAGGGCTGACCGTCCGGAGTGACATCCTGCACTGCGCCCTGCCGCGACCCGCTCCTGCGGTGCGACGATCGCGGTGGAACCCGGGGACCGCGCAGGCGGCCTCGAGGAAGGAGACAGTCATGGTGGAGTCCACTGCGAACGAGGTGACCGCCCTGTACGGCGGCCCGGCCACCAGGCGGGTCCGTACCCGCGACCTGATCGCCGCCAAGGAGCGCGGCGAACGGTGGCCGATGCTCACCTCGTACGACCAGTACACGGCGGGGATCTTCGACCAGGCCGGCGTGCCGGTGCTGCTGGTGGGCGACTCGGCAGCGAACAACGTGTTCGGCTACGAGACGACCTTGCCGATCACCGCCGACGAGCTGCTGCCGCTGGTGCGGGCGGTGGTGCGGGCCACCCGGCAGTCGCTTATCGTCGGCGACCTGCCCTTCGGCTCGTACGAGGAGGGTCCGGCCCAGGCACTGCGTACCGCCGTGCGGTTCATGAAGGAGGGTGGCTGCCACGCGGTGAAGCTGGAGGGTGGCCGTCGCTGCGCCGCGCAGATCGCCGCGATCGTCGGCGCCGGCATCCCGGTGATGGCGCACATCGGCTTCACCCCGCAGAGCGAGCACACCCTGGGCGGCTACCGGGTGCAGGGCCGGGGCGACACGGCCGAGGAGGTGCTCGCCGACGCGCGGGCGGTCGCCGAGGCGGGCGCCTTCGCGGTGGTGCTGGAGATGGTGCCCGGCGAGGTGGCCAAGCGGATCACCGCGGAGCTGCCGATCCCGACGGTGGGCATCGGGGCCGGCCCGGAGACCGACGCGCAGGTGCTGGTCTGGCAGGACATGGCCGGTCTGCGCACCGGCAAGACCCCACGTTTCGTCAAGCGGTACGCGGACCTTGCCGGCACCCTCACCGACGCCACCCGCCGCTTCGCCGACGAGGTGCGCGGCGGCGGGTTCCCGGCCGCCGAACACACCTTCTAGACCGGGGGCGGCTCCTAAGTGGGGGTGTTCCCCGCCCGGTCGGCGACGCCGCCGGGACGGCGGATGTTCGGCCGCTGCCGGTCAGGCCGCTGCCGGCCGGGTCGCTGCCGGTCGGGCCGCTGCCGGTCAGGTCGCTCGGGAGCGGTGGCCGGGTCCGCACGGCCTGAAGCTCGGCAGCCGCGGCATCCGCCGCTGGTCGGTCGCCAACGGATCCTCCAGCCAGGCGCATATCGATCTTGGTAACTGAAAGTGTCGTACGTTTGTTCTAGTGTCAGGACATGTTGGAGTCGTTGGCGCAGGCGGAGGAGGCAATCGCCGCCTGCGCCGACGTACCGATCTGGGCTGCGGCGGAGCCCGACCTGCTCGCCACGCTCGACGCCGCACACCGCATCGAGCAGCGCCTCGCCGCCGTGAAACTGGCGGCGATCCGCGAACTCGACGGCCGCGGCACGCCGATTGCCCAGGGTGCGTCCTCCACCGCGGTCTGGCTCCGCGAGCGACTGCGCCTCACCGTGCCCGCCGCCCGCCGGCTGGTCGACCTCGCCGCCACTCTCGACACCGGCAATCCCGGGGTACGACGCGCCCTCGCCGGCGCGGACATCACCGTCGACCAGGCCCGAGTCATCGCCGACACCGTCGCGACCGTGCAGGATGTCGCCGGCACGCAGGCCGCCGACAAGGCCGTAGGCGTCCTCGTCGACTGGTCCGGCCAGTTCGACCCCGTCCGGCTGCGCATACTCGGCACCCGCATCCTCGACCACGTCGCTCCCGACCTGGCCGACCACGCCGCCAGGGCCGCACTCGACGCTGACGACCGCCGCGCCACCCGCGACCGGCACCTCACCCTCTCCGAGCAGCCCGACGGCCGGCTGCGCCTCACCGGCACCCTCGACACCGAGGCCGCCGCCGTGCTGCGTGCCGCCCTCGACCCACTCACCGCGCCCTCGGACCCCGACGACAAGCGCACCGCCGGGCAACGCCGCCACGACGCCCTCACCGAGGTCTGCCGACTCGCCCTACGCACCGGCCAACTGCCCGAGAACGGCGGCGACCCCGCCCAGATCGTCGTCACCACCGGCTACCACGCGTTGACCCGCCAGCTGGGCGCGGGCAGCCTGGACACCGGCCTCGCACTCACCCCCGACACCGTGCGCCGGCTCGCCTGCGACGCCGCCATCCTGCCCGCCGTCCTCGGCGGCGGTGGTCACGTCCTCGACGTCGGCCGGCAACGACGCCTGTTCACCGGCCCGCTCCGGCGCGCTCTCGCCCTACGCGACCGAGGCTGCGCCTTCCCCGGCTGTGACCGTCCACCCCGCTGGTGCGACGCCCACCACATCCGGCACTGGGCCGACGGCGGGCCCACCAGCCTCGCCAACGCGGTCCTGCTCTGCGGCCACCACCACCGCCATCTCCACCGCGGCGACTGGACCGTCCACCTCGGCCATGACGGCCAACCCGAGTTCGTCCCACCCGCCTGGCTCGACCCCACGCAGGTTCCCCGCCGCAATCACTACCACCGACGAGCGTAGGCCGCCGACCAGCCACAACACCCGGCCACCCCCGAGGCCTGGCCGCTGACGAGCCGACGATTGGAGCTGGACCCGCCCGACACCCGTCGCCCGACGCACGACCGCCCGACGGGGCGTCCAACGCCGCGCGCCAACAGCCGCAGCAGTAGCGGCCTTGGCGTGCCCGTGGCCACCGGCAACGCCGGGCCGCGCGACGGTGGGCCACCCAAACGCTAGGCCGCGCGACGGTGGGCCGCGCAAACGCTAGGCCGCGCGACGCCGGACAGACGAAACCCGGTACAACGAAACCCGGTACGACGAATCGCCGGCCAGCGAGTCTGGGTGGCGGCGGTCCGGTCAGAGGTCGGTGACGCGGATGCCGGCGTGGGCCTTGTAGCGCTTGTTGATGGCGATCAGGTTGGCGGTGAACGCCTCGATCTGGTGGGCGTTGCGGAGCCGACCGGCGTAGATGCCGCGCATCCCGGGGATCCGGGCGGCGAGCGCGCCGACCACGTCGACCAGTTCGCGGTCCTCGGTGCAGATCAGCACGTCCAGGTCGATGCGGTCGACGTCGGGGTCGGCGAGCAGCGGGGCGCTGACGTGGTTGAACGCCGCGCAGACCCGGGAGTCGGGCAGGAGGGCGGCGGCCTGCTGAACGGCGCTGCCCTCGGCGACTGTGAGCGCGTAGGGGCCCTGCTTGTCGAAGCCGAGCGGGTTGACGCAGTCGACGACGATCCGGCCGGCGAGCGGCTCGGCGAGGGAGGCGACGGTTGCGGCGTGCCCGTCCCACGGCACCGCGATGATCACGATGTCGCTGCGCCGGGCCACCTCGTCGTTCGCCGCGCCGGTGATGCTGGCGTCGGCCGGCATTCCGGGCAGGGCGGCGATCTCGGCGGCGGACTCGGCGGCCCGCTCCGCGGAACGGGAGCCGATCAGCACCGTCTGCCCGGCCCGCGCGAACCGGTAGGCGAGGCCCCGTCCCTGGTCGCCTGTGCCACCGATGATGCCGACCGTCAGCCCGGACACGTCGGGCAGCGTGCTCGCGTCGTATGCCATGGGATCATCCTTCCAAACCACCAGGCACGGCAGCAGCGCCGTGTGCTGTGACAATCCCCGCTGCCCCGGAGGGCCGCAACCGCGAGCCGGGTCAGGCCAGCTCGAACAGGACGGTGCGGGCCGCCGGGTCGGCGGTGACCAGGCGGACCCGGACCCGCTCGCCGAGCGGCAGGTCACCGAGGCAGCGGGCGCGTACCGGTGGGGTGTCCAGGGCGACAGTGCCGCCGGGCGGACGGGGGCGGGACTTACCGTTGGGCGGGGCGTCGACGTCCAGGACCGCCGCGTCGAAGACCTCGGCGACCCGGTCCGCCAGCAGCACCGCCTCGGCCAGCTCGACAGCTCCCCGGCTGGCCGCCGAGGCCGTCCGGTCGGTGCTGGCCATCACCTCGGGCAGCCGGGTCAGGGCCTCACGCGCCCAGTCGGGCACCGAACGGCCCGCGTGCAGGGCCAGGCACACCTCGGTGGCGTACCTGTCGGCGAGGCGCCGCAGCGGCGCCGTGACGTGGGCGTACGCGGCGGCCACCCCGCCGTGCTGCGACTGCTCGGGAAGCGCGCCGTCGAAGGCGGTGTACGCGGCGCCGCGCATCAACTCGGCCGCCTGGTCGATGAACGCGGCGGCCCGCGGCTGGGCGGGGTCCAGCCCGGCGATCACCTCGCCCGGGCCGACGCCGTCGGGCCAGTGCACGCCGAGCGGCGCGGCGGCGGCGCGCAGCCGCTGCACCGCCTCCGATTTCGGGGCCGGCATGGTGCGCAGCAGGCCGACCCGGCCGGCCAGCATGATGTCGGCGGCGGCCATCCCGGTCAGCAGGGAGATCTGCGCGTTGTACTCCTCCATGGGGGCCGGGCCGCGCAGCACCAGCCGCCAGCCGTCGCCGTCGGGTTCCACGTCCTGCTCGGGAAGCGGCAGGTTGATGGCGCCGCGGCGCAGCCCGCGTACGGTCAGCAGATCGCCGATCTCCGGCAGCAGGGCGATCGGCTCGGGCAGCCGTCCGGCGTCCGCGGCTGCCTGCACGCCTGTGTAGTCGAGTTTGGCCCGGCTGCGCACCAGGGCCCGTTCCAGTTCGACGGCCACGGTGCCGCCGTCGGCGTCCAGGTCGATGGTCCACACCACGGCGGCCCGGTCGTCGTCGGGCAGCAGGCTGGCCGCGCCCTCGCTGAGCGTCAGCGGGTGCAGCGGCACGTGGCCGTCGGGCAGGTAGACGGTCTGCCCACGCCGCCAGGTCTCCGCCTCCAACGCGCCACCCGGGGAGACGTGCGCGGCGACGTCCGCGATCGCGTACCGCACCCGGTAGCCGCCTCCCGCGCGGCGCGCGAGCTGCATCGCCTGGTCCAGGTCGCGCGAGCTGGCCGGGTCGACAGTGACGAACGGTACGTCGGTGCGGTCGACGGGCGGCCGCGGTGGTGCCGCGGCCGCCTCGTCGGCCTCCTGCTGCGCGTCGGCCGGGAAGCCCTCGGGCAGGCCGAGTTCGCGGCGCAGCGCGCCGAAGTCGATGCGGGGTGCGAGCACGCGTCGGATGACCACGTGTCAATCCTGACAGCGCCGTCGGTGATCCGCTTCCGGTGACCGGCCGAGATCTTCCGACAGCCCCACGGTCGACGGGCGGCGTACGCTCAGCCGGTCGCCTTCCGGGCGGTGCTGCGCGTACCCCGGCCGGTGGTGGCCCGGGCGGCGGCCGGGCGGGCCGGCGACTTGCGGGCGGTCACCTTGCGGGCCGGCGCCTTGGCCGCGGCTGTCTTCTTCGCGGGCGCCTTCTTCGCCGCCGCCTTGCGGGCGGCCGTCGACGAGGTGCCTGTCGACTTCGCGGCCGGAGCCTTCTTCGCCGGCGCCTTGCGGGCGCCGCCGCTCGGGCGGGTGGAGGCTGTCTTCTTCGCCGTCGTCTTCTTCGCCGTCGTCTTCTTCGCTGGCGCCTTCTTGGCTGGCGCCTTCTTCGCGGCGGTCTTCTTCACGGCGGTCGCCTTGGTCGCGGCCTTACGCGCCGGCGCCTTCGCCGCGGCGGTGGTCTTCTTCGCCGCCGACGAGGTGGTCTTCTTCGCGGCGCTTGCCGTCTTCTTCGCCGCTGCGGTGGTCCTCTTCGCCGTACCCGTGGTCTTCGCCGCGGCGGTGGTGGTCTTGCGCGTCGCGGACGCCGGGGTCCGCTTCGCGGCGGTGGTCGTCTTGCGGGTGGTGGTCTTCTTCGCGGGGGCCTTCTTGGCCGCCGTCGTGGTCTTGGTGGTGGTCTTCTTCGCCGGCGCCTTCTTGGCCGCCGTGGTGGTCTTCTTCGCCGGGGCACGCCCCGCGCCGCCGGCCGCCTTGCGGGCCGGCGCCTTCGCGGCGCCCGTGGTGGACTTGCGCACGGGGGTGGTCCGGCTCGCCGCCGTGTTCCGCTCCGCCGCGGCGGTCTTCTTCGCGGTGGTGCGTCGGGCGGCCGGGCGGGTGGTGGCCTGCTGTGCTTCGGCCATCGTGGTTCCCTCCTTGGGGGCGTGCTCTCGCGTGCGTCCTCGCGGAGCACGAAATGCCTCGGCGCGGGCCGTCCCGCGCCGCCTACCTGTCCTCCCCGGCCCAACGGGCGTCCTCGGCATCCCACGCTTCGTTGCGCTCCTGCACCCGTTGCAGGGCGTTCTCCGCGTCGGCCGCCGAGTCGTACGGACCGAGGACGTGCTTCGCCGGGCACACGTCGGCGTCCGTCTCGACCCGGTGGTGCCGGGTGCACCAGTAGTACTTCCCACCACGCTCACTGTCCGTCATGGGAATCACTGTGCACCGACTACCGGCCGGCCGCCACCGGATCACGCAAGTCACCGACCTTCTCCACAGTAGATATGCTTTCCGTCTGGGGGAGCAAAACACCAGAAAACGGCCAAGGCTGGCAGCCGGTACCCGTGTTCACCCGGGCTGGAGCACGGCGGCGGCGTGGTCCTGGCGGCCGGGTCGCGGCCTATGATCGCCCGGTGGCGATACCTGACTACATCGTGGGGATGCGCAGACACGTCGGGCACGACCTGCTCTGGCTGCCCAGTGTCAGCGCGGTGATCCGCAACGACGCCGGTGAGCTGCTGCTGGGTCAGCGCGCCGACGACGGGCGCTGGTCGGTGATCAGCGGATTCGTCGAGCCCGGTGAGCAGCCGGCCACCGCGCTGGTGCGTGAGGTACGCGAGGAGACAGGCCTCGACGTGGCGCCGGTGCGGATGTCGAGCGCCGTCTCGCACCCGCACACGTACCCCAACGGCGACCGTTGCGAATACCTCAACCTGGGCTTCCTGTGCCGGGTGGTGGCCGGCACGGCACGGGTCAACGACGACGAGTCGCTGGATGTCCGGTGGTTCGCGATGGACCGCCTGCCCGAGTTGGACAAGCACGCCCTGCTGGTCCTCGCCTACGCCCTGCGGGACAACCCGGTGGCCGGCTACCTGCCGCCGGGCACCGGCTGGGACGACGTTCCGGACTGAGTCCGCGTACGCTGGCGGACTTTGCTTCTCCCGGAAGGGTCTGCCGTGGCCGAATATCCGCAGGACGTCGTACGCCGATTCCACGCCACCCCTGATCAGGTGGACGCGGGCCTGGTGGGCGAACCGCCCCGGACGTGGCGCTCGGTCGTCGTCGAGGACCACGACCCGGCCTGGGCGCCGCGGTACGCGAGCGTCCGTGCGCTGCTCACCGAGGCGCTCGGCGCCGTGGCGATCGGTGTGGAGCACGTGGGGTCGACTGCCGTGCCGGGCCTCGCGGCCAAGCCCGTCATCGACATCGACCTGCTCGTCGAGGACACCGCGGACGAGCCCGGCTACCTTCCCGCCCTGGAACGGCTCGGCTACCGACTGGTGCTGCGCGAGCCGTGGTGGCACGGGCACCGGATGCTCCTCAGCGCGGCGGAGGACGTCAACCTGCACGTCTGGCCGAGGGGCGCGCCCGAGCCCGTCCGGCACCGACTGTTCCGCGACTGGTTGCGGGCGCATCCGGACGACCGGGAGCGGTACGCCGTGGCGAAGCGACGCCTGGCACGCGACACCGCCGGTCGACCACGCGACTACAGCCTCGCGAAGAACGACGTCATCGACGAGATCTACGCACGGATCTTCGCGGACAGCCAAGCGCCCTGAGCGATCGGACCCGGCGCCGCCGGTCGACCGCCCGCGCCCACCGACCGTCAGAGGGGCTGCTGCCGCATGATCCAGGTGGGCACCGGCTCCGGCAGGTGACCCGCCACCTCCCAGCCGGCGCGGCGGTACAGCTCGACGTTCGCCGGGTTGCTCGTCTCCAGGACGGTCGGTAGGCCGTCGGCGGCGGCGCGGGCCAGACCGGCGCGCATGACGGCCCGACCCCAGCCGCGTCCGGCGTGGTCGGGGTGGGTGCCGAGGACGCCGAGGTACCAGAACGGGGCGGTTGGCAGGGCGGCGTGCACGGCGTCGTCGTAGGCCTGCACGCGGGCCAGCACGTCGGCGGGGAAATGACCGGCGAAGCCGCCGCCCCGGTCATCGTGGCCGCCCGTGGCCGGGTCGGCCGGCGGCTCCCAAATGGCGACGGAGGCGCCGGCGCCGATCGTCCAGATCGACGAGTGGTGCACCCGCTTGTCGAAGAGGTGCCCGAAGAAGGCTGCGGCGTACGGGGGGTAGGTGTCCTCGTCGGGGAACAGCCACCGCAGGACGGGGTCCTTCACGAACGCGGCAACCAGGGAACCGACCACCACGTCGCGGTCCGCCGGGGTGGCGATGGTGATCGCGGGGATTGTCATGGCAGTCGACACTATTGCAGGACGCCTGGCCCCACCGGCCCGGCGGGAGACGGCAGACTCGTCGCATGACCGTCGACGACTATCGGCAGCACTCCCCGTACAGCGACCCCGGTCGTCATGCCGCGCTGCTCGACGCCGTCCCGGCCGACATCGCCTCGGTGGCGGCGACCGTCCGCAACGTGATCGTCCACTACCGCGCCGGCGGCGTCGAGTTGCCGCCCGACCGGCTGGAGGAGGTGAACTGCCGCTGGGTGGACCGCATCCTCGACACCGACCAGTCCCGATTCCCGCTGCCCCTCGCCGCCGAGCGTCCGGCCGTCGACCGGGTGGCCGGCTGCTGTCGGGACCACACGCTGCTCTCGGTCGCGGTGCTCCGCCAGCACGGCGTTCCCAGCCGCAGCCGGGTCGGTTTCGCCTCGTACTTCGTGCCCGGCTGGCACCACGACCACGTGCTGGTGGAGTACTGGGACGGCCACCGGTGGGTCTGGGCGGACCCGGAGGTCGACCCGGCCGGCGACTGGGGTTTCGACGGCTACGACATCGACCCGAAGGCGGGCCTCTTCGACTCGGCGGCGCGGGTGTGGTCGGCGTACCGGGCCGGGACGATCGACCCCGAGGTGTACGGCGTCAGCCCGGAGCTACCGATCCGTGGCGACTGGTTCATCCACGACTACGTCCTGCTCGAGCTGGCCCACCGGCAGAAGGACGAGCTGCTGCTCTGGGACAGCCTGGACGCGATGACCGACGACGTCTCCACCGCCGACCTCACCGTCGTGGACGAGATCGCCGCGTTGCTGCTGGCCGCCGACGACGGCGACGAGGCCGCGGAGAAGGCACTCGCCGACAGGTACGCCGACGACGCCCGGCTCCGCCCCGGCTCGCGGGTGCGCAGCATCTCGCCGGTCTCCGGCACCGTCAGCACTGTCGACCTGGGCACCCGCGCTACCCGAAGGTGAAGGCGTACGCCTCGGCGCCGGGCTCGCCGAACGTGATCTCCAGGGTCCGCTCCCGGACCGCGCCGTCCTGGCGGACGAGCTGGTAGAGCCGGCCGTCCTGGAGTACGCCGTTGCCGTCCTCGTCGACGTCGACGCCGTGTGACGGGCCGGGAGCGTCACCGTCGAGCAGCACGCGGAACGGGATCGGCGCTCCCGCCCCGGGGGCCAGCACGAGATGCGCGTCGCGGGCGTGGAACCGGAAGGCGATGCCGCCGCCGGCGTGCTCCAGCACGACGTTCTCCGACCCGATCGTCCACTCCCCCGCCAGCGCCCACTGGTTGAGGTCCAGGCGCTCGGGGATGTCGTAGGCGCGACGTTCGTCGAGCGCGGCGCCGTTCGGCGACGCGAAGTGTTCGCCGCGACTGAAACCGAGGTACGTCTCGGGCGTGCGCAGGTTGGTCCAGTCGGCCTCCGCCTCCGGGCCGAGCCCGTTGACGGGTACGGGGTCCCGCTCGATGCCGAGCAGTTGCTGGAGCACCCGCTCGGACTGCTCGTAACGTCCCTCACCGAAGTGTTCGTCACGGATGGCACCGTCGGTGTCGGCGAAGTAGAGGGCCGGCCAGTACTGGTTGGCGAATGCTCTCCAGATCGCGAAGTCGTTGTCGACCGCCACCGGGTAGTCGATGGAGCGCGCCGCGACCGCCCGCCGTACCTGGTCGGTGTCGTGCTCGAACGAGAATTCCGGCGTGTGCACGCCGACCACGACCAGCCCGTCGTCGCGGTAGGCCCGCGACCAGGCCCGCACGTACGGCTCCTGGCGTAGCCAGTTGATGCACGTCAGCGTCCAGAAGTTCACCAGGACGACGCGCCCGCGCAGGTCAGCGGGGCCGAGTGGCTCGGAGTTGAGCCACCCGGCCGCCCCGTCGAACGGGGGCAGGTGCACGGCCATCTAGCGCAGCGACCGGAAGGCGGTCCGAAGCTCCTCGGAGAAGATCTTCGGCTGTTCCCAGGCCGCGAAGTGCCCGCCCACGTCGAGCTTGTTGTAGTAGATGAGGTTGGGGTACGCCTGCTCGGCCCAACTCTGCGGTGCCTCGTACAGCTCGTCGGGGAACACGCTCACGGCGACCGGGACGTTCACGCCCTTGGCCGCGAAGAACGACAGCTTGTTCTCCGCGTACAGGCGGGCCGCCGAGATCGCCGTGTTCGTCAACCAGTAGAGCGAGATGTTGTCCAGGATGTCGTCGCGGGTCAGACCCGCCTGGGCGCCGTCGAAGACCTGTGCGATCAGGGCCAGACTCTTCGCGTCGTGGTCGAGCAGGAACGACGCCAGACCGACAGGGGAATCCGCCAGCCCGGTAAGCGTCTGCGGACGCGTCGCCATCATGAGGGCGTACGCGACGTGCTTCCAGACGTAGTTGGCTTCCTCGGCGGCACGCATCTCGTCGTCGGAGAGACCGGACGGCAGCGAGCCCATGGCGTTGTTCGCGCCGGTGGTGTCGCCCTGGAACAACAGGTCTATCTCGGTGGGGATCGCACCTGGCATGTTGGTGTGGATGCCGATCAGTTCCGGGGGCGCCTGGATGCCCATCTGGTCCACGATTACCGCACCCCAGTCGCCGCCCTGCGCGACGAACCGGTCGTAGCCGAGCCGCTTCATCAACTCGGTCCAGGCGGTCGCGATCTTCTGCGGGTTCCACCCCGACTCGGTCGGCTTGCCGGAGAAACCGTGGCCGGGCAGCGACGGGATCACCAGGTGGAAGGCGTCCGACGCGCTCCCGCCGTGCGCCGTCGGGTCGGTGAGCGGCTCGATGATCTTCATCTGCTCGATCACCGAGCCCGGCCACCCGTGGGTGACGATGAGCGGCAGCGCGTCCTCGTGCTTCGAGCGCACGTGGATGAAGTGGATGTCCACCCCGTCGATGGTGGTCATGAACTGCGGTACGGCGTTCAGTCGCGCCTCGACCTTGCGCCAGTCGTACTCCTTCTCCCAATGGCGGGCGACGGCCTGAATGGTCGCGAGTGGCACGCCCTGCGACTGGTCGTCCACCGTTTCCTTGTCCGGCCAGCGGGTGGCCTTGATACGCCTTTTCAGGTCATCGAGGTCGGCCTGGGGAATGTCGACCGAGAACGGCCGAATCTCCGTGGTGCCCGGACGGGTCTTGGTTTTGACAGCCATGCGTGTTTCCTCTCCGTCTAGGTTTGCGCCTCGCGAGGAGAAATCATGCGGTGAAGGCACTGCCCGACTTATGTGCCAACGGATTTGGGCACGCCGCCGCCATATCTCGGAGCCTAGTGTTGGCTGACTGCGATGGTTGGTGAAGTTCCCACTTACTCAGCCGCCTTCCGGACATCGGGGCGACACACGGGTCGCGCGGGTGTTCTCCGGAAGCCGTCCACATGAGAAGGTCGGTCGATGTTGCGGGGACGACTATTGACCGAGAGTCTGCGGATCGGTATCGATGTGCGCATACCGTCGCTACACGTCGTTCGAGTCGGCCGACACGACGTGTCTGGTTCGACGTCGGGTGAGCAGCCGGATGTCTGGACTTTCCTGGATTTCGAGGCGCCCGACGAAGCAGCCGACGAGGTGGCGGCGGCGCTGGCCGGGGCACTGGTGAGCGATCAAGGCTGGTACGCGGACTTCGAAGTCGGCGATGATCATGTCGTCGTCTTCCCCGGACGCGTCTTTCGCTACACCAAGGGTGACCGCGCGGGAAGGGAAGCCGCCGTCGAGCACGGCCGGACCGTCGGCGTACCCGACCATCGGCTCGACTGGGGCGAATGAGCGCGGGTGCGCCCCTCGTGACCCGCCCCGGACGGGCCGGTCACGAGCGTCCCGGGGCTGAGACGGCATGCTCGGCGGCGCGGCTGACCTGCTCCCAGCCCGCCCAGGTGTCCATCCGTCGGCGCGCGATGTCGAACGCCAGGTCGTACACCATGCTCCCGAGCAGGAGCCGCAGCGGCGGGTCGTCGCTGTCGACCAGTCGCAGCAGCGCCTCGGCGGCCAGCCGGGGTTCGCTGTCGATGGAACCCTCCGCCCACTGCCGCTCCAGTTCGGCGCGCAGTGGCGCGTACGCGTCCATCGGTGCCGTGGCGCGCATGCTGGTGTAGAGGTCGGTCCAGTATCCGCCCGGCTGCACCATGCTGACAGTGATGTCGAAGGCCGCCGCCTCCATCGCCAGCGCCTCGCTCATGCCTTCCAGGGCGAACTTGCTCGCGCTGTACAGGCCGGTGCTCGGGAAGCCGCCGAGCGCGGCGATGCTGGAGACCTGCACGATGTGGCCGGAGCGTTGGGCGCGCAGGTGCGGCAGCACGGCTTGACTGACCCAGAGCGCGCCGAAGAGGTTGACCTCGAACTGGGCGCGTGCCTCGGCCTCGGTGAACTCTTCGATCATGCCCATGGAGAGGGTGCCGGCGTTGTTGACGACGATGTCGAGCCGGCCGAAGTGCTCGACGGCGGTGTCAACTGCGGCGATGACGGCCGCCCGGTCGGTCACGTCGAGGGTCAGGGTCAGCAACTGGTCGGCGTACTTCTCATCGAAGTCGGCCTGGGCGATGGTCCGGGCTGCGGCGACCACCCGGTCACCCCGGTCGAGTGCGGCGTCGGCGAAGGCGCGGCCCAGGCCGCGGCTGGCACCGGTGATGAACCAGGTACGCATGTGTTCTCCAACCGTTTCAAGACGAGACGGTCCGTCTCGCGATCCACCGAGGCTAGGTCCGCGACACCGTCGCGGTCAAGACGATACGGTTCGTCTCGCACGCTGGTAGCGTTCTGCCCATGAGCCCCAGCACGGCCCGCCGGAGCGAGACCTCCCGACGCGCCATCCTCACCGCGGCCTTCGACCTGCTTCAGGACGTCGGGTACGCGAAGCTCAGCATCGAGGGCATCGCCGCGCGGGCCGGCGTCGGCAAACAGACCATCTACCGCTGGTGGCCGTCGAAGGGCGCTGTCATCTTCGACGCCTTCCTCGTGCTCAGCGAGGCCACCGAGGGCGGGCCGCCGACGCTGCCGGACACCGGCGACCTGGCGGCGGACCTGACAGTGGTGCTGCGCGCCACAGTCGAGGAGATGAACGACCCCCGGTACGAGCAACCGATGCGCGCGCTGGCCACCGAGATCGCGCTCGACCCCGAGCTGGCAGCGGCGTACGCCGAACGGCTGGACGGACCGTTGAAGGAGGCCAAACGGCAGCGCCTGCGCAGCGCCCAGCGGGCGGGTCAGATCGCCGACGACGTCGACCTCGACGTGGCGGTGGACCTGATCTGGGGTCCGTTGTTCAGCCGCTGGCTGCAGCGCAGCGGGCCGCTCACCGCCGAGTACGCCGACCTCGTCGTCGGCACCGCCCTCAACGGACTGCGCCCCGGCCGATCTGCCGGGTGACCAGCCCGGCCGACCCGGCAGGCCGCAGCCGCCGGGCCGGCACTCGCCGAACTGTCAGAGCATTTCGGTGCGGTACACGGGAGCCAGCTCGGCTGCGCGCTGCCGGCGCTCCGCTTTCTCCCCGTCGGTGAGCTGCGGCGGCGGCGCGTCCCTGCTCGCGACCTCGTCGCCGACGCGCATGAAGTATTCGTCCTGAGCCGCTGGGGTGCACATGCACAGCATGTGCGCGGGAGCGCCGGAGACGTTGCGGAAATTGTGCGGGGCGTTGGCCGGGATGTTCACTGTTGACCCGGCCCGCACGGTGCGCTTCTCGTCGCGGAAAGTGAACTCGATCTCTCCCTCGAGGATTGTGAACATCTCCTCGAAGTCGTGCCGGTGTGGCGGCGGGCCGCCGCCGTCGGGCACCAGCATGTCGATGAGGCAGTACTGCCCGTTTGTCTGCTCGCCGCTGATCAGGATGGTGTAGGTGCCCCCGGCGAGGGAGATGTGGGTGGTCGCGGGGTCGTCAGGGTTGACCACCGTCAGACTTCGCGTCGGGTCGTCGTCCGGGATGCCAGCGGCGGCGCTGTTGAAGTCGGTCATGCTGCTTGTCCCCCTGGCGCTGCAGTCATGACTCGCATCCTAGGGACTCCGTTACGGCGAGGTACCGCAACCGGACTGACCGGAGCGGTCCGCGTGGGCGTTGTTGCGTTGCTGCGAGGTGCTGCGGCAACATCAGCCGTCGTGACGGCACCAGGCCCGGCCCCCGACACCGACACCCCGGCCAGCACGCCTCGGTCGAGCAGGCGGGTCCGGCACTGGTCGGCCGGCGCCGGAGTCACCGCCCTGGCCGCCGTCCTCGGCATCACCCTCGCCGTACGCGGCGGCGCCACCCCGGCCTGCGCCGCGCCGCCGACCGGCAACGCCGTCCACAAGGTGGAGGCCAGCTTCTACGAAGCCGGCCGTTCGGGCGGCAACTGCTCCTTCCCGGGCCCGCCGGCGGACCGGCTCTACGTGGCCCTCGGTTCCGCCCCGTACTCCGGATCGGCGGCCTGCGGCAGCTACCTGGAGGTGAGCGGCCCGAAGGGCACGGTCCGGGTCATGGTGATGGACCGGTGCGGCGGCTGCGGAACCAGCAAGATCGACCTCTCCACCGAGGCGTTCAGCAGGATCGCCGACCGGTCCGAGGGCATCGCGTCAGTGACGTACCGGGCGGTGGTGAACCCGCCACTCGACGGCGGCCTCACCTTCCGGATGAAGGGCGGCGCCTCGAAGTACTGGTTCGCGGTGCAGGTCGGCAACCACGGCAATCCACTCCGCTCGGTCGAGGCGAAGGGGCCGGGCGGTGGCTTCCGCAAGGCCGCCCGGCAGAGCGACAACCACTGGACCATCGAGGGCGGGCTCGGCGCCGGGCCGTACAACATCAGGGTCACCGACGTGTACGGACGTCAGGCGACCGCCACCGGCATCCGCATGGTCACCAATCAGGTGCAACGCAGCACGGCCACCCTCGCCAGCGCATCCCCCACGCCCAGCAGCTCGCCCTCCGCCCCGCCGAGCCCGACCATCGCGCCCACACCGACGCCTACGGAGTCGGTCGCGCCAACGGCGACAGTCGAAGCGCTCGCCGGCGCGGCTGCTCCACTCGACCACCCCCACTGCTGACCGCCTGACCGAAACCGACTGGCCAGCGGCACCGCAATAAGGGGCGGCTGCCCACGGTCCGCGCTGGCTACACTCCCCCGGTGGTCGACGTCCTGAGGCTGGAGCCGCTGCTGTTCCCCGCCGAGTTCACGGCACACCGCATGCGGATCCTCGTCAACGGAATCGATGTCGTTGCGACGGCGTACCCGGCCGACGGCTTCTCCGGACAGCCGGTAGCGGGATTCACGCCCTCATCGGTACTGGGACCGGGCGGGTTTGCCGCCGCACCGGAAGCCCGAGAGGCCGCGGTAGGCGGATCCGACATGGGCGAGGACCGGCTGACGGTCCACGTCCGTCAGGCCGGCTCAGACGTGATCTGGGAATGGTGGCGTCTGACAGTCATCGAAAGGGTGCACAAGGAAGGGCCGGAGCTCGGGCTGGGCACGTTCCGGTTCGACTCGCGCGCGTACGCGGAGGAGTTGGCCCGGGCGGCGGAGCGCACTGTTCGGAGGTGGCCAGCGCGGTTGGTTGCCGAGAACCTTCAGGCCACGCTGTGGCGTGAGGGGTGGGACCAGGACGGCGGAGCCTGGATCCGCAGCTACCTGGCGATCCGCGCTCCCGAGGATCGTCCGGACGTGGTCGAGATCAGCTACCACGCCCGCGACCTGAGCGGTCAGCGCTATGCCCTACCTGGCAGCTACGTCGTGACATTCCCGGTCGACGACACCGACCCGGACGTTCAGGCCCAGGCCATCGCGGACCGACTCGGCCACGAAGACCTGAAGCCGATATCGGTCCACCAGCCTCGGCGACGACGCTACTGAAGGAGCGTGGCGTGGATTCCTTGGACGTGGAACTCTTCGCGGACTACCACCAGATCCACCTGAGCGACGAGGGATCAACGGGCGGCCTGAGCGGGGCATGGACCGATCAGGCGGTTGTCGACCGGCTGGCCGTGGTCGACGACGCGATGGCCGTCGGCACGTCGGTCAACGTCACGGTGGCGGTGAGAGTCGACGTGTTGGACGGTCCGCCCGTCGACGACCTCGCCGACTACGACCACGTCGTCGAGGGGAGCATGCAGGTCCGGTCGGGCCGCATCGTGATCATGGGTTGCACCGACTACGAGCCGGATGCCGCGAGGCTCCAGGTGCCGGTGGGGCCCGTTCGTGTCCGGGCAGCGAGCAGCAATCTCGCCGAGGCGGAGGGCCTGGGGGTCGACTCCGACGAAGCCCCGGAAACGATGGAGCGGCTGCGGGTGCAGATCTGGCCCGCCCCGAGTGAGAAGCCCGTCGTGTGGAAACGCTGGGACGCCGAATCCCTGTTGCGTCAGGACAGGTAGCCGCCGACTATCGCCGAGTGGATGCTGTGGTCCAGTGGGTGCGTACGTCGTGGACCAAGCGGTCGCGCGGCGGAGCCCAGGCAGCCCGTCGTAACGCCGTACCGGTATCGTTCGCCCTGCCGGCACGGACAGCGCCGTTCGCCCAGGAGATCGAGATGGCGGAGGCCGACTGCTTCGAGCCTCGCGATGGCCTGCAACGCGTGTCGCAGCGGAGCGAGGTGCGTCTCCGGCCAGTGGACGGTCAGCTTCAGGTGGAACTGATCGCGACGGCCTGGGGGATGCCGCGCCGTCACCGTCGGCCACCCACGGTACGACTGGCGCGTGGCGAATGGCTGCGCTGGCAGATCAACTACCGCCTCGCCGGGATCAACGGCGGAGAGACCTTCTACCGTCTGGACACGCTCAACCTGGCGCATGGCGCGGTTCCGGCCGACACCTTCCTCGGCGAGCCACCACGGTTCATCGACGAACGCGCGCACCTCTGGTAGCAGCACCGCCGCGCCTCCGCCCTCTGCGGGAAAGAGAGAAGGGACACCGTCGGAGGCCCGTTGACAGTCGTTTCCCACGAGTGACAGCGTTGTCATCGACTCAATACCTCCATATGAGACGAGGAGCGCATCTTGCTCTATCGGAACTCACAGCGCCGCCGCGCGACAGCAGCCGCCGCGGTCGGCATTCTCGTCACCGGGCTGGCGCTCGCCCCGGCCGGGCCGGCACAGGCCAGCCGCCACCGGGCGCAGGACAACGCCGTACGGTCGGGTGACGCCCGTTTCGAGGTGCTGTCCCCGACCCTGATCCGCACCGAGTACCAGCAGGACGGCAGGTTCACCGACGCCGCCACGTTCAACGCCGTCGGGCGCGACGACTTTCCCCGTACCCGCTTCACCAAGCGCATCGACCACGGCTGGCTCACCATCGACACCGGCGCGATGACGGTGCGGTACCGGGTCGGCTCGGGCGCGTTCACCTCCGACAACCTCACAGTTCAGCTCAAGGCCGGCAAGCAGGTCGTGCAGGGCCGACCCTGGGCCGGCCACACCGCCCCGGCCTGCGCGTTCGGCGCGCTCTGCGAGGCCGAGTCGCTGCGGTTGAACGGCCCCGGCGTGGCCACCGACCACCGGGGATTCACCGGGCGCGGCTTCGCGGCCGGTTTCGCCTCGCCAGGTGACTCGGTCACGTTCGCGCTCGACGCCCCGACGGGCGGCACGAAGCAGCTCAGCGTCCGCTACGCCAACAGCACAGGCGGCGACGGACAGAACGTGGCCCGCACCCTGACGGTCCGGATCGACGGCGACGCCGGCCGCACGCTGACGCTGCCACCCACCGCGAACTGGGACACCTGGGGCCTGGCCACCGCGCCTGTCGACCTCACCCCGGGCCGGCACGAGATCAGCGTCGTGCGAGGTCCCGACGACTCCGGCAACGTGAACATCGACAGCCTCGCCGTGGTCAACCCGGGTGACGCGTTCCCCGCGCCGGCCACGCCCCAGCCGCAGCCCCTCCGGTTCGGCACCCTGGGTGAGGCCGAGACCGGCGCGCTTACCGGCGGCGCGAAACCCGCCAACGACCACAATGGCGCTTCCGGTACGGGATTCCTTGCCGGCCTGGAGAGCACCACCTCCGCCGTGGCGCTCACCGTGACAGATGTTCCGGCCGCGGGTGACTACCAGGTGCAGATCCGGTACGCCAACGGTCGGGCCGGTTCCCAACCGATCCAGACGCGCACCATGTCGGTCACCGCGGGAACCGCGGCGCCGGTCACGGCGACCCTTCCGCCGACCAGCGGGTGGGACTACTGGAACACCGTCTCCGTGCCGGTCCACCTCGACAGTGGCACCAACACCGTGACGCTGGGGTGCCCCACTGACGCCAGCTGCAACGTCAACGTCGACACGGTCGCCGTCACGAGCAAGGCCTCCCCGCTGCTCGCCCCGCACGCGCCCCTCGGCGGCTACCGCCGAGGTCTGGACGGCGTGACCGGTTCCGCACTCACCGCACCGGGCCTGCTCTACCAGGACGGCTGGTACCTGCTCGACGACTCGGCCTCGGCCCTGAGCACCACCAAGCCCCGGCCCGCCCCTGAGCAGGACGGCTACGTCTTCGCGTACGGGCAGGACTTCACCCGGGGTCTGAAGGACCTGTCGACCCTGACCGGGCCCACGAAGCTGCTACCCAAGTGGGCGTACGGCGTGTGGTACTCCGAGTACTACGACCGCACCGCCGCCGAGTTCCAGGCCCTGGTGGCCCGGGCCAAGGCCGAAGGCGTACCCATGGACGTTCTTGTTCTTGACACGGACATCAAGGCGCCGGACAAGTGGAACGGCTGGAGCATCGACCCCACCCGCATCCCCGACCCGAAGGCGTTCTTCGACTGGGCCAGGAAGCAGGGTCTGCACACCGGCATCAACATCCACCCGAGCATCCTCGGCTCGGACCCGAAGTTCGCGCAGACGCAGGCCACCGCCAAGGGCAAGCTCCAGCGCGTCGGCTGCAACGGCGGCCCCGACTGCTACACGTTCGACTTCGGCGACCCGGACCAGCTCAAGGCGTACCTGCAACTACACGACGGGATGCTGCCGAAGGGCACCAAGGGCCCGGACCTCTGGTGGCTGGATTGGTGCTGCGACAACACGAAGTCCTCCCTCGCCGGGGTCACCGGGGACGCCTGGATCAACAAGCAGTACGCCGACAAGACAGGCTTCGCCTTCTCCCGGGCGTACGGGTCGTTGCAGGCCGGCGGCTACGGCAGCCCGACCCCTGTGGCGACCGGTCCGTGGGCCGACAAGCGCACCACGCTGCACTTCACCGGCGACACCACCTCCGACTGGTCGACCCTGCAGATGGAGGTCGGCTACACGCCTGGTGAGTCGGCCGCTACCGGGCTGGCAGCGGTCAGCCACGACATCGGCGGACACACCGGCGGCCTCCAGGAGCCGGGCACCGAACCGGGCAGCACCAAGCTGCCCGACGACCTCTACGCTCGGTGGGTCCAGTTCGGCACGTTCCAGCCGATCGACAGGCTGCACTCCAACCACAGCGACCGGCTGCCCTGGCAGTACGGCCCGGCAGCCAACGCGTCGGCCAAGAAGTTCCTGAACCTGCGCAAGGAACTGCAGCCGTACACCTACGCCGCCGCCAAGGAGGCAACCCGCACGGGTACGCCCATCGTCCGGTCGATGTACCTGGCGTACCCGAATGAACAGGCCGCGTACGCCACCGCCGGCTCGCAGTACCTCTACGGGCCGGACTACCTGGTGGCACCGGTGACGACGCCGGGCACCACCGCCACGACGTCGGTGTGGTTCCCGCCGGGCAACAGCTGGACCGACATCTTCACCGGGGAGACGTACCGGGGCGGCACCACGCAGAACATCACCACCACGCTGGACACCATGCCGGTGTTCAAGAAGCACTAGACGAGTAGGTCCTCACCTGGCTGGGGCTGTGCGCGCAGCCGGCGGTGACCGTCGGTAGCCCCCGTCGGGTCGGATGCGACATCGAGCGGTATACCTCAGAGGTATAAATATGACTCTGAGGTATACCGCTCAGACCGGCGATGCCGGCGGGCCAGGTCCACAGTGTGGTCACGGGCTCGTCGTTGCTCATCCAGGAGCCGCGCAGGGTGAACCTGCGGCGCATCAGGTCACCGTCCGCCTCCCATCGGGCGGAGCGCTCGTAAACTGGCCGAGGACCGCTTGCGACTCGTCGACGAGTCCGGTCAGGCGCGCGACCTCGGTGTCGGTCAATTGTTCGGCAACTTCGGAAGCTGCGATGTTGGACCGCAGGTGGTCGGTACTGCTCGTGCCGGGGATGACGAGCATGGAGGGCGAACGGCGCAGCAGCCAGGCCAGTGCGATCTGGGCCGGTGTGGCACCCAGGCGCTCTGCCGGGCCGGTCAGCTCTTGGTGGCCGCTGAGCCGTCCGGCGGCCAGCGGGAAGTAGGGGACGAAGAGGATGCCCTGGGTCTCGCAGTCGGCGAGGACCTGGACGCCGCTGCGGTCAAGCAGGTTGAAGCGGTTCTGCACCGCCGCGATGGGGGTCATCTGCTGGGCGCGGGCCAGCACCTGCGGGGACGCGCCGGACAGGCCGATGCGGCGGATCAGCCCCTGGTCTCGCAGCTGGACGAGTGCGCCGAGCGACTCCTCCAGCGGTACGTCCTGGTGCGCGCCGGGGGTGTCGCCGACGAGTCGGAGGTAGGTCAGCTCGCTCGCGTCCGTTCCCATGTCGGTGAGGGCCTCGTGAACCTGCCGCCGGACCGTCTCGGGGCGACCGTCGACGACCCAGGACTTGTCCGGGCCGCGCTCTGCGCCGACCTTGTTGCCCACGATCACGCCCTCGGGGATCGGTCCCAGCGCCTGCCCGATCAGCTGGTTTACCGTTCGTGGCCCGTAGGCGTTCGCGGTGTCGAAGAAGGTCACCCCCAGCTCGACAGCCAGGCGCAACACCCGCCGCGCCGCCTCCGGATCGTCTGGGAATCCCCAGACCTTAGGGCCCGCAAGCTGCATGGCGCCGTATCCCACACGATTCATCGATCTCTCCTGCCGTATCACTGCCACGGTATTTCCCGTATCACTGGCCGAACCAGTGATACGCCTTATGCCGTAGCATTGCAACCGTGGATGATGCGAAGACCCGCAGTCGCCGGCAGATCCTGGAAGTCGCAGCCGAGCTCTTGGAACGGAAGGGCGCCCAGGCGCTCTCCACCCGCGCCGTCGCGGCGGCGGCAGGCATCCGTGCCGCCTCCTTGTACCAGCTCTTCGGCGACAAGGACGGGCTCCTTTCGGCGCTGGCCATCCACGCCTTCGACCTCTACTTGGCGCAGAAGCACACCTTGTCGTCGAGCGGCAACCCGGTCGACGACATGCGCCGCGGATGGGACATGCATGTCGACTTCGGCCTGAAACACCCCGCCTTATACCTGCTGATGTACGGCACCGACCGCCCCGGCCGGCGCCCACCTGCCGCGCGGGAGGCTCAGGAACTCGTCATGACGTTCCTCGGCCGCGCCGCCTCCGACGGCCGCCTACGGGTGCCGCCCGTCCTTGCCGCCCACCTCACGCTGGCAGCGGTAACCGGCACCACGCTCTCCCTGATCGGCATCCCCGAGAGCGAACGCGACCCGGAGGTCTCACCGCGCATGCGAGAAGCACTCATCGACGCCCTGACCACCGACACGAGCCCAGCCCCGGACTCCACCCTCGCCGCTCGCGCCCTCGCGCTCGATGCCGCCCTCGGCGGGACGGATCCAGCTATCGTCCCGCTCCGCCCCGTCGAGACCGCACTCCTGCAGGACTGGCTCCAGCGTCTCGCCCACTAGGACGAGCCGGGCCTTCGAAGGCCATTTGTCAGACACGGCCTAGTTGCCGACGCCGAGGCTCGACATGAATGCCGCCGGGTAACGGTCACCGCGCGCGGCACCCTTCGGCACGGCCGCCTCGATCTGGTCGAGATCATCGGCCGACAGCTCCACGTCCAGCGCCGGCAACGCCTCGGTCAGCCGCTGCCGGGTGCGCGCACCGACCAGCGGAACGATGGACGGGTCCTGCGCCGCCACCCACGCGATCGCCAACTGCGCCACCGTGCACCCCTTCGCGTCGGCGACCCGGCGCAACGCCTCCACCAAGGCGAGGTTGTGCGACGCGTTCTCGGCGGAGAAGCGGGGACTGTGGTTACGCGGATCGTCCGCCCGCCCCGGCACCCAGTTTCCCGAGAGCAGGCCACGGCCCAGCACCCCGTACGCGGTCAGCCCGATGCCCAACTCCCGCAGCGTGGGCAGCACGTCGGCCTCAACCGCCCGCGACAGCAGCGAATATTCAATCTGAAGATCAGCGATCGGATGTACGGCGTGCGCCCGCCGGACGGTCCCCGCGTCAACCTCGGAGAGCCCCACGTACCGCACGTAACCGGCGTCGATCATCTCCTTGATCGCGCCGATCGTGTCCTCGATCGGCACCGACCGGTCCAACCGCGCAGGCCGGTAGATGTCCACGTAGTCGACGCCCAGCCGGGTCAGCGAGTAGCTCAGGAAGTTCCGCACCGAAGCCGGGCGGGAGTCCTGACCGGCGAACCGCATGCCCGGCCCCACCTGCTGCCCGAACTTCACACTCAGCAGGTAGCTGTCCCGGTCGCGTCCCCGCAACGCCTCCGACAGCAGCAGCTCGTTGTGCCCCATGCCATAGAAGTCACCGGTGTCGACCAGCGTGACCCCCGCGTCCAGCGCGGCCCGTACGGTGGCGATGCTCTCCTCGCGATCGGCCGGGCCGTACGTGCCCGACATGCTCATCGCCCCCAGCCCCACCGCGGAAACCGTGGGACCCGTGTTGCCCAGAGTGCGTGTCTGCATCGAAACTCTCCCTCATCGGTCGATGTCAGCACCACGCTGCGCCGCTTTCCGGCCCGCCGGCAGCGGAGCACTTATCGTGGGAGCGCCGCTCCCTGGCTCGGTGCCCAGTCCCCGGGGCAGCATGGAGGCATGCAGCGTGAGCAGCTCGCCGACTTCCTGCGGCGCCGGCGCGAGGCCATCCGCCCCGCCGAGGTCGGCATCGCCGACGGTCCCCGCCGCCGCACCGCCGGCTTGCGCCGCGAGGAGGTCGCCCTGCTCGCGGGCATGTCCGTCGACTACGTCGTCCGTCTTGAGCAGGGCCGCAGCAGCCAGCCGTCGACCCAGCTGCTCGGTGCCCTGGCCCGGGCCCTGCGCCTGACCGACGACGAGCGAAGCCACCTGTTCCACCTGGCCGGCCACCAGCCGCCGCCCGCCGACGGCACCGCCCGCCTGGCCCGGGCCGGCCTGGTCCGCCTGCTCGACCTGGTGGGCGACACCCCCGCCATGGTCCTGTCCGACCTCGGCGAGGTCCTGGCGCAGAACCGCATGTCGATCCTGCTCACCGGCGACCACACCGGGCTGACCGGTGACCGCCGCTACGTCGCCTATCGCTACTTCACCGACCCGGTCATCCGCGACCTCCACGGCCCCGAGGAGTGGCAACGCCACGCCCGCCAGCAGGTCGCCGACCTGCGCGCCGTGGCTGGCCGGCGGGCCGGCGACCCGGCCGTGACCGGCCTGATCGAACGGTTGCGGGCGGCGAGCGACGACTTCCGGCGGCTGTGGGCCGAGCACGAGGTGGCGGTGCGCCGGGCCGACCGCAAGACGTTCATGCACCCGCGCGTGGGCCGCGTCACGATGGACTGCGAGACCCTGGTCACCCCCGACCTCGGCCAGCAACTGCTGGTACTGACCCCGGCCGACGCCGAGGCCCGGGAGAAGCTTGAGCTGCTGCGCGTGCTGGGGGTCGAGGAGTTCCCGGCCGCCGTGCCGCACTGACCCCTGTCGCAAACTGCCGCCGAGCTACACAAACACGGCCATGCGGTGCCCTCGCCATGCAGCCTTGAGCAGGTGAGCCGGGTGCACGGCGTCCCAGGCGGCTTGGTGGGCGACGGACGAGTCGACCTGTACGCCGGATTATGAACGTGAAACGTGCCCTAAACAGGCGTTTCGTTCGCCAGGTGCCCGCTCAGGGCGTCGCCAGGGCGTCCGACGTGCTCCTGCCGTCAGTCGAAGTCTGCAAAAAGATCGTCCCCATCAAAAATCCCCAGCACCTGCCTGTAGCCAGTTCCCAAGTTGGACCGCAACTTCTCGCTGCCGCCGAAACGAGCGATGTTGGAATCGGGAACCGTCACGACGATAACCACACCAGCAGCCGGCCCGATCTCCGAGAGACGCTCAAACTTAGCGACCAGTTGGGGTAACTGATCTAAAACCAAGTGCAGGTCTTCCACCACCAGCAGGATTGCTGGCGTCTCTCGGGAGACGCCTCTAAAAGCGCCGCTGACTCGCCTGTCCTCTGCGATCGCAAGTGCCGCGCCAACCATCAGGGCGAGCTCGTCGGGATCAACTGCGATCCAGTCAGCCAATATCCCCCATACTCGAAGGATATTATGCCTGTCCGTGACATCAGATATCCATGGCACGAATAGGCCGGAGGCCGTGATGCCCAGTATGGCCACTCCAAGAATGTTCGTCTTTCCAGATCCCGGAGGGCCCATAATCACAGCATGGCGAGGGTTGCCGCTCCCATCCCAAACGTCCCAGTACGTTTTGGTTCCATCGATGCCAACGCCAACGGAGAATCGCCCCTTCTCATGATCATAGTTGGGGCCCTCGTAGCGAGCGTCGATCTTAGCAAGGAAACGGAAATCGGCTTCCCGCTCCTCGACGGTTCTGACTTCCACAGCCTCCCCGTCTAACACAATCTCGGAAGGCTTTCGAATAGACGGGGCATGGCGGCCGAACGAACGTAAGGCAAGATCCGCCACTTCACCTTCAGCGACGATCGCCTCAGCATCTGTCAGCCGAAGGAGGCTCGCGCGCCACTCGTTGATCCGTTCGGCTCCAATCCCTCGAACAACTGACTTTTTCGGAGAGGGCGGAATGTCGTGAAATACAAGGTGGCTTCTCGTTGCCGTGTTAACCCGCCGAGAGAAAAGGCGGACGAGACTCCCTCGACCATGCAGGTGCACTCTAATCAAGCGGAAGCCTGCATCGCGCATCATCTTCATCTCGGCTGTTGGATCGCCCGCCCGCCATTCGTTCAGCACACTGTTATAGGGCGGATCGAAGTAAGCTATGAGACTATGCTCGACAAGCCTCACTGCAACCTCAGACGGGCGACGGTTAGGACGATCCCAGAATAAGTTCTTCTTGTCAATTATGCCTTTCGGGTTACCCTCGCCCGTATCATCGATATGGTCCACGTTTGCTCGATCGCAACGCATAATTTCGAAAGCGGAAACAAAAATGTCCCAGTCGCCATCAACGTGATCCTCGTAGATCTTCTGCAACTTTTCATGACGTCTCGTGCGCGTCCATGCGTTTGACGAAGCAGCCTTCCCATAAGCCATCCCGACGTACATCACCTCTTGATGGGAAAGCTCATTCTGAGCCCTACTGCACAGAGCCCCAAGCGCCCACGAATCTCCATGCAGCAACACTCCTCCCATGCGGTACGAGAAGTAGGCTCCGTCTTGATAGACCCGAAAGTCGCAGGCTTGCCGCAGTTCCTTTCCAGCGATTTCGAGCGGGTAAGCCGTCCAATCACTCCTGCTGCTAACCTTACTAATTACGCTGAACTCGATTCGCTCTGGATGGAACCAGACCGACCGCTCTTCAATTCGCACTTTCGGGCGGCGGGAGATTACATAAATATGCGATTCGGAGAGAGCCTCTGCTAAAGCATCGGAATCGAAGCGACGCTGAAAGGTGTGAGCTAGGCCCACCTCGTACATCAAAGTCCCAGCCATGCAGTCATGCTAATCAGCACGCAACCTGGGACGAAGATCAAAATCTACTCAGCGGGGCTACAGCTTTGTCCGTTTGCCGACAAACTATCAACCGCTCTCCCGCAGCCGAAAAGTTCATCAATCGCACGTCGGGTGCGTTCCTCGCTGGCCGGCATCAGGTGCGTGTAGACCCGTAGGGTGAACCCGGGGTCGGCGTGGCCGAGGTACGACGCGAGCGCCTTGATGCTCTCCCCCGCGTCGAGCAGCGACGAGGCGTAGAAGTGGCGTAGCGCGTGCATCCCGGTGGCCCGGGTCGGCGTGAGGCCGGCCGCCTCGACAGCCAGTCGCCAACTTTTGTTGTCGAGGTGCGCCGGTTGATCGCACCCCGCCGGGTGGTGGTGAACAGCAGAGGCACCGTGACCCGCTCATCGTCGGCCGGGTTCTCCCACGGCAGGGTGAGCATGACCGGGTCGCAGTCCTTGATGTGCTGGCGCAGCACCTGGGCGACGGAGTCCGGCAGCGGCACCCGGCGGTCCCGGTCGTTTTTGGGCAGCCCGAAGACGAGCCGAGAGCGGACGAGTTTGACCTGACGTGAGACGTGCACCCATCCCGCGTCGAGGTCGATGTCGTCGACACCGAGCCCCAGGATCTCGCCCTGGCGCAGCCCGCATCCGGCACCCAGGTCGACCATCGCGCGGTACCGCTGAGCGAGGCCACCGCGGATTGCCGAAACCTGGTCGTAGGTCCATGGCACCACCCGGCGCTGTACCGGTCGCGGTGGCTTGACCGACTTTGCCGAACACGGGTTCTTGGCGATCCGTTCGTCGTCGACGGCCGCGCCAAGGATGGTCCGGAGGTGGGCGAAGACCACCGCCCGGGTCGCCGGAGCCAGCTTGCCCACCATGTTCGCGTCCCACTCCCGGATGTGGCCCGGCTTGATCTCGGCGAGCTTCTGCGCGCCGAAGAACGGCAGCAGGTGCTTGCGTACCCGGAACTCGGTGCTCTCCCGCGTCGACTCGTCGAACGAGCGCGTCCGGAGCCAGTTTTCGGCGTACTCGGCGAAGGTCATCCGGCCGGCAAGCGGGTCGACGTACGTGCCGCGCAGCTTGTCTGACTCGGTGGAGACGAGGAAGGCGTCAGCCTCCCGCTTGGCCCGGTCCGGGAACGACTTCTTGCGTTCCTTGCCGTCCGGCCCGATGTAGCGCACCCGGTAGCGCAGGCCCTTGCCGAACAGTTCCGTCTTGACTCTCTCTGTTCGCCCTCCCGGGTGGCGCACCGTCTTGTGCCAGCGGTCCTCTACGTGTCCCATCAGGCCGCCGCCTGCTCACGTACCCAGGACCGGACCGTCTCCGGCTCGTACCTCAGGTGTCGACCCACCCGGGCCGCCGGCGGACCGTACTTCACCTTCCGCCAGCGGTACAGCGTCTCGGTCGGCACTCGCAGGTACGCCGACACGTCGCGGATCGTCCAGAGCCCATCGTTCGTCGCCATCAAAGCCTCTCCCCCGTTGTGCCGTCCGTTCCTGTTCTCGGTGCGGCCTCGGGGAGCTGCGCGGCGCGGTCCTTCGCGGCGAGGAGTTCGGAGCGCCAGCGGGCGCGTTCGCTGATCGACCGCAGTAGCCGGTGGGCCATGGCCGGCACGTCGGGGTCGTCGGGTCGGGCGAGTTCCCAGGCGTGCCGGACCGGTTCGACGGTCGCGCCCTGGTCGTCAACATCCTCCAGGCCGACGCTCACGCCGAGCAGAGCCCGCACCCACGCCCGCACGTCGTGCTTGTGGTCCGAGAGTGTCTTGCCGGACCAGTCGCGGGAGATGAGGATGCGCCGGCCGCCGATGCCGAGGGTGTCCCGCTGGTGGACCTTGCCCCTGCACCGGCCCGGCTTGAGCTTCGCGTTCGACCCCTTCGGCTGGACGCCGTAGAGCAGCCAGTTCGCGCACCGGTCGGTGCACGGGGTCAGCTGGAGTTCTCGCCACAGCCGGTCCAGGTGCGCCCGCTGCCGACCGCTGGTGATCTGGTGGACGTCGCCGGTGTGCTTGGTGATGTACTTCGTGACGTACCGAATGGTCCGCTCGGCGTCCTCAGTGCCGGGCATGACGCCCCGTGCGTCGACCTGGGAGCCGAAGCGCACCACGTGCACCGGCTCGGCGTCCGGGTCCTCGTCGATCACGTCGAGGGCTCCCGTCCAGGTGGTCAGCGGCGCTCGGGTGTCAGCGCAGATCCGCCACAAGGACGGCGCAGAAAAAACCGCCGAGTCAGACGCCGAACAACGTGAGATCGCAGCCGACCCAGAGCTCGCAGCGCTCTTCGGCGTAGAGGTCGGTGCAACCCTGATCGGACACCAGCGCGTCAACCGACGTAACGGAGTCGTCGAATCAGTCGTCAGAAGCTACCGACGACGCCGCTCGGGACAGTAACGCGCACACCTTCTACACCCCTTCAAGGCGGCCCTTGACGGACCGCACGCGCCGCCGCGTGGGCGCGCGCCCGGCGGTTGGCGCGGAGAGCGGGATGCCGCGGGATGCCGCAGCCGGGATGGGGTCTGGGATTGATGGGTTCGTCCCGGCAGCCCGCCGCGCCGGTCCCGGGCAGCGCGGCGTAGGAAGGGACACGCCGGGCGGCAAGCCCAAAGCATGGGGGCAGCGGCCCGCGTGAAGGCATGCCGGTCGTCCAGGAGCTGGGGGTCAGGTCAACCGGCCATCCGGGAGGGAAGGGTGGCCAGCGCCGATCCCGGGAGCCGGGTCGGTGCCAGGCAAGGTTGGCCAACCGCCCCTGTGGCGGTGTCCGCCGGGGGCCCTGTCCGTAACACGAGAGCCGAGGCAGTCTGTTCCGCCAGCGTCCCTAAGAGCACAAGGGCCACGTGACGTGGTGGGCGGGTCAATGGCACACGGGGGGCACATTCATTACGCTTCAAAGTCGGCCTTCAGCTTGAGCTTTTTAAAACTCATATCAGTCAGCATTTCCAAAGTCACCGCATTTTCCTCGAAATCACTAAGCCATTTCTTGACGATGACACGGTTGTGGTCGGCCTGGAGAGCGGCGAGAGCAAGAACACGTCGCTGCAAAGGATTGTCAGATTTTTTGACAGCCTCGGAAATGACTACACGAGCCTTAGCCGGCTCCCAACTGGCCAAGCGCTGGGCTGCGATCGCCGTCATCGGGAGCGAAATTCCGCCTGCGGCGAGGATGTCGGCAAAGTGCCCTATAACGTCGCTGCTTGGACGGCTACTCGAAGGAAACATGGTTCCGAACTGCGCACTAGCCCATTCAACCCGCGCCCAAGGAGTCGACCGGTACTCAAGGTACCAATCCGACAAATCAACGGCTCGACCTGCATCCCTGAATAGCCGCGCAAGCGCATCAGCGGCATGCGGCATGCGGGGAGCCACCTCAACAAATTCATCAACCTTGGCGAAATGGCTGTGCTGCCGCATCCGTTTAGTGGCAAAGCGCAGGCTGGTGCGGCTTGCCTCTTCCTTCTCGCCGAGCAGCTTGTCGACCAGTTCATCGAGCCGACCAGTATCCGCCGGCTTTCCTGGAAGGATTTCCAGCAGGTCATTGTCGACAGCGCTGTGCGCAACGTCCAAGGCGTGAGCGGCAATTTCTGGTCCTTCAAGCAGCTTTGTCTTTCCCGTGTTCAAATGCAAGCCGAGGGCCTGCAAGCCATCCTGAACATCGATTTGGGCCCGGCGGAGACTGCCCGCATCCAAACCGAAGAGCCACATGTCGTCCATCCAGCGAGCGAAGCTGCGGCCCAAAACTGCGGGAAACATTGGCTGCGCGTGGTAATCGAGAATATCATCTATACGCGACATGATCAGATTCCCGATCACGGCAGAGGGCAGAGAACGCTGCGGAATTCCCGAGCGGCTAGGAATCCGTCCCCAACCTTCGATCATATTGAGTAGCCGCTCGACCAGTAGGCTACTTCCCGCCTTTGCGTAAATCTCATCCGCAACAACGTCCAAGCGCATACTCGCAAAGCAGGAAACCACGTCGGTCTTGAGGGCGAAATCGAAACTTGCTACGAGGGCGCTCAAATGACCGCGATAGAGCTCCCACTGGGCGTCATTCGTCGAGTAAATGCCGGGCTTGGAATCCTTGAGATGAAGTCGCCACCCGTAAGCGTGGCGACTCATGTCTCCGATGAGACTCTTGCTGAGACGATCGACCAGACATTGATATGCGAGCCTGTCGACCGGATCAAGGATAACGGCAGGCCGGATCATGTAGTTCTCTTTGGGTACGTCAATCGAACAGACCGCTCGCGCGCCCGTGCCTTTAAGGCGCGCGATCACCAGCTCCTTACGCTTCTTAGTAACCCAATCGAGTTCGGGCCATCCCCACGGATCCCGGTACCAGTCCCCAATAAGCTCGACATGGCTATTAATCAGCGCTTGGTCCAGATCAATCGCTTTGTCCCAGTCCAACTCACACCTCGCCGTCCCCACCTCAGGCCAGATTATGACACTAAGCGGTGCTTCGATAAACGTCACGTCGATATCTGTTCGATTTGGTCGTCGAAGGGTGAAGTTTTTCAAAGGAGAAGAATGCCCGTTTCAGCGCGACGTCGATTGAGAGTGCCAGGAGACGAGGAGGTCGCGCCTAAACCGGGTCGTCGGTGGCACGTCTTGGCGATCCCTGGGCCAGCACCGGCCGATCAGTGACGACCAGCAGACCTGGGTGAAGCCGCAGATTCGTCAGCATGCGACGGCGGTGTACAGGGTGGGCGACGGACGAGCTGGCCGGCGGGCCCGATAGGCTGGCACAGCTAGCGCAGTCTGGTGGCGCGACTAGGCCACGGGACTGAGTCTCGGGCTTTGGGGCAGGAACTTGGCAGCGCCCCTGCAAGTGGTGCCCGACGCCAGATGGATGCTCGTGGAGGTGACGGAATGCATCTGGGCTATGGCGCTGACGACGACCCGTTGATGAGCACCCCGCCGCCGGACGCTCCCTGCCTCGTATGCCAGGCATACACTCCCCGGCTTGCCGTGAACACGCCCCACGGCAGAGTCTGGCAGTGCAAGCGGTGTCTCACTCGCGCAGAAGATGAAGTCTACGAATTCGACCCCCGACGGGTGCCGTCCGGCCGCCAGCAGGGTACGGCCGCGGTTCGGGTGCTGCAGACGCTGATAATCGGTCTACGCAGCGCTCAGGAAGGTCCGCTAGATCCGGATGACCTCTACGAGGTGGTTCGCCCGTACTTCGAGGCCGGCTGGTGTGTCCGGGACGTCATGTACGCCTTGAACCAACTACCCAACGGCAGCCCGCATCCAGATGCCGGTTGGAACGACCGCCTGCCCCGCAAGCAGCTGCTTTACCGAGTACGGAGGCGGTTGCGGGAGTGGCGGTGGGTGGACCGCGACGACAGTGACGACATCATGGCGGGGGGGTGGAGCGAGATGCGCAGGGCGATGAACGTGGCCTACCGGCAGCAGCAAGAACACGCCCAGGCTCGCGACACCATTTGGCACGAGCAGCGGGTGGCCGCGCGTCAGGCTGCTACGGCGACGGCTCGGCAGGCTGCGAGACGGATCGCCCTGGAAGCTGCCGCTCAGGCCCGACAGATGCGTGCCGAGGGTGAGCGACGCGCCCAGGAGGCCGCCTATCAGGCTGCCGTTCGGGCGCAGCATGCATCGCAAGAGATGCGACGCCAGCTAGAGCAGTTGCAGGACGACCCTCACCTTGAGTCCGACAGCATGTAACCGGCCCGTCACGGAACCGTTGAACTGCGGCAGGATCGTCTATGTTCACCTGCATGACGACGGAGGCTTCTTTCCCGGATCTCATCGCGAGCCGCGCCGCTGCCGCGATACAAGGCATGGTCACCGAGGATGCCGACGAGGCGCCGGACCGGGCCGCGCTTGGCGATCTCGTGCAGCGCAGCGTGTTGCTTGCATTCGGCTGTACGTGTCCGTCCCCAGTCAACGACCCCGCAGGCTTCGCTGACCGGAGAAGTTGTCCTTTGCATGGCACCGTCAGGCGTGCCCGGAACTTTGACGAGCCGGTCATGGAGTCCCGCGCCGTTTCATGGGAGGACGACCCTTATGACGGATACACCACGGCTGAGCGCCGGGAAGGGGTGCAGGAGACGCTGCGCACCGCGACCGAGTTTCTCCGGGTATTCCGATCCCAGCTGGCCGCTACGTTCCCTCGCGGCCGGGGAGCACAGGACCAGTTGGAGGATGCGGTAGAGCACGCCACCCTCAACGGGGGTCTTACTCACCACGAGATGGAGACAGCTGAGACAGCGCTGTCAGCAGTGCAGTACGCGTTGCGGCTGCTATACCTCGCGGGCAACCACGTCGGCGACCAGCCAGGGTCAGACCGGTACCGATGAGAGGAAAGTCGCCGACACGAGGAACGGTCGCTCTGCCGATCGCCTGCTAAGCAATGCATCCCCACGTGGAGGGGGCGGGTACAGCCGGAGATGACACGCCTTCGGGAATGAGCCGGCCCTCCCCAAGTTCGACAACGGGGAAGGCCGGCAGTGAGGGCTATTCGGGTCCCGCGAAGTCGAGACTCCACCTCGCAGGTGGTAACGCGAGAGGTGGGGGCGGGTTACGGCGAACAACCATCTGTCGTGTCAGCGACAGAAACCCGACGGCTTGCGCCTCGTTGTGTGGGCCGGATGCGAAGGTCCGTCGACAACCGGGCACCGCATCTGGGCTATTCGGGGCTCGAAGTCGAGAGGAGGTATCGCCGTGGCTGATCAGCCGCCGCCTGATGAGATCAATATCAAGATCAAGGTCGGGCAAGGAATCGTGTCGTTGACGCTGGCTATTGCCATCATCGTCATGCTCGTCGCCTGATCCAATCGAGATGAATGGGGCGGTCAAGACTAGGCCGCCCCATCCCTCAACCGGTCTGACTTTTCGCCGCTTCGCCTGAGGTCCGGGCGCAAATGAACCTCGCCGGACGGACCACCCAGGTGATCGATTCGCCGGTCACGGTCCTTTCGCCTCACGGATCGGTCTTGTGATCGGTCGCTGCTGCCGAATTTCTCTGTTCTGGATCAAGGCACCGCGCTCCGCGCGGTGCGGGGCGGCAAGCCCGGCCGGCGGCAAGCCGCCCCGGCCGCCTACGGCGCCGGGGCGGTGAGCCACCGACGGCCGCCGGGACACCGCCCACAGTCGAAGCTCAGCTCAGCGCGAATTCGTCTGGGAAGCGCTCGTGAAGCGCGGCGACCACATGCCGCAGGCAGTAATCGAGGCTGTGGCCGTCGACCCTTATCGCCGCACCATCGAGCCGCTGACCCGAAATCACCACGGTCCAGGGCTTGCGCTCCCGCTCGCCGTCAATCTTGACCAGCCCGACCAGACCCATCTCCCCCAGGTGCTCCAGCAGATCCGGCACGCACTCATCCCACCTCATCCACGAATGGGACCACCAAGACCGCTACGGAAGCCAGCGGGGCGGCCTGGTCGTGCGTCGGGGCTTCCGTCTGCCGCGCCAGTCCAACCCCGGGACTGGCTTGCCACCGGATCACTGGGTCGCGGCACCAGCTCCACCACCAGGACGCGCCCGACCCTCCCCACAGCCGCTGGCCGCAAAGGGAACGGTCGGGCGCGGGCAGGGAGACGGCCCACGGCGGCACAGCCAGCCCGACCCGAGAAGAGGCCAACTGAGCCAAGAATCAGGGCGTCTCCAGGGCGTCAGGGCGTCGTCAGGGCGTCAAACGCCGGCCAAAGTTGACCAACGACGACCATCGACACCCGGACATAGAACCAGCTCAGAGCCATGATCGAGGTTCTGAGCTGGTGGGCGACGGACGAGTCGACCTGTACGCCGGATTCTGGTAGGTACGCATGCTCTGAGCTGGGCGAATGCGACCGCTCTGCCGCCTCAGGCCGTGTCGGGGCCGTCAGCAGGATTGGGCTGAAAGAGTCGATCGATGGCGTTGCGGGTGCGTTCCTCGCTGGCCGGCATCAGGTGCGTGTACACCCGGAGGGTGAATCCGGGGTCGGAGTGGCCGAGGTAGGAGGCGAGAGCCTTGACGCTCTCCCCCGCATCTAGCAGGGCCGAGGCGTAGAAATGCCGGAGCGCGTGCATGCCGGTCGACCTGGACGGCACGATGCCGGCCGCCGTGACGGCCGGTCGCCACGCTTTGGCGTCGAACCAGCAACGGTTGATCGGCTTGCGCCGGGTGGTGGTCAGGATCAGGCTGGCGGTGACCTGCTCCGCGCTGGTGGGGTCTTCCCACGGGAGGGTCATGGTCAGCGGCGGGTGATCTTTCATGTGCTGCCGGAGGGCATCAGCGACTGATCCGGGTAGAGGTACACGCCGGTCCCGGTTGTTCTTGGGCAGACCGAACACGAGCCGGTGACGGACCAGCTTGACCTGACGTTGGACATGCAGCCAGCCGGCATCGAGGTCGATGTCGTCGACGGCCAGGCCGAAGACCTCACCCTGTCTCATCCCACAGCCGGCTCCGAGGTCGACGACGGCACGGTAGCGCTCAGGCAGGCCGGCCCGGATGAGGGCGATGTCATCGAGCTTCCACGGCACCGCGCGGCGCTCAACCGGGCGTGGTTGGCTGACCGACCGAGCGACGCACGGATTCTTTGGTATGCGCTCGTCGTCGACGGCCGCGCCGAGGATGGTGCGCAGGTGGGCGAAGATCACAGACCGGGTCGACGGGGCCAGCTTGCCGACGAGGCTGGCGTCCCATTCGCGGATGTGACCCGGCTTGATGGCGGCGAGCTGGCGGTTGCCGAAGTACGGCAGCAGGTGCCGGCGTACCCGGATCTCGGTTGTCTCTCTGGTCGACTCGTCGAAGCTGCGAGTACGGAGCCAGCTCTCGGCGTACTCGCCAAAGGTGATCCGGCCGGCCGCCGGGTCGACATAAGCGCCGCGCAGCTTGTCAGACTCGACCGACACGAGGAAGGCTTCCGCGTCCCGCTTGCCGCGATCAGGAAACGATTGGCTCCGCTCCCGCCCATCCGGGCCGATGTAGCGCACCCGGTAACGCTTGCCGGTGCCGTGCCGATCGGTCTTCTCGCGCCTGTTTCGGCCGTTCGCGCCGGTGATCGTGCGGTACCAGCGATCCTCGATGTGGCCCATGATCAGGCCACCCGGCTTCTGACCCAGGCGCGGACTTCTGCCGGGTCGTAGCGCAGGTGCCGGCCGATGCGGGCGGCTGGCGGCCCGTACTTCACCTTCCGCCAGCGGTAGACGGTTTCCACCGGCACCCGCAGGAAGGCGGCAACGTCTTCAACGGACCAGAGTTCTTCGACAAGCTCTCGCGCAGTCACGGTCATCCTTTGCGGTCGTCAGGCAGCGGCCGGCGCGGTGCCGGCGGGGGTGGTAGCGAGTTCGTGGGCGAGTTCTTCGCGGCCGGTGGTCCGTCGCTCGCGTGCCATGGCGGCGGCGGTGTTGGCGAGGAGTGCGTCTCCGGTGGTGTGCCAGCCGACGCCGGCGAAGGTGAGGGTGCCGACGATGAGGGTGATGTCGTCGTCGAGGTGGTCGACGGCGCGGAGGGTGCCGGGTTGCTCGTCGGCCTGGTGCTCGTGTTCGTGGCGTCGAAAGCTGACGCGGGTGTCGCGCAGGAGTTGGAAGGTGACGGAGTAGCGGCGGGCTTTGGTGAGGAAGTGGCCGCCGAAGCCGAGCATGTGCGCCCACCGGCGCAGCCGGGCGTAAGGGTTGGCCGTCGCTGGTTTCGCCGGTTCGGTGTCAAGGGCTGCTTGACGGTGGGCGACGCAGACGGGGCAGGCGGCGTAGCGGGTGTGGGTGCCGCAGTCGGGGCACTCCCAGCGCTTCACGAAGCCAGGCCGGGGCCGGTGGTCCCGGGGCCGTTCCGAGAGCGGGACGGGTGTGGTGGTGGGTCGGCCGGTGTGCCAGCAGGCGTCGATGAGGCGGGCGGTGTGGTCGCCGTCGGGGTCGGCGTAATCGCCGATGGAGTCGGCGTCGAGCCTGACGGAGCGGTGCCCTGTTACCTCGGTGCTTTTGGTGGCGTACTTGGCAAGGTAGCCCGCGACCATGCTGTCAGTGACCTCACCGTCGCCGGTCAGGCTGATGGGTCGGATGTCGAGGCCCTTGCCCGGGTCACCCCAAGCGATCGACCAACCGGCGGGTCGGTCGAGATGGGCCGGGGTGGTGAAGGCGACCTGTTCCACGGCGGCGCGGATCGCGTTGTCCAGGTCCGCGACGGTGAACCCGGCCGGCGGCGGGATGACGGCGGTGGGGTCGTCGGGGTGGACACCGTCGAGGCGCACCAGGGCGTGGAAGTGCACCGCGCCGCGTGCCTGGAACTCGGCAACCTTCCCGTGTGACAGCCGGACCGGTGGGACTGTGCGGATGTTGCCGGAGGCGGTGACGACGGGGACACGGGGGATGCCCCGGCGGCGGGCGAGTTTCGCGAGCCAGCGTTCCGCGGCTTGCTTGGTGCGGTGCCACAGCTCGCCGGAGAAGAGGTTCCACACGACTTGGTGGGTGTGGTCGTAGCAGTCCAGGCACAACGGCTGCCCGAGCACCTGGTCCCCGGACTCGTGGCGTGCCCAGCAGACGGCCGGTCGGCCGTGTTCGCAGAGTCCGGTGTCGCGGCGGGCGTGGCACGGGTCGGGCCGGCAGTCGCAGCGTTTGCGGTTGCCGCAGGTGTGCCGCTTGACCGCCCGGGTGTGCACGGTGCCGAACGACGGTGCGGTGAAGGTGGCGAACACGGCCGGGTGTTGGGTGACGCTGTCGGGGACGCCTTTGCCGCCGATGAGGCCGGCGCGCAGGACCTGAAAGGCGTCGCGTTGGTAGGTGTGGGCGCAGGCAGGGCAGACGGTGGCGCGTCGGTTGCCGCAGGCGGTGTAGATCGCCGCATCCGGCATGGCGTCGGTGTGCCGCTGGTCCAGGACCCTGCCCGTTGACGAGTCGACGGTGAGAAGGCTGCCGGCGAGGCGGATGGGGCGGGTGCAGCCGGCGGCGGCCCGGACGTGTTCCAGCCATCCGAAGTAGTCGGGTTGGGTGGCGCGGGTGAAGGCGGAACCAGTGGCGGTGTAGTCGTGGACGGGGATGGTGTCGGCGTTCGAGCCCACACCCCGGGCCGAGGCACGGGGTGTGAGGTCCAGCGTCGAGGCCATCAGCCGCGTACCTCGGTGAGGTGGCGGGTGGTGATGGTGCGTTCGGTGACGATGACCCGGCAGGCGCCGCACTGGCGCTTGACCGGTTCGTGCCTGCGGCACGGGATCAGAGCGGTGGTGTCACCGCAGCGGATGGTGACCGGTGCCCGGCAAGGGCCGCCGGGGATGACGTCGATGAGGGTTCGGCGGATGTCGAACGGGTGGGCGTCGGGGTAGGCGGGGCAGGTGTGGGTGACCTGCTCGATGTCGACCAAGACGATGGTCATCGGACACCCCGGGGAATGGTGGCGAGGAGCTTCCCGGCGATGACCGTGCTGACGTCGAGGCGGTCGGCCAGCTCGTCGGCTGTGATGGGTTGACCAGTGGCCTGTTCGTGCTGCACGGCCGCGAAACGAGCGGTAGGCAGCAGATGAACGGGGACCTCGACCGGCTCCGAGGCCGGCACGGTGACGGCCGGGGTTGGCTCGGGTGCCGGGGTGATCGCGGCCGGCGGTGCCGGCTCAGTAGTGACCTGCTCGGCCACCTGAACGCGGATCGGCTCCATCGGCTCAGAAGCCGGTGCCGTGGATTGCGTGGTGGGTGCGGGAGCGAGGACGAGTTTGACCAGGGCCATGAACGCCAGCGCGGGAACCGCCGACAGCAGCCACCCGGACGGGCCCGGCTTGGCGACGGCGAGTTGGGCGGCGAGGGAGAGGCCGGCGGCGGCGATGAGCAGGACCATCGGGTAGCCGATGGGTGCGCCGGTGCGGCGGCGTCGGCGGATGGTCAGGAGGGCGGCGATGGGGACGAGTTCGGAGATGACGGCGTTGGCCCAGCCGAACCAGCCGGGCGTCTGAGCCGGGCTGTTGGCCATGGTCCAGTCGTGGACGTGAGTGAACGACGCGGCCCCGGCGGAGCCGCCGACGACGATGAGGATGAGGACCAGGACCAGGCCCTCCAGGCGGGTGCCGGCCGGTTCGCGGTTCATCGGATGCCGCCCATGTAGGCCATGGCGATGCCGATGAGCAGGATGACGGCGAAGGTGATCAGGGCAGCCATTAGTGGCCTCCGTGGCAGTCGAGGCAGCAGCCGTAGCGGCGGGGGATGTAGTAGGGCTTCACCTGGCCGCAGTGCCGGCAGGTCCGGCGGGCGAGCAGGGCTTTGGCGATGGCCTCCCGCTGGGCGCGGGTGGCGGTGCGCTTCGCCTTGGCGAGGTCGGTGCGGTAGAGGTAGGCGACCCGCCGGTTGTCGCGGTGTCGCCAGTAAATCTGGGCAACGGGGTCGTGTCCTCCGGGGCGCAGGCCGACGGCGCGGAGTTGCCGCAGGGTGGCCAGGCCGGTGGGGGCGCAGTGGTAGGGGAAGGTGGGGAACCCGTAGCGGGTGCCGAGCGGGTCGTAGAACTCGACCCGGATGCCGGTGCGCTCGGCCAGATCATCGAGGTCGACGCTGCGCAGGTCGGTCATGGCTTGTCACCGCCCCAGCGCTGTTGGGCGGCTTGGCGGGAGATGCCGAGGCGGGAGCCGATTTCGGCCCAGGAGTAGCCGAAGGCCCGTAGGCCGATCACGGCTTCGCCGATGGCGTCGTCGATGACGGTGGAGAGGGCGATGAGGTCGCGGAGGGCTTCGACGTCTCCAGTGGCGACGCGGCGGCCGTGGGCGCGGATAATGCGCTTGGCGAAGCCGGCGAACTGGTCGTTCTCGACGACGTCCCGACGCCGCTGGTGCGGAACGGACGTCAAGGACTTCTTGACGGTGTTCATCGCGTCTCCCCTTCCGCCTTGCGGAGGGAGTCCCACTCGGTGGCAGCCGCCGTAAGGGCGGTGATGACCTGCTCGGCAGTGCGGGCCGGATCGTCGTTCCACGAGTAGGGAGAGGTGTGCTCGTCGAGCAGGAAACCGTCCTCGTCGACGAAGAAGATCGGCGCGGTGGTGTCGAGGTAGTCGACGAACACGCCCAGGGCGCTCAGGTAGTCGGCGAGGGCGTCGGAGTCGAGCTGCGAGAAGTGCTCGACGCGGTGTCCGGCGCAGGCGATGCCGATGGCCCCGGCGGCGCAGGCCGGCGGGGTGGGGTAGTTGGCGGGTTCGTAGATGTCGTAGTAGCTGCCCTGGGTCCAGCCGTGCCGGCGCAGGTAGAGGGCAGCCATCCGCAGCAGGTCAGCAGGTGTGACCTCTGCTGCGGTAGGTGGGTTTTGGGTAGCCTTCATGGCAACCACGTCCTTTCGAGGTTGTTGGTGGAGGTCGGCAGGACCAGCGGTTGCTGGCAGGCGTTGACTGGTCCTGTCGACCGGCTATCGGGCGCGCAGCCGCAGGTAACGGCGGTGCCGGTTGTCGTCACCCGGAGCGCGGGTGGGTGCGGAGAGGTAGACCAGTCGCCCACTGCGGGCGACGGCCTGGACCAGGGCGGCGATGTCCTCGGGACTGCCGGTAATCCACAGCTCGGTGAACTGGGCGGCCCGCTGGTTGTTGGCGCGGGCGTAGGCGCGTTCGCGGGTGGTCATGCCGCCATCTCCCACTCGGTGGGGTTGACCGCCGGGGTGCTGGTGCCGTTGGGGCGGCGGGTCCACGCGGCGTAGTCGGCGATGTTGTAGATGTCGGTGTCGGTGAGGTAGGCGGCTTTGATGCGGCGGGGAACGCCGCCTTCGGCGAGGAGGTAGGCCGCGCCCTGGTTGGTGGGTGAGATGTCGGAGGCGGTGTAGCCCTGCTCGGCCCAGCCCTGACCGAGGATGATGTTCGAGCTGTTCAGCGAGGTGCACCGGAACGCGGCCCGGTAACCGAACAGGTCCCGCAACGAAGCGGGGATGATGTCCCACGACGGGCGCTGAGTCGCGGCGACAACGGGCATACCGCAGGCCCGGCCGAGAGAGACGAGGCCACGTAGCAGGGTGGAGAACTCCTCCTGTTGCTGCTTGGTGCCGAGCACCGTGGAGAACATGGCGAGTTCGTCGATGATGGTGACGATGACGGACATGCCGTCGCCGTCGGCGAGCTTGCGGCGCCGGTTGGCCAGCAGCCAGGCGTAACGGTTGGTCGCGACGACCAGGAGGCGACGCAGCACCTCAATCCCCTGGTCGATCTCAGGGCCGATGAACGCGTCGGCGAGGTCGCGCCAGGGGCCGAGTTCGACGAGTTTGGCGTCGAACAGCACGAGACGGGTGTTGTCGCACAGGGCGGCGTGGCCGCAGATGTTGTTGATGAGGCCGGACTTACCGCCGCCGGGTTCTCCTGCGGTGAGCAGGTTGCGGTAGATGACGTCCAGGTAGACGGGTTGGCCGAACTCGTCGATCCCGATGAAGATCGGGTCGAACATCGACAGGCCAGGACCCACCGGCACCGCCTCAGCGGTGGTGGGAATCGTGGTGGTCATGAGATGCCCCTCCTGGGCGTTGTGGGCGCGAGGAGCCACACGAACGAGCCGCCATGGCTCCTCGCGTTCCGGGTTGGGTTGAGGTCAGATCCAGTCGGAGGTGTCGTCGTCCGGCACGGACGACGAGGAAGCCGCGGGCTTACTGCCGTTGGCTGTGGTGGCCGGCGTCTTCGCCGGCTTGCCCTGGGTTGGGAGAGTGATCGTCGGAGCGGCGACGTCCGGCAGGTCCAGGGCGGTGGGGACCGTCAGCGGCGATGCCGAGACCGGGGCCGCAGGGTCGATCACGTCGACCAGCGGGGAACCGACGTGGGCGGTCAGCACCTCACGGCGTTTGATGTCGAACCGCAGGTAGGCGGCGTTGTTATCCGAAGCGCGCTCGATAAGCACGGTGGAGGCGTGACAGGTGACCGCGATCTTGTCGAGGCGGCCCTCCAGGTCCTTGGCGGACAGGCCGGGGCGCAGGTAGACCCAGACCCGCTCACCAACCGGGGTGGGCTTGGCCCAGAGGATCAGCGGCAGGCTGCCGGACTGGTTGGCGATGATGAACTGCGCGAAACACACGCGCAGCCGATGCCTCACCACGAGACACCACGTCCAGGCGATGACCTGGCGGCGGACCGGACGGATAGCGGCGGGGACGCCGACGACCAGGGCGACCACGATCAGGGTCACCAGAGTCGGGGTGTGGTTGGCCAGCTGCACCCACGCGGTGAGCAGCAGGACGCCGAGGATGGTTTCCGGGGTCCACCACCACAGCAGCCGGATCACCGGCCAGATCCGGACGAGCACCCAGACGAGGCCGCCGGTCGGTACGCCGATCAACGCGCCGACGAACACGGCGAGGATCGGGTGGATGGAGGAAGCGGCCACCACGGCCGACAAGAGGCCGACGATGACCGCCGTGAGGATGAACGCCATCCGGGCGTTACGGGCCGAGGAACGGTGGACCTTGGCCTCGATGACCGTCACCGTTCCGGTTGACCTGCCACCGAAGCGGCGGGGGCTAGACTTGGACATGACACGTCCTCCCAAGTGCAAGTTGGGTTGGATGAGTTGGAAGGCACGGGGTCGGCAGATGTAGGAGTCGGACCGACCCCGCGCCAGCTCTTGCGGGGATGCCACCACCGTTCGTGGTGACGGGCCGGGAATGTAGGAGTCGGAACCACTCCCGGACCATGAATCTCAGCGGACCATCGGCCGCTTTCCTGCGTCAGACACCAGGGCTCACACAGCGCGGTGAGCGAGGGACCTACTTAGCCGCCGAGTTACCAGCCTTCGGCTTCAGCGAGATCGCACGGAACGCGACGCCGTTACGCCCGTTGGTCGCCCACGGAATAGCCTCCAACTGCTCGACAGCGACGAGCTGGCCCACCGTCACGCCCGGCTTCTCACCCGCCGTGGTGATGGTGATGATCTCGCCGCCAGTCTCGTCGAGCACGAAGACCTGGGTCGACCACATGAGCCGGCCAGTGTTCTTCTCCGACCGCTGATTGCCGTTCTGGTCGTTCTTCGGCTCCGGGTCCTTCGTCACCTGAACCTGCTTGCTCTGGGTGTCCACGTACAGCTTCACGAAGATCTCCTTCGTCTAGAGGATCCAAGGATCCTTTTCTTGTCTGGACCGATCGGCCCGTGACTCAAGGAGACGATGCGCCGGCTTCAGATGCCAGATGAGGCAAGTTAACAAGGCAACAGCAGGTGGTATTAACTTCTTCAAGTTGTCGCATCGACCAGGCATAATGGCTTCCAAGTAGGTGTTACCAATCTTCGGGGAGAGCCATGACGGCTAGGCGAGTCGAGGAAGCAGCGACGCTGTTGCAACGAGTACGGCTCGACTTGGGCTGGAAGCAGTCAAAGGTGGTCGCGGCGCTGCTGGCGGCAGCCCGGAGGGAGGGCGTAACGATCGCTGGCCAGGCCAGCCTCAAGACCATGCTGTCTCGCTGGGAAAACGGCACCGGAAAGCCCGACGTGGTCTACCGACAGCTCTTCTGCACTATCTACGAGCGAGACGAGGACGAGCTGGGCTTCACCGAGGCGGGCCGGGGGAACCCGAGAGTGGCACCGTCCGTCGATCGGGAGACGATTGACTACTTCCGGTCAGTCTTCGACCAACACGTCAGGGCCGACAATCTGATGGGTCCGCATCATCTCGTCGATGTTGTCCGCGCGCAGGCAGCGCTTATCGACGACATCCTTCCCGGAGCTAAGAACGACGTGAGGAACGACTTGCTCTTGTGGGCATGCCGCTACAACGAATTCGCCGGGTGGCTCTACCAGGACGCGGGCGACCCCAAGAGCGCGATGCATTACTCTGATCGTGCCATGGATTACGCCATGGCCATTGGTGAGCCGACCGAGACGGCATACCTGCTCATGCGAAAATCGAACATCGCGAACGACCTTGGCGGGTTCGACCGTGCCATCGGCCTTGGCTCCGCAGCTCTACGCGAAGCCCGGCATGTCTCGCCGAGGGTTCGCGCTTTGGTACTTGCGCAGCAAGCACGGGCGTACTCGTTGCGCGGACTCGCGGAGGACGCCCGTCGGGCAATCGACGCTGCGACGCACGAGCTTGAGCGACCAGGAGCCGACGCCGACGATCTGGCGTCCTACTGCACCCCGGCATACATCGAGATGCAGGCAGCCAGTTGCTGGGCCGACCTTGACGCTCCGGACAGGGCGATTCCGGTATTCCGGCAAGCTCTGGCAACCATGCCTACCGGGATGCGCCGTGATCAAGGCTTGTGCGAGACGCGGCTTGCGCTGGCTCACGCGGCGGCAGGCGACAAGGCCACAGCCTGTCGAGTGGGACACCACGCGGTCCGTACCGTTCGGACGGCCACCTCAGCCCGCGCACTGTCGGAGCTGCGTCGGCTACGCGAGCGCCTGGCGCCATGGCGGCGCGATGAGGAAGTATCTGAACTGAGCCTTGCCATCAAGCAGTTGACGACAGCGTGAAGGAGCCAAACTCTGGTGATGGAGCTGGTTACGGCTGCCACGGCAGCCGACGAGAAGGAGCGAAACGCCAAGGTCGCGCTGCTGCCAGTCGGCAGCTTCGAACAACACGGCGACTTCCTGCCGCTGGTCACAGACACCGTCGTCGCTGCGGCGATAGCTCGCGATATCGCGACAGTCCACACGGTCATGCTTCTCCCGCCCATCACCATCTCCTGCTCCCACGAACACTCAAGCTGGCGGGGAACAGTGAGCATCAGCTCCCGTACCCTCTCCGCGATCGTCACCGATGTCGCGGACTCCCTGACGCGATCCGGCGTCGAGCACCTGGTCCTCATCAACGGACACGGCGGCAACTACGTCCTGTCGAACGTCGTTCAGGAGTACACCGCAGCCAACGGACCCAGGATGAGCCTCTACCCGCAAGGGCATGACTGGACCAAGGCCCGCACCGACGCTGGCATGGAAACCGGCAGTCACGAGGACATGCACGCAGGCGAGCTGGAGACTTCGCTACTCCTGCACGTAGCCCCCGAGCTGATCCGAGCGGGCAATGAAACCGCGGATTGGACGGCCGACCACCGGCCGCACCTGCTGACGCTCGGCATGGCTGCCTACACCACCAGCGGCGTCATCGGCCGACCCTCACTCGGCACCGCCGAGAAGGGCAAAGCCGCTCTCGACAGCCTCACCCGATCGTTCGGCGAGCATCAGGGAAGCCTCGGCCTCTGACCGGGCCGGCCGGACTGCCGCGTGTCGTCCGACAAGAGATGCGCGACGGATCTCCGTCAGTTGATGTGCGACATGTGCCAGAGAACTAGGCAGCAGGCCGTTCGGCGCACGGATCTGCCGATGTGAGTTCACTTGATCATGCAGACGACGTCATGACCTCGTCGGTGACCGAGCTCTTAGGTCATCCACCGGTAGGTGGGTTTCATCGGCTTGCCACTTTCCGCCATCATGAAATCTCAGCTACGTACTCACTTTAGAGACGAGACAAGCATGCCAGCAGAGTGGGCGGCCGCGTCCGGCATAGCCAAGACCGGCGTAGCAGTGGTGAAAGCTATATCTAGATCGACCACGACTCCGCAGTGGCCGAATATGCACGAGTCTCTCCTCGCACTATTTGCCGTACTGAACGAATGGTGCGTATCCGCCGCCGCCACCCAGAAGTTCCTGAATGACGAGCGAGAGCGCCGAGCCAAGCAGGCTAGCAATCGGTATTGGCAGATAGTGGAGTCTGGCGCGCCAATGAACGTGGGGCCGCCGGTGCTATACGGCTACACCGACGACATTAAGGCACTCCTTACCCCCAAGCCGCAACTAACTCGCCGCTGGAGCAAAGCCGAGCGACGGCGCGCCGCACGACGTGGCCTTGGAACGCTGTTGTCGGCATACTTCCCGGAATTCTATGTGCAGTTTAGTGAAGCTACAACGGGACGTGCGGAGTTGGCGTTGTCGATCGATCAAAAAAGCCTACGTGAGATGCCTCAGGGGGAACTCGAATCGATCTACGAAAGATCCACTGAAACTCTTAAGGATCTGGTCGCTGCAACGAATGCGCTGGGCGACATAATTGAGTCAAAGTTCCCAATTGACCCGCAATCTCCGGGGACGTAAGCCATGCAAAAGCCGGCGGCATCGCTTCGCATATAAGTTTGGTGCGAATTTGCGGCGTACTGACTTACAACGCGAGTTGGCACGCCAACGTCTCAAGCAGCCGACGCTCTCACCTCGGGGTCGCGCCAGTAGGACGATCCGTTTCTTTATAGTCCAACGTCACTAAACATGACTGTGATGGGTTCTCTCATGCCGCGACAAGCGCAGTGAGGTGTCGCAGATCAGTTGACGGACGAGTGTCGCGCATCAGTCAACGGAGGACAGCCGGACTGCCGGCGGAGTGGTTCAAAGTTTCTGTACGTCTTCAAGGCGGCCCGCAACGGGCCGCACGCGCCGCCGCCTGGGCGCGCGTCCGTCGCTCCGCTGACGCTCCGACTCCGGCCACGCAACACGCCCGTCGGCTGTCGCGGAAGCGGGGAGCCCAAGGGGCCGCCGCAGAACGAAGACGGGTTTGATTGGTGAGGGGTGGGCCGGCAGCCGGCCGGGCCGCGCGGCCACGAGCCCGCGCGGCGTAGGGGAGCGCACGCCGGCCTCGTCGGCGAGCTGGCGGCGGTCGCGGGGTTGCGGTTACTGCGCCTCCGGCGGGGGCGCTCGGGCTCCGAGATGGGTTCAACCCCGTCGGCGCGTTGCGGTCCGTGGTTGGTTGCGCGAGCCATCCCGCCAGCCGACGAACCGGGCGAGCCGAGCAGACCACCGCCCGACCCGCCAGCGTCCGACCGTGCGTCAAGGCCGTCTTGACGTGGCGGGCCGGGCGGCGGCCCGCTCCCCTAGGAGGGCGGGTCGACGGCAGACGGGATGGCGTTAGCCGTCGGGGTGTGGAGGCGGCTTTGCTGGACCTGCGACCATCATGACGTGGCATGGGAGTGGACAGTTCCGGTCGCGACAAGTGCCGTTGGTCTTGCCGGCATCGTGGCAACCTACTTGTCGGGCAAGCGCCAGGCGACTTCGGCGCGGCAACTTGCTACAGAGCAAGCGGCTGCCGCGCTAGCAGCGCAGCGAGAGGAACGCAACCAGCGTCGGATAGAGGCTGCATACCCGGAACTGCTCGACGCTCTATCCGAAGGCGCGGAATGGCTATGGCAGGTCGATGCCTACATGGTCGGCGACACTGACGATGTCAAGCCAAAAGAGCAGCCGAAGAATGCACTCAACATGCCTCAACGTGGCGCTCACCCAGCCACTTGGAGCCCTCACGTGGCTAAGCTCGCCGAAGAATGGCACATTGCGGCCGCCACCGCTGCCACCCGGGCGAAACAAATGGGATACATGTGGGAAGATGAGAAGGTAAAGACAAAGCCGAATCGCCGAGAACCCCCAGAAAGCTTTGAGCGTTTAACGGAGTCGAGGAGAGCTGATTATCTCGACGCTCGATTCAGGTTGGCTCATGCGAAGGCCCGTACAGTCGAGGTGAGAATCCGTGAGCAGATATGGCGCGAGCTGAGGAGCGAAGACGAGGGATACCTTCCTCCCTCCGCCTTCGATACCCCAGGTGCGGCGAAATCAGTCCACCGGCGCTGGTGGCGTGCTGGCCGTTAAGCCCTGCGCGCTGGCGTGCCATGTAAGATCCTGCTGCAACTTTAGACGGCTGCCTTCTGTGAATAGACGCTCAAATCGTTGACCGCCCGGGCAACCTGGGCGAAGCTATCCCAGGGATCGCCAAATGACTCCCAGTCATGCAAGAGCAAGGTTGTCTCCCATCTCCACTCACGCCAGCACCGTTCCACCGACATGAGCTTCTCCGTTAGGGTTGGATCGTCTAGCAACTGCAAGGCGCGTGGCACAATATTCGACTCAAGGCGCCGAAGTGTGGGCTCAAGGGCAAGGTAGAGCGCATGTGAGGACCGCAGTCCGAACGTGGCTTCGTGGGCTTCCTTCTCAAGCCGCAGCATTGTTGCCTTGTCGGAGACACTGATAATCTTGCGCCCCTCTTCGAATGAAACCCGATAACCTGCTTGCAATCCCTTTTCTATTCGGTAAGTTGGCCGCTCCCGCTCCCACTCCCCGTTGGAGAGCTTCCCGACGTTCTCATCGATGAATTTCGCTATTGCGTCCGGCGAACTGAACGGCCCTGAATTTAAATCTGACTGTGCGTAAAGGTCCACGATTCCGTCCGGCAGGACCACGAGATAGTTGTAGGTCTCGTACACAAAATCATCAACAATAAACGAGATGCTTTCTTGCAAGGTGGTCCGCGCGGATCGCCACTCCCTGCGACGCTCCGACCGGAGTAGTTGATCCACGATGAGAACGGCAATGAGGACGCTTAACAGCACCCCCGCAAGCTCCGCCAAAATATTCTGAGAAAAGCTGCGCCAATCCCATAGAATGCCTGCGATGATAATGGCAAACGTGAGGGCGGCTAGAATTAAGGCTGCTCGTTTACTCATCGAACCCCCTCGAAGTGTCACTACTGACCTTATAGCGCAGCGATCAACCAGGCTATGCCCCAGCGTCCTGTATAAGGGTGCCGAGAAGCGTGGGGCACGCCTCCACGAGAGGTTGTAATCCACTCGCAGCCAACGTTGGCAACGAGCCATCAACGATGTGGGGCCAAGGAGCGAGTGGGGCCAGCTCGTCGACCAGGCCGCCGCAGATCAGGGGAGAGTCCGACTAAGTTCCGCTTCAACTCAACGCGAAGTCCTTGATGCCGGTGGCGATGGCCGAGACGGTCCCGACCAGACCCGTCACGGTCGCCAACCTGGAAGCTGGGGTCGCCCAGGTCCCGCGACTGAACTCGGCCCATCGGCGATTCCAAAAGAGCAGCTTGAACTTCTGCCACCTGTGTTCGCGCAGGTGGCACCCGAGCAGCAGTCCGTAGGAGTTGTTGCGGCAGAAGGCTCCCCGCTTGCGGGTACCGGCACCACACCACGCGGGTGCCTGAAGCAGCGACCATATGACCACTCCGGCGGACAGGAAGTAGAGAAGCTCAGGGCCGGCGTTGCCGGACCACCAGACGGCGATCAACGCCAAGAGAGCAAGCAGCCCCCAGTACCGCCGAAGGATCTTCATACAGGATCTGTAGTTGATCGATGACGAGCAGTAAATAGCTTTGACAGATGTTGGTCGTTGAGTAGCCAGCCTTCGGATGGCTGCTCTTGGGCCGTCCCTGGGCCGTCTGGGCCGTCAGCGGGCCGTCAAACGCTGACCAGAGACAACCACCGACGACCACCAGCGCCCGAAAAAACAGCAGGTCAGCCACCATATCGGGGCGGCTGGGCTGGTGGGCGACGGACGAGTCGACCTGTACGCCGGATTCTGTGCGCGGCGCGTACCCCTAAAGGTTTGCGCCGGCGGCGGCCATCCATCTCGGCCTGCCGTTGCCGGCAGGCTCCAGCGGCCTACCCGCAGACATCGGGCGGGCAGCCCTCAAGCGTCTGCGCCGGGTCGTCATCTTGCGGTGACGGCCCTTGCTTGGCCTTGCTCCGGGTGGGGTTTACCGAGCCACCCCGGTCACCCGGGGTGCTGGTGGGCTCTTACCCCACCGTTTCACCCTTACCGTCCCCGTTGGGGTCGGCGGTCTGTTTTCTGTGGCACTGTCCCGCGGGTCGCCCCGGGTTGCCGTTAACAACCACCCTGCCCTGTGGAGTCCGGACGTTCCTCGGCGGCGGGCCGAAACCCGCCGACGCGACCGCCCGGTCGACTCGTCCGTCGCGCACCCATCCTAACGACGTGCGTGCCGCAGGTATTGCCGCCCCGCCTGGGCAAGATCGCGCAGCTCGTGGGCGATCCGGCGAAGCCAGCTCAGATGGCGGCGGCTAGCCTCGTGGGGCTATGGATCTCTCCCACGCCGCGCTGCTGCTCGCCGCCGGTCTCGCCGCTGGCACTGTCAACGCGGTGGCCGGTGGCGGTTCGCTGATCACCTTTCCGGCGATGATCGCGGCTGGTCTGCCTCCGGTGCCGGCGAACGTCAGCAACTCCGTCGCCGTGTTCCCCGGGTACGTGGCCAGTGTGGCGGGCAGCCGTCAGGACCTGCCGCGCCCCCGGGCGCTGGCCACGCTGGTGCCCACCACGATCGTCGGCACGATCCTCGGGGCGTTGCTGCTGCTGGCGACTCCGGCCCGCGCGTTCGAGCTTGTCGTACCGTTTCTGGTGCTCGGGGCGACAGCGGTGCTGGCCTTCCAGGATCCGCTGCGTCGGCTGGTCGGGCATCCCCGGGACCTGTCGCCGCGCCAGCGGACGGTCGCCGTGCAGACGATGGTCGGGCTGGGTGCGGTGTACGGCGGGTACTTCGGCGCGGCGCTCGGGGTGATGCTGGTCGCCGGGCTGGCCCTGGTGCTGGACGCGACGCTGGTGCGGGTGAGCGCGATCAAGAATCTGCTCTCCGCGCTTGTGGGGCTGACCACGCTCGTGGTGTTCGCCCTGTTCGGCCCGCTGAACTGGGCGGCCGTCGCGGTGGTCGCGCCGGCCACGCTGATCGGGGGGTACGCGGGCGCCCGGCTCGTCCGCCGGCTCCCGTCGGTGGTGCTCAAGACCATGATCGTGGTGTTCGGCACGACGATCGGCCTCTACCTGCTCTACCGCGCCCTGCGCTGACACGCCGCACGCCAGATCCGCGCACCCCCACACTCGACGCCACCCAAGATCCGCGCGACTTCGGGGAAACTGCTGCCTCCGTCGCCGTTGAGGCAGCAGTTTCCCGAAAGTGCGCGGATCTTGGGCAGGCGGGCGCGGGCCACGGCGGGCGGGCGCGGCGCGGCTGGCGTCGGCGGGCGCTGGCGGCTAGTACGCCTCGCCTACCGGCTCTTCGGGGGTGTGTTCGGTTGTGGCGGCGGCGCGGTTCCAGCGGGACCAGAGGACCCGTTCGCCGTAGCCGGCGGCCATCACGTGCGCGAAGGCCAGGTAGACGAGGACGCCGACGGCGAGCACCCCGAAGCCGACCCAGAACGGCAGCGACAGCGACTGCTCGGCGAGCTTGCCGGAGATGATCGGCGCCGGCGCGGCGGCGCCCCAGCGGACCAGGTTGAACGCGCCGGTGGCGAGCCTGCGGTCGCTGGAGCCGAGGCCGAGCGCCAGGTCGGTGAGGTTGGCGTTGGCGAGGCCCATGCAGAGCCCGGAGAGCACCAGCACGACGAGCGCCTCGGCGGTGCTGGTGGAGGTGGCGAAGAGGACCATGCAGACCAGCAGGCCTGCGATGGCCACGCCGACGGTCTGCACGGCGCCGATCCGGTGGGCCAGGCGGTGACCGATCACCAGGATGCCGGCGGCCAGGCCGAGCCCCCACCCGGTGAACGCCAGCCCGAGTGGGATGACGTCGAGGCCGAGGAAGAGGGGCGTGTAGCCGAGCACCACGAAGAACACGAAGTTGTACGCCGCGGTGACCGCGCAGAGCGCGATGAACGCCGGTCGGCGGTAGGTGGCGAAGATCTGGCCGACGCGTACCGGGGCCTGCCTGTTGGTGGGCTCGCGCAGCTTGCTGGCGGCCACACCGAGGGCGAGGACCATGAAGACGCCGCAGACGAAGAACGGCAGCCGCCAGCTGATCTCGCCGAGCAGGCCGCCGATGAGCGGGCCGACGGCGAAGCCGAGTCCGAGGGCTGTCTCGAAGAGGCCGACCACCCATTCCCGGTCCAGGGCGAGGTTGACGAGCACCACCATGGCGGTGGCGAAGAACATCGCGTTGCCCAGGCCCCAGACGCCGCGCAGCACCGACAGTTGGACGATGTTGTCGCTGAACGAGGCGAGGATCGCGGCCAGGCCGACCACGGAGACGCCTGTGACGAGCACCGGCTTGAAGCCGAACCGTCCGCTGGCGAGCGTCGCCGGGATCATGCCGAGGGCCATGACCGCGATGTACGCGGTGAACAGCAGCTCGACCTGCCAGGCGGTGACCCCGATCGCCTCGCCGATGGCCGGCAGGATCGGGTCGACGACGGCGATGCCGGCGATGGCGAGGAAGGCCACCAGTGTGGTGGCGTAGATGGCACTGCGGTTCGGTTCGGAACGCCGATCCACTCCGACTCCTCAATTAGCTGTATGTTACAGGTACTTATCCTGTATCATACAGCTATGAGTGATGACGACGACGAGACCACCCTCGGCCGGATCGAGACCGAGGTGGCCCTGCTGATGCGCTTCGGCGAGGCCACCCGGCGTGCCACCGGCACCGCCGAGCACCGGGTGCTCGACCGCGCGGCGTACGTCATCCTGCGCCACCTGGCCGACGCCGGCCCGCAGAACGTCTCCGCGCTCGCCGCCCGGCTCAACCTGGACGGCTCCACGGTGACCCGGCAGGTCTCCGCCCTGCAACGCGATGGCCTCATCGTCCGCGCCCCCGACCCGACGGACGGCCGCGGCACGGTCATCTCCCCCACCCCGGCCGGCCTGCAACGGATGGCGGCCGTGCAGGCCGCCCGCACCCGGCTCTACGGCGACATGCTGGCCGACTGGAACGCCGAGGACCGGGCCGCCCTGGCGACCCTCCTGGGCCGCCTCAACCAGGCCCTGATAAACCGCAACCGCCCCCGCTGAGCGTCAAGATCCGCGCAACTTCACCGATGTTGCTGCCTCCGGCACGGCTGAGGCAGCAACATCGGTGAAGTTGCCCCCACCCCACCTCAGCCTCGCCCGGCCCCTGCTTTCACCGCCACTGCCCGGCTGCCGTACCCATTCGCCGCCAAGATCGCGCAACATCCTGGATGTAGTGGCATCCCCGCCGCCCGACACCACTACAACAAGGATCGAGCACGATCTTGATGGGTGGTGACGCGCGACGGGCGCACACAACAGGCGACGGGCGAGTGCGACCCGCGACGGGCGACGGGCAACGCGCGACAGGCGACGGGCAAGTGCGAGGGCGACGGGCGACGGGCGACGCGCGACAGGCGACAGGCGACAGGCGACGGGCAAGTGCGAGGGGCGAGGGGCGACGCGCGACAGGCAACCCGTCGCGGGCGGCGGGCGCCGACGCGCAGCGGGACTGCCGAGCGCCCCCGGGCGCCGGCCTCGCGGCGGGCGCCCGGGGAAGGGGAACAGCAACAGGAGACGGTGTCAGGCGACCGGTTCGCGGGCCGACTCGGCGTCGCGGTCGGTGCCCGGGGTGACGCGGGGGTCGCCCTCGTCGGCGAAGTAGTCGTCCGGCTCGGTGCCGTCGACGCCCTCGTCGACCTTCGCGGCCCGCAGCGCCAGGGTGACAAGCGCCGCGACGGCCAGGTTCACCAACACCGCCACGATGCCGACGTAGATCGTCCCGGTGGTGTCGAAGCCGAACTCCGACAGCGGGAACGCCGACCCACCGAAGTGCTTCTTCGTCGGGCTGGCCACCTGGTAGAGCATCCACATGCCCAGTCCCATGCCGACCGCCCAGCCGGCGATCAGCCCGGTGCGGTGGAACCAGCGGGTGTAGAGGCCCAGCGCCACCGCCGGCAGCGTCTGAAGGATGATCACGCCGCCGATCAGCTGGAGGTCGATGGAGAACTGCGGGTCGAGGAAGACGATGCAGGCCACCGCGCCGACCTTCACCACCAGCGAGGTGATCTTCGAGACGTTTGCCTCCTGGGCCGGGGAGGCGTCCCGCTTCAGGTACTCCTTGTAGATGTTGCGGGTGAACAGGTTCGCCGCCGCGATCGACATGATCGCCGCCGGTACCAGCGCGCCGATGCCGATGGCCGCGTACGCCACACCGGCGAACCAGTTCGGGAACTGCTGGTCGAACAGCAGCGGGACGATCGTGTTGTTGTCCACCGAGCCGGCCGAGTTACCGGGCAGCGGCTTCACGCCGGCCGCGATGGCCATGTAGCCGAGCAGCGCGATCAGCCCGAGCAGCAGGCTGTACGCGGGCAGCGCCGACATGTTGCGCTTGATCACGTCGCGGTTCCTGCTGGCCAGCACACCCGTGATGCTGTGCGGGTAGAGGAAGAGCGCCAACGCCGAGCCGAGCGCCAGCGTCACGTACTGGAGCTGGTTGTTGCCGTTGAGCAGGATGCCGTCGTTCGGGTTGGGTGACGCGTCGAACTTCGCGTCCGCGGCGGCGAAGATGTCTCCCCAGCCGCCCAGCTTGTACGGCAGGTAGACGACCGCCACCAGGATGACGATGTAGATCAGGCTGTCCTTGACGAAGGCGATCAGCGCCGGGGCGCGCAGCCCCGACTGGTAGGTGTACGCGGCCAGGATCGCGAACGCAATGATGATCGGCAGGTGCCGGGCCAGCGCGTTGTCGCCGGTCACGCCCATCGTCTTGAGCACCGCCTCGATGCCTACCAGCTGCAACGCGATGTACGGCATGGTGGCGACGATGCCGGTGATCGCGATCAGCAGCGCCAGCACCGGCGAGTCGAACCGGTTGCGGACGAAGTCCGCGGGCGTCACGAACCCGTGCCGGTGCGACACCGACCAGAGCCGGACCAGCACCAGGAAGACCAGCGGGTAGATGACGATCGTGTACGGCACGGCGAAGAACCCGGCCGCGCCCGCGCCGAACATCAGCGCCGGCACCGCCACGAAGGTGTACGCCGTGTAGAGGTCACCGCCGACCAGGAACCAGGTGATCCAGCCGCCGAAGCTGCGCCCGCCCAGACCCCACTCGTCCAGGTGGGCCATGTCCTTCGGCGCCCGCCAGCGGGCGGCCACGAAGCCCATCACGCTGACCAGCAGGAACAGGAACGAGAAGACGATGATCTCGGTGAGATGGTCGCGCCACATCAGCGTCCTCCCCGCTTCTTGGTCATCTGGTACACAAGCGTCGTGGTGCCGACGCCGAGCAGGATGAACGCCAGTTGCAGCCAGTAGAAACGCGGGAAGCCGAACACCCGGGGCGAGTCGCCATTGAAGAAGACCGGGATCAGCGGCACCACGATGGGGATGAAGAGCAACCAGTTCCAGGGGCTGTGATCCTTAGCCCTGGTCGGCGCCGTGGTGGGCGCCTCCGGTTCCGGTGCAGCCATCTGACACACCTCCGGGGAGTCGAGGCTCTCGATGTAACGGCCGGAGGCTACGACTCTGTGATGGCGGTCACTGCTCCCGCCCGGAGGGTGCTGCGCCGAGCGGCCGGCCGGCTGCGCCGAACGGCGCGACCGACCGGCCGGGTGGAGGGGGAGGTGGGCGGGCTCAGCCGGCCGGGAGGTGGGCGGTGTCGTTGACCGTGCGTACCGCGACGCCACCGTCGGGCCACATGTCGACAAGTGAGATGCCTGCCGCGTCCAGGAAGAGCCGGTGCAGGAAGCCGTCGCCGGCCGCGAGGGCGTCGCGCAGCACCAGCTTGATCGGCGACACGTGCGAGACGACCACCACGGTCTCCCCGGGGTACGACGTGACGAGCCCGGCGATCACGCGGTGCGCGCGTTCGGCGACGTGGGTGAACGACTCACCCCCGGGCGGGGCGACCCGGGGAGAGGCGAGCCAGGCGTCCATCTCCCCCGCCCACCGTTCGCGTACCTCGGCGAAGGTGCGCCCCTCCCACTCACCGAAGTCGCACTCGATCAGGTCGTCCTCCGTCCGCACCGGCACGCCGCCGAGCGCTTCGGCGATCGCCGCGGCGGTGGCCGTACACCGGGACAGCGGTGAGCTGAGCACTGCCGCGACGGACGGGGCCAGCGCGGCCACCCGGGTGGCGGTGGCCGCGACCTGGGCCCGGCCGCGCTCGGAGAGCGGCACGTCGCCCCGGCCGGAGTACCGCCGCTGCTCGGTGTACTCGGTCTCGCCGTGCCGGACCAGGATCAGACGGGTGGCAGTGAAACTCGGACGCGGTTCCCAGGACGCCGGCGCGGTCGCCGGGTCGCTGCCGGTGGCCGGTGTCGCCGGAGGTTGACCAGTCGTCGGGGTCCGCGCGGGCCGACCGGCGGCGGCGTCCATGGCGGCGTTCGCGAGCGCGTCGGCGTGCCTGTTCTCCTCGCGGGGAATCCACGCGAACCGCACCGCCGTGAACCGGCCCACCAGCCCGGCCGCCTGGGCGGCGAGCGGACGCAGACCGGGGTGCTTGATCTGCCAGCGGCCGCACATCTGCTCGACCACCAGCTTGGAGTCCATCCGGACGTCCACCTCGGCGGCACCCAGCTCGGCGGCGGCCGTCAACCCGGCGATCAGGCCCTGGTACTCGGCGACGTTGTTCGTCGCCGTGCCGAGCGACTCGGAGCGCTCGGCCAGCACCTCGCCGGTCTCCGGGTCGCGCACCACCGCGCCGTAGCCGGCCGGCCCCGGATTGCCCCGGGACCCGCCGTCGGCCTCCACGACGACCACGCGCGGCGCCACGACCTACAGACCCGACTCGTTGGTACGGACCATGATCCGTCGGCAGTCCTCGCAGCGGACCACGTCGTCGGGGGCTGCCTTGCGGATCCGGGCCAGGTCGGCGCCGGACAGCTCCAACCGGCAGCCGCCGCAGCGGCCCGCGGTGAGCAGCGCGGCGCCCAGCCCGGTGTCCTCGCGGATCTTGTCGTAGAGGGCGACCAGGTCGGCCGGGAGGTCGGCGGCGAGCGGCTGACGGGCGCCCCGCTTGAACTCCTCCTCCTTAGCGATCTCGGCGAGCGTGTCGTCGCGACGCTGCTCGGTGGCGGCCCGCTTGTCCCGGGTGTCGGCCAGTCGCTGCTCCACGCCGTCCAGTACGCCCTGGGCGGTTTCCCGCTGCTCCATCAGCTCCAGCTCGGCGTCCTCCAGGTCACCCTGGCGCCGGTTCAGCGAGACCAGCTCGTGCTGGAGCGCCTCCAGCTCCCGGGCCGGGCCGGTGCCGGCCGCCAGTCGGTTCTGGTCCTTCTCCTTGCGGGCACGGACCTGCTCGACGTCCTTCTCCAACCGGGCGATGTCCCGGTCCAGGTCGTCGACCGCCACCTGGGCGCGGACCCGGTCGTCCTCCAGCGACGACAACTCCCGGGCCAGCGCCTCCAGCTCGGCCCGCTCCGGCAGCGAACGCCGGCGGTGGGCGAGCTGGGCGAGATTGGTGTCGATCGCCTGGAGGTCGAGCAGGCGGCGCTGCACCTGGGGGTCAGCCTTCACGGTCGGGCTCCTTGTCGTCCACAACGGGTGCGGCGGCGTGCACGGTCCACGGGTCGGTGTCCAGGTCGGACACCAGCGTCTCGACGTCCAGCGCTTCCCGCAGGAGAGCGGCCAGGTCGTCCAGCCACGGTCGTTCGGTCGCCCAGTGGGCGGCGTCGATCAGGGCGGGACCATCGGCGGCGAGGTGCTCGCCGGCCGGATGGTGCCGCAGGTCGGCGGTGAGGAACGCGTCCACCCCGGCGGCGGTCGCGGCGCCGAGGAAGCTGTCCCCCGACCCGCCGCTGACGGCGAGGGTACGAACCATACGCCCGGGATCCCCCGCGGCGCGAACTCCCCAGGACGTGACGGGGAGCACGGCGGCGGCGTACCGGGTCAGCTCGGCGAGGGTCATCGGGCGGGGCAGCTCACCGATCCGGCCGACGCCCCGGTCGTCGCCTGTCGCGGGCGAGCCGGGCGCCGGCCGTTGCAGCGGGCGGAGCCCGGTCAGGCCGAACCGGGCGGCGAGGGCGTCGGAGACACCCGGGGAGGCCACGTCGGCGTTGGTGTGCGCCACGTGCAGCGCCACCCCGGCACGGATCAGCTGGTGGACGATGCGCCCCTTGAACGTCGTCGGCGCCACCGAGGAGACCCCGCGCAGCAGCAGCGGGTGGTGCGCGACGATCATGTCGGCGCCGGCGGCCAGGGCCTCGGCTACCGTCTCGGGCACCACGTCGACCACGCAGAGCACCAGGCGCACCGGGGCGGCCGGCTCGCCGAGCACCAGGCCCACGCGGTCCCAGTCCTCCGCCCAGGCCGGCGGGTAGCGCCGTTCCAGCTCGGCCACCACGTCGGCCACCGTGGGGGTGGTTCCGATTGTGCTCACGGCGGGCCAGCTTACCGGCGTACGGGCCACCGGGCGGCGACGCCCGGCCCGGCCGCGCCGGGTGGGGCACGCCGCCGGGTGGTCAGGCGACGCGGCAGGAGACGCCGCGCAGCGCGGTCAACGGCAACTGCCACGGGAACGCGTGCAGGTGCTGCTCGCCCGTCCCCGGCGGGTGCAGGGCGACGACGTGGTCACCGAAGAGCACCGTGACACCCCAGTCGGCCAGCCGGGCCACGCCGGCCCGGAACGCCGGATGGGCGGCCATCGCCGCGTTGGTGTACGGCACCGCGATGATGGGGATGCCCTTGCCCTGCGCCTCGACAAGCAACCCGAGGGCGAGTGTGTCGGCGATCCCGGCCACCCACTTGTTGACAGTGTTGACGGTGGCCGGGCAGACGATCATGGCATCGGCCGGTGGCAGGACGTCCGGGTCTCCGGGATTCTTGTAGTGCGTCCGCACCGGGTGGCCGGTCTGTCGGACCAGGGCGGCCTGGTCGACGAACTTGGCCCCGTCCGGTGTGACGACCACACAGACGTCCCAGCCGTCCTGCTGGGCCAGGTCGACCAGGTGCCCCACCCTGCTGGCCAGCGGTGAACCGCAGGCGATGACATAGAGCACCTCGCGGTGCCCGCTGGTGTGCGGTGAACCGGCCATCAGACCGGCTCCGCGCTCATACCCCTACTCCCATGTGCTCAGCCAACTCCGCAATCGGAGAAGGCGGCGCACCACGTGTGCGACGAAGGATGTCCGACATCACCTCGTGCGCGATGGGCCGGCAGCGGATCTCCGACGCGGCGAGCCGGTCACCGCGCAGCAGCGCCTCGCCCGCGTTCGCCACGTCGCCGATCTGGGCGTACCCGCGGGCGATGTCGAGCAGGTGGTGCGCGCGGCGTTCGGGGAGCAACGCGTTGAAGGCGGGCTCCGGGATGCGCAGCTGGTGCACCTCCACCGCCCGACCCCCGTCGCCCAGTTCCACGGCGGCGGCGGCCCGGTGCAGTTCCACGTTCGTCGGGCCGAACGAGGTCCAGTAGTGGTTGTGGTCGCCGCCGAGCCGGGCGGCAGCCTCCGCGGCACCGTTGATCAGGTCGTCGACGCTCGCCGAGTCACCGATGCGCGAGGCCGCCATCGCGCCCTGGAGAAGCAGCATCCCGTAGACGGAGAGCTGGGCCGGGGACACCATGGCGCTGCCGGTGGGCGCCAGCCGGTTGGCGATCTGGACGTTCAGCTCCAGCGCCGGCCGGGCCCGGCCCATCGCGACGAGCGCGTTGCAGACCCGGGTGGTGGCGATGCCGGCCAGCAGCGGGTCGTCGGCCCGCTGGGCAACGGCCATCGACCTGTCGGCGGCCAGCCAGGCCAGCTCGCACTCGCCGAGCTTGCGCAGCACCGACGACGCGATCTGGTAGACCTGCCCGAGCAGGTGGGCCGCCTCCGCCGCGTGTTCACCGCCGTACGCGGCGTCGGCCGCCTGGGCGTCGCGCAGCAGCTTCGGCAGCGCCCGGGTGAGCATCCCGTAGCGGCCGTACTGGTAGGTGAGCCAGGCGTGGTTGACGGCCTTGCGCATGTCGTCGAGCGGCGGCGGGTACGGCGCCGCGTCGAAGTACGCGCTCATCGAGTCGTAGCGTTCCAACGCCGCCCGGATCTCCTGCACCTCGACCTGGTCGATGCAGTTCAGCGCGTCGGCCCGGCGCTCCGGATCCTTGCCCAGGAGCAGTTGGACGTCCATCTGGAGGATGTCGGCGATCTCGTAGAGGACGGAGAACTTGTCCAGCCGGCGGACGCCCCGCTCGACCTTGTCCACCCAACTCTTCGACTTGCCCAGCCGGTCGGCGAAGACCTGCTGCGACATCTTGCGCCGACCCCGCCAGTAGGCCACTCGCCGCCCTATGGGTAGCTCGTCCATCTCCCCATCCCTCCCCTGCCGCCACCGACCCAGGGGGCCGGGACGATGTCCGCGGGTGCGGCGATCCGTCGTGCGTCTTCAGGTTTTCGCTGGTCGCACAGAGTGTGCGTCAGCCGTACAGCCAGTCCTCGTACTTTTCGTGCAAGTTGCATGAGCCGTTCGTCAACCTCAACGATCGTGGGTTACGGCAGTGACGGTGCTCGAACTGCGACCTGGCGTCCGCCGGGCCCGACGAGGGGAGATGGCACACATGTGGGGGAACGTCGGACCGCGCGTCGCCGAACTGTCGCCGTTGGAACGCGTACGGCTGCGCCGGGTCGCCATCCGGTACGCCGTACACGGGTGGGAGGTCACGCCCGGCGCCTGTCTGGCCCGCAGCCGCTTCGTCTGCGGCCGGGCCGGCTGTCCCACGGTGGGTTGCCACCCCGCCCTGGAGAACTGGGAGCTGGCCGCCAGCGCCGACCCGGCCCGGGTGGCGACCTGGTGGCGTAACCGCCCGCACGGCGTACTGCTGCCCACCGGTCGCGCCTTCGACGTGCTGGAGGTGCCCGCCAACCTCGGCCGGCACGTGCTCGACGCGGTGCAGATCCACCCGGCCGGCACCGGCGTCCGCGGTCCGGTGCTTGTCACCCCCACCGGGCGGTGGATGTTCCTGGTCCGCCCCGGCGACCCGCTGCGCCCGGAGCTGGAGCACTGCTTCCACGTGGTCCGGCACGGGCCGGGCTCGTGGATTCCTGCGCCGCCCACCCGGCTGCCGGAGGGGACGGTCCGCTGGGCGGTCGCCCCGGAGCAGGCCCGCTGGCAGCTTCCCGACTCGTACCTCGTGCAGAACACGCTCATCGAGGCGTTGCGGGCCAGCGGCGTGACGCTCGCACCCGACCTGTTCCCCGGTCACCTGCCGCTGCCCCGGCGCGGCATGTGACACCGGCCGAGCCACCGATCCATCAGGTGGCCGACAGCGTCGCCGGGGCGCCGGTCCTCGTTGACAGGGGGACGGCGCGAACGAGCGCCACGAACGGGGGAATGATGTCCACCAACGACAGAGCGTCGCATCCCGGCGGGACGGAACCGCCCCGGCGCGGCAACCCGCGCCACCGCTGGGCCGGCACCCGTCCTTCCGGCTCGCGGCCGGGCCGTCCGCGCCCCACCGGCTCCCGACCCGCTGGCACCCACCGCCCGCTGCGCTAGTCGGTCACGGGCAGGCCGGCGGAGTGGTACTGCCGGGCGTCGTCGGTGATGACGGCATGGGTGTGGTCGTCGAGGCGGTCCAGCCAACCGATACCGGTGACCCCCATGGCCAGGGCGGCGGTCGCGTACGCGTCGGCGACTCCCAGGTCGGTGCCGACAACCGTCACCGATCGCAGCCCACCGGCCGGTGCGCCCCGGCGCGGGTCCAGCACGTGCCGTCCCCGCTCGTAGACGCCGGACGTGGCCACGGCCAGGTCGGTGCCGCTGAGCACCAGGCAGGCCGCCATCGCGTCCCACGGGTGCCGGACGCCGATCCGCCACGGCTCCCCGGACGGGGACAGGCCCCGCACCCGCACGTCGCCGCCGGCGTTCACGCAGTGGTTGCCCGCCCCGGCGGCGAGCAGCCGGTCGGAGGCGACCTGCGCCGCCCAGCCCTTCACGAAGCCGGACGGGTCGAGCCGTCCGGTGGCGTACGCGTCGAAGAACCCGTCGGTGTCGCCCCACAGGTCGGCGCACGCCTCCAGCACGAACCGCAGGTCCGCCGACGCCTCGGAGAGCAGCACCTCACCCCTGTCGAACCGGCACACCTCGCTGTCCGACCGGTACGTGCTGAACCGGGCGTCCACCTCGCGCATCCAGGCGAAGACGTCGTCGGCCAACTCGCGCAGACACTCCGGGGGAAGGTCGTCGGCGAGGTCGAGGGTGATCGTCGTACCCATGATCTGCTCGACCCGGCACAGACCCGGTCGGGTCAGCGCGGCCCGCACGTCAGAACGCCTGCTCGATCGCGGCCCGCAGCGACTTCTTGTAGGCGTCGCTGGTCGAGGTGGCACCGGAGACGGTGTTGAGGTTGGCGCTCTGCTTCTTGACCACCTCGCCACCGCTGCCGTCGTAACTGCTCCGGACGTCGGCGCTGTGGATGTCCGACTCGTCCCCGCTGGGCAGGGACAGCGCGACAGCATCCACGATGCGGGTACCGGAGATGACGATCTGGACCTGGACGGCCCCGTACCTTCCGGACGTGTCGACAGGTGGCCCGGTGACCCGGCGGGTGGTCGACTGCGGCGCCTTGGTGGTGGTCTTCGGCGCGGAGGGTGCCTTCGTGGTCGTCTTCGTGCCCGACGGGCGGGCGGTGCTCTTGCTGGGTTTCGGCGACGTGGGCGCCTCGGGGGCCACCGACGGTGTCGCCGCCCCGTCCGCCTGGTCGGCGGCGGGCGCGACGCCCTGGTCGGCGCCCTGCGGGGTGGGGTTGACCGGTTGGGCGGTCGGCAGGTTCTGGGCGACCTGGCTGGTGCCGGGCGAGCCCTTGAACACCACCAGGGCGGTGGTGCTGGCGGCCAGGCCGGTGATCGCGAGGAGCGCGCGACGCATGGGATGCCCTTCCTACAGCTCGAACGTGGCCAGGTGGATCTGTCGGCGAGGCACTCCGGCCCGGCGCAGCGCGCGCACCGACTGCTCGACCAGCCCGGGCGGCCCGCACAGGTAGACGTCGCGCCGGGCCACGTCGGGCACGAGCTGACGCAGCCCGTCCGGGCTCATGAGCTGGCGGGGGCCGGGATCGTCGCGGGAGCCGATGACGTACCAGAGCGAGGTGTCGCGTTCCTGGGCCAACCAGTCCAGTTCGCGGCTGAGCAGCACGTCGGCGGGTGTGCGGGCCCGGTAGATGAGCGCGGCGCCCGGCGGCAACTCCTCGAGCATCGCCCGGATCGGCGTGATGCCGCTGCCGCCGGCGATCAGCAGCGCCCGCTCCCGGGTGCGGTGCGCGGCCGTGAAGGTGCCGGACGGGCCGGACGCCCAGACCCGGGTGCCCGGTTCCAGGTCGCGCAGGTCCCCGGTGTGCGTGCCTACCACCTTGACGGTGAGTCGCAGCCAGCGGCCGTTCGCGGCGGCGGAGACGGAGAACGGGTGCGACTGCCACCAGCAGCCCCGGGTGAGGAACCGCCAGCGGAAGTACTGACCGCCGAGCATCGCCAGCCGACCCAGCCGCTCGCCGGTCAGGTAGATGGAGATGGTGTCCGGGCTCTCCGCCACTACGTCGGCGACCCGCAGCTTGTAGCGCAAGTTGAACGCCAGCGGCGCGATCAGCCGGCCCCAGAGCAGGGCGGCGACCACCAGCAGGTAGAGGGCGATCCAGCCGGTGCGTACCGGGCCGGGCCGGTAGAGCTGCGCGCCGTGGGTGAACTGGTGCCCGTACCCGAGCAGCAGCACCAGATAACTGGACCGGTGCAGCAGGTGCCACGCCTCGTACGGCAGCGCCCGCCGGATGGCCCGGACGCTGCTGAACCCGACAGCCATCATGATGGCGGCGGCGACGAACGCGGACAGCATGTCCTCGTACTCGCCGAGCAGCAGGCCCACCTCGGCGAGGATCGAGTGGTTCCGCAGGTCGGCGTAGCCGACGAGGATCAGCGACATGTGCGCCAGCACGGCGACCAGCAGGGTGGCGCCGATGTCGCGGTGCCAGCGGGCGATCTGCTCGCCGCCGATCCACCGTTCCAGCACCGGCAGCCGACTCATCATCAACACGTGCACGAGCAGCAGGTAGCCGGCGACCAGACCAGTGATCCGGCCCGCCGCGGTGAGGGTGGCCGCGGTGCTGCGCAGCGACCCGGCGGGCGTGCCCAGCCACCACGGCAGCACGCTGGCGAGCAGGCCGACCACGAGCAGCGCGGCCAGCAGCCGCCGGCCGCCGGGTCCGCGCCGGGCCGGGATCTGCGGGGGTACGGGTGCAGCCGACCGGCCGCCGTGCCGGGACGAGGTCCCGGTGCGGCGGCCGGCGGCGTGGGTGTGCGGGTACGTCACGCGTACAGCTTCATCGGGGCGTACTTCATGCGGGGGAACACCTTCTGCACCTCCGCGTTGGTGAGCCCGAACCGGCCCTGTGCCAGGGAGCCGTACACGTTGAACATGTTGTTGTATTCCGGCACGTCGCCGGAGTCCAGCTTGTCCAGACCGTTCCAGGTGCCCAGCAGCGAGCCGGCCAGCTTCTTGCCGGACAGGACGGTGATCACGCCGCCGTGGCCGTGGTCGGTGCCGCCGCCGTTGGAGCCGACCCGCCGGCCGAACTCGCTGGACACCATGACCGTCACGTCGGCGGCCTGCGGGCCGAGGTCGGTGAAGAACGCGGCCATCGCCTTGGCCAGCTCGTTCAGCCGGCGGTGCAGCTGGCCGCCCTCACGGGTGCCCTGGTTCTCGTGGGTGTCGTAGCCACCCATGCCGACGGTCGCGACCCGGACGTTGGCGCCGCCCTTGATCAGTTGGGCGAGCTGCTGGAACGCCCGGCCGACGCCCTCGTACGTGACGCCCTCGACCGGCTGGTACGGCTTGGCGGCGAGCTTCTGCGCGGTGGCCAGGGCGCCCATGCCCTCCTGCACGGCCTCCTCGACGGGGTGGTTGATCCCGGTGAAGAGCCCCTTGATGGCCTTCTCGGTGGCGGCCCGGAACCGGTCGTCACCGTTGAGCCGCAGCGAGCCGACGTTGTTCAGCGAGATCGCGCCGTTGTTGCCGACGAGCGAGCGCGGCAGCGTGCTGCCGATGCCGACGCTGCGGAACGCGGTGCCCTTGCCGAGGTTGTCGACGAGGCCGTCGAGCCAGCCCCGGCCGCCCGTCTCGTTGGGCAGACCACCCAGGTTGCAGGCGTCCGCCGCCTGGAAGTGGCTGCGCGACAGCCGCTCGTCGGAGACGGCCGGGATGAAGCCCAGCTGGCCGGCCTTGAGCCACTGCTCCAGCGGCTTGAAGGCACTGGTCAGCTTGAAGCCCCGGCTCAGGGCCAGCGAGTCACTGCCGAGCAGCAGGTCGGGGCGGGCCTTGGCGAGCACCGGGTCGTTGTCCGGAGCCACCAGGCTCAGCCCGTCCAGCCCGCCGTAGAGGAAGACGTGGATCAGCGTGCCGGTCTTGGTCGCCGCGAACGACGCCGAGGTGGTGACGAACTGGGCGGTGGCCAGGGCGGTGGCGGTGGCGGCGGCACCGGCGACGAAGGTCCGCCGGGTCACGCCGCGACCGTCCTGCTGGGCCTCCTCCAGGTCCTCCAGGGTGCGGTACCTGTCGGCCTCGGCGGCGTTCTCGGCGGCGACGATGTCCGCCTCGGCACGCAGCAGCGCCTCGGTCGGGTTGTCGGCCAACCGCCGCAGGTCCGGGCATTCGGGGTGCAGGGGGAAAGAGTTGTACACAGTCTTCTCCATCGGGTGCCTCACCGGAGGTGGTGCTGGGGGGAAGCGAGGATCGCCCGCGCGACGGCGGTGATGGCCCCGTTGAACGTGGCGTCGACCTTGGCGGTCGCCGCCACACCGGCCACGCCGAGGATCAGGTTCTTCTCCCTGGTGCTCAGCTTCTGGCCCACCAGGCGCAGGGACAGCGCGTCCACGTACGCGCCGGCCGTCGCCGGCGGCTTGGCGATCAACTTCTCCGGCGCCGTGTACGTGAACACGGTGCGGTAGCCGGCGAGCAGCTCACCTGCCTCGTTCCAGCCGTTGAGCATGGTGCCGGCCGACGTCCACGCGACGTAGACGTCCGGGTAGCCGTCCGGGGTGGGCTGGCCCATCGGGAAGTGGCCCAGCTCGCGCATCTTGTCGTGGATCTGCCGCAGGCCCCTGGCGAACGGGGTGCGCTTGTTGTCGCCGTTGTTGTGCTTCGGCGACGCCTCCGGCGAGACGCCCAGGGTGCGGTACGTGGCGACCAGGTACTCCATCGGCCGGCGCACCTTCTGACCCACGGCCGCCCAGAACTCCGAGGAGCTGAACAGCGTCATCAGCACCGGCTTGATCATGCCGTTGTTGGTGGTGTACGTCTTGGCGAGCCGGTCCACAAGGGACTTCGGCGGGGTGTCCGAGACGAACCGGGTGGCCAGGCTCTGCGCCACGTACTTCGCGGTCGACGGGTGCAGCGCGATGTAGGTGATGTACGCGTCGATGGCCGCTTCGGCCTTCTTCGGGTCCGACGAGTTGTTGGCGTGGGTGAAGCCGAGGATCTTCACCTTGCCGACGTAGTGCTGCTCGGGCCGGAAGACGTACTTGCCGTCCTGGACGCCACGGCCGGTCTGGAGCATGGCGGCCTGCCGGACGTCCGGCTCCTTGTAGCCGCCGTCGACGCCCACCGAGTACAGCTCCAGGTTCTCCCGGGCGAGGTTCTCGTTGATGGCGTCCTTGCGGGAGTCCTTCTGGTTCAGGTAGATCAGCAGCGCCGGGTGCCTGTTCGCGGCGACGAGCATCTCCGGGTAGCTGCCCAGGGCGTGCTTACGCACCACGTCCTTGTCGAAGGAGTTCCGGTACACCTCACCGCCGTCGAAGTCGGCTGCGACGTGCAGGAAGTCGTTCCAGAAGTCGACCATCACCTCGAACAGCTGGCGCTTGGACCAGATCTGCCGGGCGATTGTCGCGTCGACCATCTCCCGCTCCGGCTGGGCGCCCTGGTCGTTGAGCTGGTCCCGCTGGGTGCGCAACTGCTGCACGTCGAGCTTCTGGGTGGGCAGCTCGGCGAGCTTCAGCTCGGCCTTGCTCGGTTCGAGCTTGTCCGGCTCCATCTGGGAGCGGATCCAACCGTCGATGCCGAGCTTCTTGATGTCGGAGACCACGGCGGGCGTGGCGCCGAAGGTGGCCCGCCGGGCCAGGTGCAGGATCGGGTCCTTCGCCAGCACCGTCTTGACCGTCACCTTGGTCTCCGCCGCCGCGGCGGCGGGGCCGGAGAAGGCACGGCCACCGGTGGGCGCGTTCTTCTTCAGCGCCTCACCGGCGCGCGAGCCCATGTAGCTCTCGTTCTGCTCGGTGTAGGTGCGCACCGTGCTGGGCTGCTGGCCGCTGGGCCGCGCCGCGGTGCCGTCGGTGACAGTGCTGCCGGTCGCGTCGCCGGCCGCGTCGTCGCCGAAGAGGCTGCGGATCTGCGGGGTCATGGCGAGCGCCGCGCCACCGGCCACGACGGCGGCGGTACCGCCGAGCGCGACAATGGCCTTGCGCCGGCCGACCTTGCGACCCGGCTCGTCGTCATCGTCCAGGGTGGGCAGTCCGGCGCCCGCGGTACGGGCGGGGGCCGGGCGTCCGAGGCCCTCCGGGCCGACCCACTGCGGCCCACGCGGGGCGGGAGTGGGCTGCGCGTAGCCGTCGGCGTACTGCTCGCGCGGGTCACCCTGCGCCGGGTATCCGCCCTGGTAGGGGTGGGGCGAGTCGTACCCGTACGGCGCGGACGAGGTGTGCTCGGCGTACCCGTCCGCGGTGTGGTGCTGGCGTCCGTCCCAACCGCGGTCGTCCCGCGGTCGACGTGGTGGCACATTCTGGTCGGCCATGTACCAATCCCGATTTCTGATGAGCGCCGGAAGCTGCGACCGGGCAGGTGCGGCAGGTGCGGCGACTGTTGCCTGAGGGGGGTTGCTACGGCAAGGTAACCAAGGCCCCAGGTGCCTTCAAGGCAGCCCGAACGCGCTCGTGGGGGCACTTAAGACAGCCCTCACCACGATGGCCGCCGCGCACGGCCGGCCGGGGTGGACCGCGCACCTTCTCAGCAGGGCGTACGCGCGGCAGCCGGGCACGGATCGGACCGTGGGGGCGTACCCGGCACTTTCCGCGCCGTTCACCACCACAGGCAAACTTAAGGTTCGGATAAGCCAGACGTGAGACGCCCTCGTGCGAGGCAAAAGTAGCAGCAGAGGGTGAGCGTGAGCCGCCGCCGCAACGGGTATGCCGCCGAACCGCTGAACGCGTGAGGGGAAGGCAGCGCCATGCTCAGCAAAGAGGATCAGCGCAGGTTCGACCAGATCACCCGTCAGCTCCGGGAGAGCGACCCGGCATTCTTCGCCCGGCTGGACCACCGGGTCCGGGCCCGGAGGGGCCGTTACCTGATGTTGTTGACGATCGTGCTGTGGGCGTCGCTGCCGGCGATGACCGTGTTCGCCGGCCGGCTCGCCGGGGCGATCTGCGCGGTGGTGCTGGTGGCGAACGCCGCGATCATGTGGCGGTTCCGTCGCCGGTGGACGTGACGGCTCACCTGTCGGCCGGGCCGAACGCCCGGTAGGCGCGGCGCAGCCGTTCGAGCAGTCCCGGCCCGCCGATGCTCGGCGCCGGTGGGCCGAGCTGACGCAGCAGCAGATCGGGACCGGTCGCCAGTCGGGGCGGCCGGTCGGGCAGCGGCACGGGCGGCGACCAGAACCGGTCCGGCGCCTCGGCCATCGGAGTCGCGGACAGGCCGGCGAGCGCACGGGCCGCGCCGGCCGGCGACGCCGGTACGTCCACAGCGGACGCTACGTCGTCCTGGGTGGACGGACCGTCCGGTTCGGGCGGTGGCGGTGTGCCGGTGGCCTCCGCGCGACGGGCGCGCAGCTGGTCGAGCAGGTCCGCCCGGGACCGGCCGCGCCAGTGCAGCAGCTCGAACGGGTCCGCGTCGAACGCCTCGGCCAGGAGATAGAACGTGGCCGCGAGGTGCTTGCACGGCACCGCGAAGTCGGGGCAGTTGCACCGCTGGGTCAGCTCGTCCACGCCGGTCGGGAAGAGCGGCGCACCGGCGGCGACGAACAGCTCCTCCAGTTCGTCGGGGAGGTCCCCGGCGAGCAGCCGCGCGCTGAAGAACGCCTGCCCGGCCAGCTGCGTCTCGATCCGGGACCAGAGCGCGGCCGGGAACGGCGTCAGCGCGATCGACACCTGGTACGGCTGCGGCCGGGAGCCCTGCACCTCGGCGCTCACCCGCCCCGGCGCGACGTCGAGGCGCAGCACCTGACCGGCCCGCGCGTACGACCGGCCCCGGGTCAGCCGGGTGCCGAGCGCGAACGACTCCAGCACCTCCAGGAAGCGCCGCGACCACCAGGACCTGCCGATGGCGCCCCGGGCGCTGCGTGCCCGCAGCCCTCCGTCCACCCGGCGGGGACGGCCGTAGTCGGCGAACCGGTCCGTGCTCATCACTCCACCACCGCGCCGGCCTCCAGGGCGAACAGCTCCCGCAGCTGCCCGGTGGACAGCTCGGTGATCCACTGCTCGCCGGTGCCGACCACCCGTTCGGCGAGACTGCGCTTGTCGGCGATCAGCGCGGCCACCTTCTCCTCCACCGTGCCGGCGCAGACGAACTTGCGCACCTGCACCCGCCGCCGCTGCCCGATCCGGAACGCGCGGTCGGTGGCCTGGTCCTCCACCGCCGGGTTCCACCACCGGTCCACGTGCACCACGTGGTTGGCGGCGGTCAGGGTGAGCCCGGTGCCGCCGGCCTTGAGCGACAGGACGAACAGCGGCGGGCCGTCCGCCGACTGGAAGCGCTGCACGAGGGCGTCCCGTTCGGCCTTGCCGAGCCCGCCGTGCAGGAACAGCACCTCCCGGCCGAACCGGGCCGACAGGTGACCGCGCAGCATCGCGCCGAACTCGGCGTACTGGGTGAACAGCAGCGCCCGCTCCCCCGCCGCGAGGACCTCCTCCAGGATCTCGGTGAGCCGGGCCAGCTTGCCGGAGCGGCCCTCCAGCGCCGAGCCGTCGCGCAGCAGTTGGGCCGGGTGGTTGCAGACCTGCTTGAGCCGGGTCATGGTGGCCAGCACGAGCCCACGTCGTTCGATGCCGTCGCTGGTCTCGATCCGGTTGAGCATGTCGTCGACCACCACCCGGTACAGGGCGGCCTGCTCGGCGGTGAGGTTGCAGAGCACCTCCATCTCCAGCTTCTCCGGCAGGTCGGAGATGATCGACGAGTCGGTCTTGAGCCGGCGCAGCACGAACGGGCCGGTGATCCGGCGCAGCCGCTCGGCGGCCTCGGCGTCACCGTTGCGCTCGATCGGCTCGGCGAACCGCTTGCGGAACGTCGCGGCCGGCCCCAGCAGACCCGGGTTGGCGAACTGCATGATCGACCAGAGGTCGGCGAGCCGGTTCTCCACAGGCGTACCTGTCACCGCCACCCGCTGCCGCGCGGGCAGCGCACGGACCGCCTCGGCCTGCCGCGTCGACGCGTTCTTGATCGCCTGCGCCTCGTCCACCACCACCCGGTGCCAGTCGATGCCGGCCAGGTCGACGGCGTCGCGGGCGGCCACCGAGTAGGTGGTGAGGACCAGGTCCGCGCCGTGCGCGGCCGCGGTGAACTCCGCCCCCCGCGCCCGCTCCGCCCCATGGTGTACGTGCACACGCAGCGTCGGCGTGAACCGTGCCGCCTCGCGCTGCCAGTTGCCGACAAGCGACATCGGACAGACAAGCAGAGTCGGCCCGGCGTCCGGCGGGTCACCGGCGAGCAGCGCCAGCAGTTGGACTGTCTTGCCCAGTCCCATGTCGTCGGCGAGGACACCGCCCAGCCCGAGCGAGCGCAGGAAGGCCAGCCAGGCCAGCCCGCGCCGCTGGTACGGCCGCAACGTGCCCACGAAGCCCGGCGGCGGGTCCAGCGGGGTGAGCCGACGCTCGACCGCACCGGCGAGCAGGTCGCCGAGTGCACCGTCGGCGGTCACCTCCAGCACCGGCAACGCCCCGCTGTCCTCGCCGTCGGTCAGCCCGAGGCGGAGCAGGTCGGCGACTGTCAGCTCCCCCGCCGAGCGGAGCAGACGCAGGCCCGCCGCGAGGCGACCCGGGTCCAGTTCGACCCACCGGCCGCGCAACCGCACCAGCGGGGTCTTCATCTCGGCAAGCGCCGCCAGCTCGTCGGCTGTCAACGGCTGGTCCCCGAGCGCCACCTCCCAGCGGTAGTCGACGAGGGCGTCCAGGCCCACACCGGCGTCGACGCTTGCCACCGTGCCGGGCGCGGTACGGCTGCGGGCGCGCAGCCGGGCGCCGAGCCGCGCCGACCGGCGCTGCCACCAGGAGGGCAGGAGCACCCCGAAACCGGCGGCGTGCAGCACCGGGGCACCCTCGCTGAGGAAGCGGTGCGCGCCGTCGACGTCCAGCTCCATCGCCTCGGGGGCGGCGGTCCGCAGCGCGGAGTCCAGGTCGGGCCAGAGCCGGCTGGCCCGGCCCAGCTCGGCGAGCAGCGTCTCCTGCGGGCTGTTCGTGCGGCCGGCCAGGGTGCCGAGGGTCTGCGGCGCCCGCCAGACCTGCCCGGCGTCGACGTGCAGGCCCGGTTCGTCGGCCGGCTGCAACCCGAACTCCAGCCGCCACCGCCCGCCGGCGGCGGAGTCCACCGGCGGCGGCGGGTCGCCGGCCGGGCGGGTGGCCAGGATCGGCTCGGTGACCTCCTCGGGCGCCGGCTCGACCAGCCGGAAGCTCGCCCGCACCGGGCCGCCCGCGGCGTCGCGCTGCCAGGCGTCCAGCTCGGCACGCAGCGTGTCCAGTGCCGCCGGCTCGACCGTGAAGTCGCGGTGCGGGCCGGCGAGCGCGGCCAGCCAGGCCGGCGCCGGGCCACCCGGGCGCAGCCCCCGCGCCAGGGTGGTGGTCGCGAGGGCGGCCCGCGCGGCGGCGTCGGTGAACGCGTCGAGGGCGTCCGCGACGAGCGCCCCGGCGGTCAGTTCGGCGCCGTCGGCGACGGCTCGGGCGGCGGGCGGCAGGGCCAGCGCCAGCGACCGCGCCCAGCCGGCGTCGGTGCCGGTCAGCAGCGGACGCCACACCGCCCGCGCCGTGACCTGGCCACCGTCCTCGGCCGACACCGGCGCGGTCGAGGAGGCGGTCACGTCGGCGGCAGACTGCGGCGTCGTGCCGACTCCCGGCAGGATCCGACCACGGGTCACCAGGTCGGCGGCGAAGTCGGCCAGCTCGGCCAGGTGGCGCAGGGTCGCCCCGGGCACCGCCGGAAGCTCGTCCAGGGCGCGTAACAGCGGCAGCGCGTCGTCCGGGGCGTACACCAGGACGGGCACCCGCCACGCGGCCAGGGTGAGCCGGCCACGGGCCGGGGGTGCGACGGCGGTCCGGATCAGCTCGGGTGAGTCGGTCGGCGTGCCCGCCCGGGTGGGCAGGGTGATGAGCGCGGTGTCCGGACGGGCCGGCTCGGCGGCGTCGGCGAGGGCGGCGGCCAGGTCGGTGTGGCCGGCGGCGAACGGGTGTGGACGCTCCCGGGGCGGCCGGCCGGAACGGGCCGCGGCGGGCGGCTCGGCGCTGTCCTCGGCCCAGAGGGCGAGGCCGCCGGTCGAGCCGTCGCCGGGCGACCACAGCCCGTGGATGACCAGCACGTACTCCCCCTCGTCGCCGCCCGCGCCCAGAATAGGCGGCCCCGATGATCAGGTGCCGGCACCCGCCTACCGACCACGCCCGGCTCCGGGGCTGCCGGGCGGCCGCACGAGGGCTAGCGTCGGCGCCATGGTGGACCTGGTGGTCATCGGCGGGCTCGGAGTGGATGTGCGGGTGCGGGTGCCCGCGCTGCCGTTGCCGGACGCGGATTCGCACACGGTCGATCCGATCGACCTGCGGATCGGCAACACCGGCGCTGGGGTGGCGCTTGCCGCGACGGCGCTCGGCCTGCGGGTGCGGGTGGTGGACACAGTCGGCGCGGACCCGGCCGGCGACGTGGTCCGGGCGGCGCTGACCCGGGCCGGGGTGTCGGCGGTGCTGACCGAGGACCCGGGCGGCACCCGCCGGTCGGTGAACCTGGTCGACCCGGGCGGACGCCGCACCTCGCTGTACGACCCGCGTCCCTGGCGTGGTGGGCCGCCGTTGGCGCCCGGGGAGGTGGCCGAGCTGGTCCGGGACGCCCGGCACGTCCACCTTTCGATCATGGATTGGACGGTGCCGCTGCTGCACGCCGTGCGGGCCGCGCTCCCGTCGGGCGTGACCCTCTCCACCGACCTGCACGACTGGGACGGCGCGAACCCCTACCACCTGCCGTTCGCCGAGGTCGCCGACCTGGTCCTGGTGAGCGGGGTGCGGCTGGACGGGAGAGCCCCGGCTGTCGCCGACACCTTGGCGCCCCGGACGGTGGTGGTGACCCGGGGCGCGGACGGCGCCGACCTGTACCCGGGCGACGGCTCGGCGGCGCCGGTGCCGCCCGCTGCCGCGCCGGGGCCGGTGGTGGACAGCAACGGGGCCGGCGACGCGTTCGTGGCCGGCCTGGTCGCCGCCCGGCTGCGGGGCCGGCCGCTGGCGGAGGCGGCCCGGTACGCGGCGCGGGTGGCCGCCGCGGCCTGCACCCATGACGGCATGGAGTATCCGGCGGGCCTGTTGCCCACCGACTGACGCGGCGGCCGGTTCAGAGCGCCCCGGTGGTGCCGTCGGTCAACTCCCGCAGGATGTCGGCGTGGCCGGCGTGCCGGGCCGTCTCCTCGATCACGTGCACCAGGATCCAGCGCACCGACACCTCGCCGAGCTGCGGGTGCGGCACCACGTGGTCGAGGTCGAAGCGCGCGACGACCTCGCGGGACACCTCGCAGGCCCGCTCGTACGCCTCGACGAGCCCGGCCACGGTGTCCTGTTCGCCGATGACGAAGCTCGCCACCGCGTCCTCGTCCGAGGTCAGGTAGACGTCGCCGGGTGCGGGCGCCAGCAGGGTCACGAACCAGTTCCGCTCGACGAGGGTCAGGTGCTTGACCAGCCCGGCGAGGGTCGTCGCCGACGGCACCAACCGGCGGCACGCGTCGGCGTCGGCCAGCCCGCGTACCTTGCGCAGCACCACGCCGCGGTGGAAATCGAGGAAGGCGTCGAGCACGGCACGTTCGTCGGCGGTGCGGGCCAGCACCGGGCCGAGCGTCGGATCGATCGTTCGCTCCATCCACCGACCCTAGCGACGCACCGTGCGCCTTCGCTGCCCCGCTATCCGCTGCGGGCGGGCGGCACGGCAGGCAGGATGGGCGCATGGCTTCATCCGTGCAGATCCTGCTCGTCGGCGGCACGGCGGACGGGCAGACCGTCACCGTCGAACTGGACAGCAATGGCCGCCCGCCGCTGACCCACCACCACATCGGGTCCGGTGGCCTGGCCCACGCCGAGATCTACGAGCTGGAGAACGCCCGGGAGGAGTCCCGCGACTGGCGCTACCGGTGGACCGGCCCGGCCATGTGACCGGCCGGATCAGACCCGGGTCAGGGTCTGACCGCGCAGGCTGTCCAGCACGCCACGGGTGACGTCCGAGGTGCCGCGGGCCTGCTCGCAGACCTCCGCGACCCGCCGGGCGGTGGCGTCGGCGCGCTGCTCCCGCTCGTCCCACAGCCTGTCGACCTCGGCCAGCAGCGGCCCCTCGACCTCCCGCTCCACGCCGCGCAGGGCCGGCACGCCGAGACGCTGGGCCAGGTCGAAGACCTTGCCTGCGTACGGCAGCGGCAGGAACGGTGTGCCCACCATCGCCGCGAAGATCAGGAAGTGCAGGCGCATGCCGACGGCCAGGTCGAAGTGGCGCATCAACCCGAGCACCTGCTGCGGCGAGTACGTGCCGTGCAGGATCCGCCCCCGTTCGGCGGCGACCATGTGCGACAGCACCCCGTGGGAGTGCCTGATGTCGTCGCGTTCCATGGGCACGAACAACACGTACGCGTCGATCCGGTGCACCAGGAAGTCACCGATCTGGGCCAGCAACCGGTGGTAGCCGTCCACGTCGAGGCGCTCGGCCGCCCGTCCCGGCTCCCGCACGCTGATGCCGACCAGCCGCTTGCCGGCCGGGACACCCTCCTCGCTCAGCAGGTGGGCGGGGAAGTCGGCCGGCTGGAGGAGGAAGGCCGGGTCGGCGGTGACGGTGATCGGGTTGAGCAGTCCGGCCTCCTCAAGCACCATCCGGGACTCCTGGTCACGGACGGTGACCTGGGTGGCGCTGGCGAGCGTCTCCCGGACCATGCCGGTGTCCACGGTGTCGCTCAGCGGCCCGACCCCCACCGCGTACGTGATCAGGGGCAGGCCACGTTCCTGGGCGACCCGGACGACCCGCAGGTAGCGGCGGGCCTCCCGGTCGTACAGGATCCCGCCGCCGCCCAGAATGAGCAGGTCGAGCTGGGCCAGCACCAGTGCGGAGTCGGTACGGCTGACGCCCTCCCACGGCACCGCCTCGACGTCCGGGTGGGCGGCCCGGGTGTGCTCCGGGTTACGAGAGAAGACGATGATCCGGGCATTCGGCTCCTGCGTCCGCAGATCGGTCAGCAGACCGGTGAGGATCGCCTCGTCGCCGAGATTCCGGCCTCCGTACGAGCCGAGCACACCGATGGTCAGTCCGGCGCCGTGCGTCATCCGTCGCTCCTCCCCAGGTGCGGTCCGCGCGGGTTTCCCGCTGGGCAGGTGAACAGTCCTGCCGGCCAGACCGCTCGGCTCAGCGCGCCGGGTCGATCCGCTTGGCCATCTGCTGCGCGGTGACCTCGAAGCCCAGACTGCGGTACAGCCCGATCGCCACGGTGTTCGTCCCGAAGACGTTCAGCCCCAGCTCGGCGACGCCGAGTCGGGCCAGTTCGTCCTCCATGAGCTGGATCATCCGGCGTGCGTGGCCGCGTCCCTGGTGCGCCGGATCCACCTCGATGTTGTGGATCCAGGCCCGCCGGGTGTCGGTCGCCCCGGCCGCCCCGGGCAGGGTCACCCAGATCCAGCCGACCTCGGTGTCGCCGACCCGGGCCAGGCGCAGCAGGGTCCCCTCGGTGGCCGCGCCCGCGGGCAGCAGCTCCCTCAGCTGGCGTACGGAGTGCTCCAGGGCGGCCTGCGGGGTGAACCCCCGGTGCGCCGCCAGGTCCTCGGCGTAGGCCTGCTCCAGCGGCCCGCGCAACCGGGCGAGGTCCTGCTCCGTCATGGGCGTCAACGTCAGCGTCACCCGACCAACCTTTCCAGTCGCCGTCCCGCACCGTCACGCCGGCCGCTGGGCCGGGTCGACCGCGCGGGGCTCAGGGCGCGGCAGGCGCCGACTCCAGCTGGTACGCCAGGTGTGCCAGGTCGTCGAGGCGCACGTCGCCGTCGAGTCCCTTGAGCGCGGCCGTCGTCGCGCCGGCGGCCCGGCCGGCCTCCAGCCCCACCTCGGCGTCCTCGACGACCAGGCAGCGCGCCGGCGACACGTCGAGCAGCGCGGCGGCGCGCAGGTACCCCTCCGGCGCCGGCTTGCCGACGCTGACGTCCTCGACAGTGACCAGTACCGCGGGCTCGATGCCCACGGCACCGAGACGGGCCCTGGCCAGGCGGGCGTCGGCGCTTGTCACCACCGCCCAGGGCATCCCCAGCCGGGCCAGCGTCAGCAGCAGCTCGTGGGCGCCGGGGGTTGCCGTCACGTCGGACAGGTCGTCGTACTGCAACGCCAGCTGGCGCGCCGACGCGGCGGCGACCGCCGCGTCGTCGAGCCCGGGCAGCAGGCGGCGGACGGTCCGCTCGGCGGGACTGCCGTGCGCGATGGCCAGCGCGGCCCTCGGGTCGGTGCCGTACTCGACTGCCCACCGCTCCCAGGCCCGCTCGACTGCGGCGTCGGAGTCGACGAGGGTGCCGTCCATGTCGAACAGGACGGCCTCGATACCGGACAGGTCCACGATCATCCTCCCCCACCTGCGCTGATCCCCGAGCATAGGCCGAGCGGATTTCGGACCTGGCGGTCCGAACGAGGGGTCCGATGACCGCCAGACGGCAGGCCGGCGTCCCCAGATGATCGTCTGCATGACGACGACACTCGACAACAGGGTCGCCCTGGTGACCGGCGGTTCCCGGGGCATCGGGGCCGGCATCGCGCTGCGCCTGGCCCAGGACGGCGCAGACGTGGTGCTCACCTACCGGCAGGACGCGGAACGGGCCGCGCTCGTGGTGAAGCGGATCGAGGCGCTGGGCCGTCGCGCCCTGGCGATCCGGGCCGACGGTGCCGACCCGACGGCCGTGCCGGGCGCGGTGGAGCGGGCCGCCGCCGAGATGGGCCGGCTGGACATCCTGGTGAACAACGCCGCGGTGTTCCCGTTCGGCGCCACAGCGGAACTCGACATGGTGGAGGTGGAGCAGACCATCGCGGTGAACGTCCGGGCGCCGTACGTCGCCGTGCGGGCGGCGCTGCGACACCTCGGCGACGGCGGAAGGATCATCAGCATCGGCAGCAACGTGGGTGAACGGGCGGTCTTCCCCGGGCTGGCGCTCTACGCGATGAGCAAGACCGCCCTGCTCGGGCTGACCCGGGGCCTGGCCCGCGAGCTGGGTCCCCGCGGCATCACCGTGAACCTGGTCAACCCCGGCCCCACGGACACCGACGCCAACCCGGCGGACGGACCGAACGCGGCGGCCATCGCCGGTTTCACCGCTCTCGGCCGATTCGCCCACCCCACCGACATCGCGGCGACCGTCGCGCATCTGGCCAGCCCCGAGGCGGGCTACGTGACCGGCTCGGTGATCAATGTGGACGGCGGCTTCACCAGCTGAGGCCACCTGTCGGCGCCGGGTGGGGACCCGGCGCCGACCGTCCGCTCGGCGGGGTCACCCGTCGCGGCCCAGCGCCGGACGGACGGCGTCGACGAACGAGATCCGGCGACTGGTCCGCTGCTCGATCGCGGCGAGCCACAGGTCCCGGTGCCTGTCGCGCAGCGGCGTCGCGGCGCCGTCCGGCTCGTCCCCGAACCGGCGCTGGTCGGCGTACTCGGTCGTGATGCTGGCCAGCACCGACCGGGCCGCCGCCGCGACGTCCGCCGGCCCCTCCAGCAACACCAGGTTGTACGCCTCGTCCACGCCGCGCGTCGCCGAGTACGCCTCGTCATAGCCGGATCCCTGCTCGTCCGCGCCGGCCTGTAGCCATCGCCTGTCCAACTGCCGGTACGCCCGGTCACAGGCGCTCAGGAACCCGACGTACGCGTCGCGGCGCAGCTCGTCCCGGCGCGTCGCCCGCGCGTCCGCGCTCTCCAGCCGGGCGACGGCGAGCTGGTGGGCCAGTTGCCGGCGGGTGCTGAACGCGCCGATCAGCCCGGTGAGGGCGGCGGCGGCCAACGTGGACAGCGCGGTGATCAGCGCGACGGCGACGGTGTCCTGCACGCGCCCATCATCGCGTCCACGCTGTCGGCGCCGGCAGGGGGCTTATCGAAAACGGGGTCACGTTCCGTACGTGGCCTTGATACAGTCACGGCTCCCCTTGATCAACAAAGGACGTCGCCATGACCGGTGCCGAACCTGCCGAAAGTCCGTCGCCGGACCCCACCCCGGCCGCGGATCCGACTCCGACACCGGACCAGTCGCCTGCCGCGGAGACTCCGACGGCCGCCGAGGCTGCGCCCGCCGCGACCCCCGGCTGGGCCGCCCCGCCGCCGCCCACCGGCTCTGACCAGACGACCATCGTCGCCGCCGTCGTCGGAGGCGCAGTGGTCCTCCTGCTCGTGGCCTGCCTCGGCCTGGTCGGCGGCATCTTCCTGCTGCGCGGCGACGACACCACCGCGTCCGGCCCGGAAACCACCGCGCCCGTGCGACCCCGCAGCAGCGGCGGCGGTGGCCCGACCGCGAGCATTCCGGCTGAGGAACCCGTCGTGCAGGGCCCGCAGGCCAGCGCGTACCCGGCGGAGAAGATCGAGGACCTGAACCGGGTGTGCGACGAGGACATCTACTACCCGGAGCTGCCCAAACGGGCCGGCAAGGCGCCGCACCCGGTCGTCCTGCTCCTGTCGGACACCCCGGGGATGCGCTACAAGGACGACGGCTACTACTACGACCTGGGTCTGTCCAAGAAGGTCGAACAGACGTGGGCGTCGGAGGACCCCCGCTCGGTGCAGATGGTCGCCTGCCTCGATCGGGTCAGCGCCGGCTCCACGATCCGCACCTGCAAGTTCGACGACCCGAAACCGCAGACCCTGACGCTGGTGCGGACGAGTTGGCGTCTGCGCGTGTACGAGGCAGCGACAGGCCGCAAGCTGCTGGAGAAGACGATGCCCGGCGACGACCAGAAGTGCCCGTACGTCGTCATGGTCGGCGCCGACAAGAAGATCTACGCCGAGGTCAGCGACCGGGCGGCCATCGCGGCGCTGCGCAACCTCGTCACCAGGTAGCCCTGTTCAGCGCGGCGGGTCCTCACCGGTGAGCCCGTCCACCGACTCCCGGATCAGATCGGCGTGCCCGACGTGCCGGGCGTACTCCGGGCCGAGCGTCGCCCGCAGACCGGCGGCGTCCAGCCCGCCGGTCTTCCACGCCAGGGTGGCCCGCTGGCGGTCCAGGGAGCCCAGCAGCCCGCGATCGGCGGCTCGCGATGAGCGTTCTCGTCCGCGTACGTCATGGGGTCCGAGGCTAGCGGTCCCGCTTGTGCTCAACCACGCTCAAGCCGACTGGTCAGCTCGGTCACGATCTCCTCTGTCGGGCGGGTGGCGTCGACGCTGATCAAGAGACCTGCGGCGCGGTAACGGGCCAGGACGGGGGTGCTGTGCTTGTGGTAGACGCCCAATTGATGGGCGACGGCGGCAGGGGCGTCGTCGTCACGATGGAACAACGTGCCACCGCACCTGTCGCAGACACCTTCGACGAGAGTCGGTGACGACTCGATGTGCCAGATCATCCCGCAGCCCCGGCACGTGCGGCGTCCAGTCAAACGCCGCGTTGCCTCGGCATCGGCCAGGACCAGCTCGACCGCTTGAATCCCCAATGTCTCCAGCGCCCGCATCACCGACAGCGTGGGGAACTCCGTCCAGTACACGAAGCCGTCGACCGCGTCGGGTTCGCCAAGCCGGCGCCGCACGATCGCGGCGATGAGCTCGGGCGGTGGCAACTGCTCCGCGTTCATGAACCGACGCAGATCGTCGCCGAGCTCCGATCCCGCAAGCACCGCTGACTGAATCGCGTCCCGAATGGAAATCGAGGGAAGTCCGAGCCGAGCGGCGAGATGACCGGCCACCTCGGCGGTCTCCGTACCAGGTGACCCGATCAGGACCAGCCTGGCCTTTGCCAATGCCACGACTCGATCCTATTCCGCTGGAGTCGACGGCACTGGATCCCCGCCGGTCGGCAGTCATGCCCAGGGCGAGCGCCGTTGCGCAGTCAGCCCAGGATCGCTCGGATAACCGCGGTGTTCCCGTCCAGTTCCAGCAGGTGTACGACCCACCCTCCCGGTTTGGGCTCGGCTCCGGGCTGGTCGCATCCGACCTGCCCGCCGCCGTCGGCGTGTATCGCCACACTGCACCCGGGGCCTGCCAGGAAACCGCCACCGCCGCCCCTGCCATTGGCGTCGGTCAGTCGCACCCTGACACCGCCATCCTCCACGGAGGACGACACCGTCCGCGTGCCGAGCGGGAATGTGACCGAACCGGAGAAGGACACTTTGCAGTCGCCGTCGGCACACGCCGTGTACTTGGTGCCGCCCCCGCTCGGCGCCTGCGTCCTCTGTGCCGCTTTGGGCTGCCGTGACTCGTGCGCGGTGGGGGCGGAAGATGCGGAAGGTTCGGCGTCACGGGGACTTGCGGGGGAAGCAGCGCGGGAGGCGGTCACGGTAGCGGCGGTGTCAGGGCCCGACCACGTGGCACCGGAGGACGATTCCGCCTTGGAGTTGCAGCCGGCTACCGCCAAGACCAGCAGGAGCGCCCCGATCGCCGTGCCGTTGGCGGAGGACAGTCGGCAATGCTGCATGCGCGGAGTCTAATGGCCCGAATTTGCCGGAGCCCTGACGGGGGAACGGCAGGCCGCGACCCGACTCGTTCGTCCCCCAAGGATTGATGCGGCATGAGAGGACGTTGCGTCAGTCTCGGATTTCCATCTCTGTCACCAGGCCCCTGTCCAGGCGGTAGACATGCGTGACGGTGTGGTCGGCGAGCTTCACGCCGCTTTTGTCGTGGACCGTCTGATGAACGGTGACCGCAATGCGGCCGTCGGCCTCCGTGGTGAACGCGGTCGGCGTGACCGTGGGCTCGATCTGGTCCCACTGTCGGCGCCAGTAGGCGCTCACCTCCTCGCGGCCGCGAACGACGCCTCCTTCCCAACCGTTGGGCCACGAGACATCCGGCGTCATGGCGGCCAGCAGCGTGGGAATGTCACGCTCGTTGAAGGCCGCGTAGAGGCTTGTGAGCAGGGCCTGGGAAGTAAGGCCTTTTGGCGAATCCATCGAGCCAGCATGACCGGCGGGACGAAGCCGCTGAAAGTCCTCTTCGCGGCCAGCAGAACACGCGAGAGTCTCACCACGCCGAGGAGCGATCTCCCCGGGGCGGCTTCTGCTGCCCGATGGTGGGCGCGGCAGGTTTCGAACCTGCGACCCCCCGCTTGTAAGGCGGGTGCTCTCCCACTGAGCTACGCGCCCGGAACGCCCCGTGTGGCGGGCCGGTGGCTGGCAAGCTTACCTGCTTGCCGCCGGCCCGGACGCACGGCGTACCCGGTCAGACGGCCGCTTCGGCGATGGCCTGGCGCCAGGCCTGCTGGTCGCGGGCCTCGCCCGGGCCGTTCATCTCGGCGAAGCGCACCACGCCGCCGCGGTCGACGACGAAGGTGCCCCGGTTGGCGATGCCGGCGACGTCGTTGAAGACCCCGTACGCCTGGGCGACGGCGCCGTGCGGCCAGAAGTCGGCCAGCAGGGGGAACTGGTAGCCCTCCCGGTCGGCCCAGACCTTGTGGCTGAACACCGAGTCGACGCTGATCGTCAACACCTGGACGTCGTCGTTCACGTACTGGTCGAGGTTGTCCCGCACCTCGGCCAACTCCCCCTGACAGGTGCCGGTGAAGGCGAAGGGGTAGAAGACCAGCAGCACGGTACGCCGACCACGGAAGTCGGAGAGCCGGACCTGCTGGTTGTTCTGGTCCTTCAACACGAAGTCCGGTGCCTCGGCACCCACCTCGATGGGCATGCGAACTCCCTCGGTCGGGTCAGGGACGGCACCAACCTGCCACACCCGGCGGTACCGACCGCCGGGCGTGTGGGCGGTTGGAGGCTACTTCTTGGCCTTGGCCCCGCGGCGCAGCACCAGGCGGGCGCCGCTCCAGTCCCGGCCGGCGTTGACGGTCGAGGTCTGCTGAAGGCCGGCGGTGGGCGCGGACTCCGCGACCTCGCTCGGCTCGACGTGCCCGTCACGCCCCGCCTTCGGCGTGAGGAGCCACACGACCCCGTTGTCGGCCAGCGGGCCGAGGGCGTCGACGAGAAGCTCGAAGAGATCACCGTCGCCGTCGCGATACCACACCAGCACCGCGTCGACCACCTCGTCGGTGTCCTCGTCGACAAGCTCTCCACAGCGGTCGGTCAGGGCGTCGCGGAGATCCTGGTCGACGTCGTCGTCGTACCCCATCTCCATGACGACCATCCCCGGTTCGATTCCGAACCGGTCCGCCAGGCTGCGTACCCCGTCGGCGGCCTGACCAGCGGTCGCGCTCACTGTCGCGTGCCTCCTCATCTCGTCCCTGCTCGCGGCGTCGGACCGACGCCGTCAGGCAAAGTCCACACACTTGTGCCTCTGCGCGCAAGTGGCGCACCGGGTGGAACGGAATTTACCGTGCCAGCAGCGTACGGGCACCGTCGGTAATGGCTTCCGCGGAGACCAGAACCTGACGTGCTGCCGGACCTAATGGTACAAACGAGTCAACTCCGGCGACTCGACGCGCGGCACCGACATATCCGGCGTCGACAAGCGCCGCGATGACCCCCTCGCCTACCCCACCGGATCGGCGCGTCTCGTCCACCACCAGCACCCGGCCCGTCGCCGAGGACTCCCGGATGATGTCCGCCACCGGCAGCGGCGCCAACCAGCGCAGGTCCACCACGCGGGTGCCCACCCCCTCCTCGGCGAGGACGGCCGCCGCCCGCAGCGACATCCGCACCCCGTTACCGAAGGTGATGATGGTCAGGTCGTCGGCCGAGCCCACCTGGTACACCCGCGCGCGGCCGACCGGTACGTGCCCGGCCACCCACGCCCCCGGCTCCGCATAGCCCGCCAACCACTCACCGTCACCGTCGGCGTAAAGATCACGCGTGTGGTAGAGCGCGATCGGCTCCAGGAACACGCAGACGCTGCCGTCCACCGCCGCGCTCGCCAGGCAGGTCCGCAGCATGGGCGCGGCGTCGTCCGGCCGCGCCGGCACCGCGACCACCAGACCCGGCACATCCCGGAGTACGGCCACCGAGTTGTCGTTGTGGAAGTGCCCGCCGAACCCCTCCTGGTACGCCAACCCGGCCACCCGCACCACCATCGGGTTGCGGAACGCGCCCCGCGAGAAGAACTGCATGGTGGCCGCCTCGCCGCGCAGCTGGTCCTCGGCGTTGTGCAGGTACGCCAGGTACTGGATCTCCGGCACCGGCAGCATGCCGGCCAGCCCCGCGCCCAACCCGAGCCCCAGCACCGACGTCTCGTCGAGCAGGGTGTCGAAGACCCGGGCCGCGCCGAACCGGTCGCGCAACCCCTTGGTCACCCCGTACACGCCGCCCTTGGCGGCCACGTCCTCACCGAAGATCGCCATCTGCGGATGGTCGAGCATCCCGTCGGCGAGCGCCGCGTTGATGCTCTGCGCGAGGGTCAACGGGCCGGCCAGCTCCGGCGGCTTACCCCCGAACGCCTCCTCCCGCGCCGCCGCGCCCGGCCCGCTGGCCCGGGCCGCCGCGTCGGCCACCGCCCGTGCCACCCGCACCGGACGCCGGGGCGCCAGCGCGGCCACCACGTCGGCCGCGGACGCCAGCTTCGGCTCGCCCAGCACCTCCTCGGCCAGCCGGCGTACCTGCCAGCCGGTCTCGTCGTACCGGCCCAGCAGTTCCTCCCCGCTTGCCACGCCGGCCTCGGCGAGCAGCCGCGCGGTGGCGACCACCGGATCCCGGGCCAGGTCCTCGGCAAGTTCGGCGGGGCTGCGGTACGCCGACTCCGCGTCGGCGCCGGCGTGCCCCATCAGCCGGACGGTGCGCAGGTGCAGCACGGCAGGCCGCCGGTGCCGGCGCACCCAGGCCGCCGCCTCGGTCGCCACCGCGTACGTCTGCACCGGGTCGGCCCCGTCGGCGCTGAAGTAGCGGATGCCCGGCCGGGCCCGCAGCGTCGCCTCCACCCAGCCCTGCGGGGAGCGCACGCTGATGCCCAGCCCGTTGTCCTCGCAGACGAAGAGCACCGGAATGCGCAGCCCGGCGTGGTCGTACCAGCCGGCGGTGTTGAACGCGGCGGTGGCGCTCGCGTGGTTGACCGAGGCGTCGCCGAAGGAGCAGACCACGATGGCGTCCGACGGCCACGGGGCGTGCGCGGCACCGGCGCCGCTGCCCACCCGCGCCTCGGGGCCGGTGCGCCGTCCGGCGCTGTCGAGGCGGCGCAGACGCTCCACGGCCAGTCCCATTCCGACCGCCCGGGGCAGGTGCGAGGCGATGGTGGAGGTGGTCGGTACGACGTTCAGGTCGGCACGACCGAACACCTTGTGCCGGCCGCCGGCGATCGGCTCCTGACTGGACGCGACCATGCCGCGCAGCACATCGCGGGCCGCCTCGGCGTACGGCGCGAACCCGCCGGCGGACGGCGCGAACCCGGCCGGCTCAGGCTCGGTGGCCGGGGCCGGGTCGGTGGCCGACTGCCCGTCGACGGCCTGCTCACGGTCGGCGGCCTGCTCACGGTCAGCGGTCGGCTGCTGGTCGGCGACCTGCTGCTGGTCGGTGGCCTGCTGTCGGTCGGCGGCCTGCTTCCCGTCGGCGGCCTGCTCACGGTCGGCGGCCGGTTCGGCGTGGGGGGTGTCGGTCGGCGCGGCATCGGCGGCGGCCTGGGCCGCCCGCACGCAGTAGAACGCCCCGGAGCGGTAGTGCAGCAACGCCGGATCGGTGGGGCGCAGCGCGGCGGCGACCGCCGCGTTGCCCTCGTGCCCGGCCGAGCCGATGGTGTAGAAACCCTCCCCGAAACTACGCAGCCAACGACCGGCGAGGTCGAGCTGGCGGCTGGTCACCTGCGCGTCGAACAACTCCAGCAGGCGCTCGCCGGTCAGCGGGGCGTCATCGGTGACCGGGTCGGCGGGGTCACGCCTGCGCCGCGCGGCGGGCAGCGCCGCCAGCGTCTCCCGGAACCGGTCGTCGAGATCTTGCGGGGTGGTCACGTCCGACAGCATTACCGACGCGGGCCATGCTCGCCCAGTGGGACACGGTCGACGCCCGTCCACTCACGCCGGGTCGCACGGCTCAGGACAGCCGCCGTCGGACACCTTCCACACCAGGTCACGCAGGGTGGACAGCTCCTGGTCACTCAACCCGGCCAGGAGTCGGGAGTCGGACATCACCTCGATCACCCGGTCCCGCACACCCCGGCCGCCATCGGTCACCACTAGCGTCTTCTGCCTGCGGTCGGCCGGATCGGTACGGCGCTCGACCAGGCCGGCCAGCTCCAGCCGGTCGACAAGCGCCGTCACGTTGGACCGGTCACAGCCCAGCCGATCGGCGAGATCGCGCGCCGGCAGTGGACGGTCCGGGTCCAGCTCGTGCAGCGCCCGGGCCGTGGCCGGGGTGAGCCCCAACTCGGCGAACGCGGTGCCCTGCCGGTGACGCAGGGAGGCGGTCAGGTGTGCCATCCGGCGCACCACATCGGCCGCGAGGCCGGCCCGGTCCACCGGTCGACCCGCCGCGGAACCCCCCTCCGGTGCCACCGCCACATCGTACGCGCCGCCCCGACCACCCAGCTCGACGATGAGCTCCGGCCGCGCCGCGCAACATCGGTGAAACTGCTGCCTCCGCACGCCCGGAGGCAGCAGTTTCGGGTTAGTTGCGCGGATCGTGGACCGGGACGGTTGGTCTGCGCCGCCCGCCCGCGGCCATGATCGCGCTGGAACACGGAAGTAGTGGCCTCCCGCCGCCCACGACACCACCAGATCCAGGATCGAGCACGATCTTGGCGGGATCTGGCCGCCTCGACCGGGCCGGGCGAGCCGAGCCGGGCGAGGCGGGCCGGGCGAGGCGGGCCGGGCCGGGCCGGGCGAGCGGGCGAGGCGAGCGGGCCGGGCCGAGCCGGGCGGGCGGGCGCGGCGAGACCGGGCCGGGCCGCGTGGCGGGGCGAGGCGGGCGGCCGGGCGTCAGGCGGGGAGGAACGAGAAGCGGACCTGGCGGGTCGGGTTGTCGCCGTTGGTGTCGACAAGGCAGATGGACTGCCAGGTGCCCAGTGCCAGTCGCCCGTCGAGCACGGGCAGCGTGGCGTACGGCGGGACGAACGCGGGCAGCACGTGGTCGCGGCCGTGGCCGGGTGAGCCGTGCCGGTGCCGCCAGCGGTTGTCGGTGGGCAGCAGCGCGTCGATGGCGGTGAGCAGGTCGTCGTCGGAGCCCGACCCGGTCTCGATGATGGCCAGGCCGGCGGTGGCGTGCGGCACGAAGACGTGCAGCAGGCCGTCGCCCTGGCCGGAGACGAATCCCTGGGCTTCGGCGGTGATGTCCCGGACGGTCGGCCGGGACCCGGTCTGGACGGTGATCACGTCACTGCGCATACGTCGCATTCTGCCGCAGCGCGACCCGCGAGCCACCGCCACAGCGGCCGGAGCCCTCGCCGCCGCGACCCGCGAGCCACCGCCACAGCGGCCGGAGCCCTCGCCGCCGCGACCCGCGAGCCACCGCCACAGCGGCCGGAGCCCACCGGAGTCGCCAGCCACCCCCGCACGCCCGGGTTGCCGGGAGGAGGTCTGGCGGAGCCTGACATCGCCCGCACGGGGCGGGGCCGGCGGCGGGCGGGGCACGGCTGACCGTCGCGCTAAGTTACCGACGGGTACCTGTGTCGCTCATCGCGTCGGGGGGACCTAGACGTGACGAGGGGTGCCACCAGGGGGCAGGATGGCGCTAGAGACCTATCCCACACACAACCGAGGGAACGCCTGTGGCTACGGAACGCAAGCGCCCGGTGATCAGCGACGGCCTACCGAGCCAGCTTCCGGACATCGACCCTGACGAGACAAGCGAATGGGTCGAGTCGCTTGATGGTGTCATCGACGAGCGGGGTGCCAAACGCGCCCGCTACGTCATGCTGCGCCTGCTGGAGCGGGCCCGCGAACGCCAGGTCGGGGTGCCGCCCCTGACCACCACCGACTACATCAACACCATCACGCCGGAGCGCGAGCCGTGGTTCCCGGGCGACGAGCACGTCGAGCGGCGGATCCGGGCGTACGTGCGCTGGAACGCGGCAATGCTGGTGCACCGGGCGCAGCGCCCGGAGATCGGCGTGGGTGGGCACATCTCGACCTTCGCCAGCTCGGCGTCGCTGTACGAGGTGGGCTTCAACCACTTCTTCCGGGGCAAGAACCACCCGGGCGGCGGCGACCAGATCTTCTACCAGGGCCACGCCTCCCCCGGCATGTACGCCCGGGCGTTCCTCGAGGGCCGGCTCAGCGAGCACCAGCTCGACGGGTTCCGCCAGGAGCTGTCCCACCCGGGGGGCGGCCTGCCGTCGTACCCGCACCCGCGGCTCATGCCGGACTTCTGGGAGTTCCCCACGGTCTCGATGGGTCTCGGCGGTCTGAACGCGATCTACCAGGCCCGGTTCAACAGGTACCTGCAGCACCGCGGCATCAAGGACACCTCGCAGCAGCACGTGTGGGCGTTCCTGGGCGACGGCGAGATGGACGAGCCGGAGACTCTCGGCGCCATCGGCGTGGCCGCCCGCGAGGAGCTGGACAACCTCACCTTCGTGATCAACTGCAACCTCCAGCGGCTGGACGGCCCGGTCCGTGGCAACGGCAAGGTCATGCAGGAGCTGGAGGCGTTCTTCCGGGGCGCCGGCTGGAACGTCATCAAGGTGGTCTGGGGCCGTGAGTGGGACCCGCTGCTGGCCGCGGACACCGATGGCGCGCTCGTCAACCTCATGAACACCACGACCGACGGTGACTACCAGACGTACAAGGCCGAGTCCGGCGCGTACGTGCGGGAGCACTTCTTCGGCCGTGACCCGCGCACCCGCAAGATGGTCGAGCCGCTTAGCGACGACGAGATCTGGAACCTCAAGCGGGGTGGGCACGACTACCGCAAGCTCTACGCGGCCTACAAGGCGGCCACCGAGCACACCGGTCAGCCCACCGTCATCCTGGCGAAGACGATCAAGGGCTGGACGCTCGGCTCGCACTTCGAGGGCCGCAACGCGACCCACCAGATGAAGAAGCTGACGCTTGAGGACCTGAAGACCTTCCGCGACCGGCTCTACCTGGACATCCCCGACTCGGCGCTGGAGGACAACCCCTACCTGCCGCCGTACTACAACCCGGGTGAGAAGTCCGAGGAGATCCAGTACCTGAAGGAGCGGCGCGAGCAGCTCGGCGGGTACATGCCGTCGCGGCGGACCAGCACCAAGCGGCTGACCATCCCCGGTCCGGAGCGGTTCGCCGACGTCAAGCGCGGCTCGGGCAAGCAGAAGGTGGCCACCACGATGGCCTTCGTCCGCCTGCTCAAGGACATCATGAAGGACAAGGAGTTCGGCAAGCGCTGGGTGCCGATCATCCCGGACGAGGCCCGTACCTTCGGCCTCGACTCGATCTTCCCGACCGCGAAGATCTACTCGCCGCACGGGCAGCGCTACACCTCGGTCGACCGGGAGCTGTTCCTGTCGTACAAGGAGTCGACGACCGGGCAGATCCTGCACGAGGGCATCAACGAGGCCGGTTCGGTCGCCTCGTTCACCGCCGCGGGCTCGGCGTACGCCACCCACGACGAGCCGATGATCCCGATGTACATCTTCTACTCGATGTTCGGGTTCCAGCGGACCGCCGACGGGCTGTGGGCGGCTGCCGACCAGATGGCGCGGGGCTTCCTGCTCGGCGCGACCGCGGGGCGTACGACGCTCAACGGTGAGGGCCTGCAGCACGAGGATGGCCACTCGCTGCTGATCGCCGCCACCAACCCGGCGGTGGTCGCGTACGACCCGGCGTTCTCCTTCGAGATCGCGCACATCATGGAGAACGGCCTGCACCGGATGTACGGGGACGCGCAGGAGAACGTCTTCTACTACCTGACGGTCTACAACGAGCCGATCCTCCAGCCGGCCGAGCCGGACGGGGTGGACGTGGAGGGCCTGCTCAAGGGCATCTACCGCTACTCGCCCGCGCCGCAGGTCGACGGCCCGAAGGCGAACGTGCTCGCCTCCGGCACCGGTATGCAGTGGGCGCTCAAGGCCCAGCAGCTGCTCGCCCAGGACTGGGGGGTGGCCGCCGAGGTCTGGTCGGTGACCTCCTGGACCGAGCTGCGCCGCGACGCGGTGCAGGCCGAGGAGTACAACCTGCTCAACCCGGGTGCCGACGCGAAGGTTCCGTACATCACGCAGAAGCTCGCCGACGCCGACGGGCCGAAGGTCGCGGTCAGCGACTGGATGCGCGCGGTACCGGACCTGATCTCCCGCTGGGTACCTGGCGACTACACGTCGCTCGGCACCGACGGCTTCGGCATGTCGGACACCCGGCACGCGCTGCGTCGGCACTTCCACGTCGACGCCGAGTCGATCGTGGTGGCCACGCTGCGGCAGCTCGCCCGCAGCGGCGCGGTGCCGGCCACCGTGCCGGCCGAGGCCGCCAAGAAGTACGCGATCGACGACGTCAACGCCGCGCCGGTCGGGGAGACCGGCGGCGACAGCTGACGTCCCCGCACGACGAGAGAAAGGGCCCGGCGCACCCGCGCCGGGCCCTTTTTCGGGTACGACCCCGGCCGGCACCGCCCGGGGAGGGCGTCAGCCGGCACCGCCCGGGAAGGGCGTCAGCCAGCACCGCCCGGGAGGGCGTCAGCCGACGGCGGCCAGGTCGGTCAGGCGGGCCAGCGAGTCTTCCAGGTCGGCGCCCACCCGGCGCAGGCCGAGGCGCAGCAGGGCCGCCTTGACCGGGCCGGCCGGCCAGCGGACGACGATGAGCCGCACGATGGTCCCGCCCTCCTCCTCGTCGGGAGTGAGCTGGACGTAGATCTCGGTGCGCGCCTCCGCACGGGCACCGGCCCCCTTCGCCCGTTCCCGCCAGCCGATCAGGGTCGGCTCCTGATAGGCGATCACCTCGGCCTCATGCGCCGAACCGCGCCCCGCCTGGACCAACTGCCGCCGCCCGAAGCCCTCTCCGGAGAGCACTTCGGCCGCGCGGACTCCCGCCAGCCAGGCCGGCAACTGCTCGGCCCGCTGGACGACGTCCCAGACCACTTCCATCGGCGCCGCCACGTGCGCACTGCGTTCCACGAGGATCATTTCCGTCTTTCCTCCAGTGAGGACATCCCACGATATCGGCACTCTATGCGCTAAATCGGACTTACCTGGACGGGTTTGGAAAAAGACACGCCGATCAACCATTGCGGAATGCATCAGCCCGGCCTATGGCGCATTCATCGACAGCGTCCTAGAGTCCCGAGCACGTTTCACGTTGACCGGGAGGGCGCATGTCGACCGCACCGATGCCCGAGTTCCCCGCCGGCTTCCGCTGGGGCGTCTCCACGTCCGCCCACCAGATCGAGGGTGCCGCCACGGCCGACGGACGCCTACCGTCCATCTGGGACACGTTCGCGCACTCCCCCGGGCGGATCGCCGACGGCAGCAGCGGCGCGGACGCCTGCGACCACTACCACAGGTACGCCGAGGACGTCGCGCTGATGGCCGGGCTGGGCGTCTCCGCGTACCGGTTCTCCATCGCCTGGCCCCGGGTGCAACCCACCGGCTCCGGGCCGGTCAACGCCGCAGGTCTGGACTTCTACGACCGGCTCGTCGACGAACTGCTGGCCGCCGGCGTCGACCCGGTGGCGACTCTCTACCACTGGGACCTGCCCCAGCCCCTGGAGGACGCAGGCGGCTGGCTGAACCGCGACACCGCCGCCCGTTTCGCCGAGTACGCCGACCTGGCCGCCAGCCGGCTCGGGGACCGGGTGCGACTCTGGATCACCCTGAACGAACCCTTCGTCCATATGAGCATGGGGTACGGCATGGGCGTGCACGCCCCCGGCCGGATGCTGCTCTTCGACGCGTTCGGCGTCGCACACCACCAACTGCTCGGGCACGGGCTCGCGGTAGCCGCGCTGCGTGCCCGCACCACCAGCCCGGTGGCGATCGCCAACAACTACTCGCCGGTGCGGGTGCTCGGCGACAGCGACGCCGACCGGGCCGCCGGGAACGCGTACGAGGCTCTGCACAACCGGCTCTTCACTGACCCGCTTCTGGGGCGGGGCTACCCGGACCTGCCCGGCTTCGACCCGGGCCTCGTCCACCCCGGCGACCTCGACACCATCGCCGCGCCGATCGACGTGCTGGGGGTCAACTACTACAACCCCACGGGTGTACGGGCCGCCGAGGAGGGCTCACCGCTCCCGTTCGACCTGGTGCCGCTGGACGGCTACCCGCGTACCGCCTTCGACTGGCCGGTGGCCCCCGACGGGTTGCGCGAGCTGCTCGACTGGCTCCGGGACACGTACGGCGACGCACTGCCGCCCATCGAGATCACCGAGAGCGGCTGCGCGTACGACGACGTGCCGGACGCGGACGGCCGGGTGGCGGACCCGGAGCGGATCGCGTACCTCGACGGGCACCTGCGCGCCGTCCGCGCCGCCATCGACGACGGGGTGGACGTGCGCGGGTACTTCGTCTGGTCGCTGCTCGACAACTGGGAGTGGGCAGAGGGGTTCACCAAGCGCTTCGGCCTGGTGCACGTCGACTACGCCACCCAGAGGCGTACGCCCAAGTCGTCGTACACCTGGCTGCGGGACGTGATCGCGGCCAGCCGGCCGGGGTCGGCGCGGTGACCACTGTCGACCCGACGCCGGCGGCGCTGCCGGCGGCCCTCGCCGAGCCGGCGGTACCGGTGCGGCGCGGCTGGATCGGCCTGATCTTCGCGGCGAACCTGGGCGTCTGGATGGCGTTCTTCACGCCCATCCAGGTGCTGCTGCCGCAGCAGATCGAGCAGATCGCGCCCGGCGACAAGGAGAACATGCTGGCAGTGGTCACCGGCCTGGGCGCGCTGGCCGCGGTGCTCGCCAACCCCCTGGCGGGCGCGCTGTCCGACCGGACCTGCCTGCGGATCGGCGGCCGGGAGTTCGGCAGGCGGCACGTCTGGACGGCGGGCGGGGCGGTGATCGGCGCGGCGGCGCTCGTGCTGCTGGCCCAGCAGCGCACCATCCTCGGGGTCGCCCTGGGCTGGGTCGCCGCCCAGGTGTGCTTCAACGCGATGCTTGCCAGCCTCACGGCCGCCATCCCGGACCGGGTGCCGGTGACGCAGCGCGGCGGGGTCTCCGGCTGGGTGGGCATCCCGCAGGCGCTCGGGCTGGTGCTCGGCGCGGTGCTGGTCACCGCCGTGGTCACCGGCAACGCGGCGGGCTACCTGGCCATCGCGGTGGCCATCCTGCTGCTGTCACTGCCGTTCGCGCTGTTCACACCCGACGAGCCGCTGCCGCGTACGCACCGGCCGGCGCTGCGCGTCCGGGTGTTGCTGACCTCGATGTGGATCAGCCCGCGCCGGCACCCGGACTTCGCCTGGGCGTGGATCACCCGGTTCCTGGTCCAGCTCGGCAACGCCCTGGGCACCCTCTACCTGCTGTACTTCCTCACCGACGGGGTCCGTTACCCCGACCCCGAGGGTGGCCTGCTGGTGCTGATCCTGCTCTACACGCTCGGCATGATGCTGACCGCAGTGGTCGCCGGCCGGCTCTCCGACCGCTCCGGGCGACGCAAGGTCTATGTGATCACCTCCGGGTTGATCATGGCGGTGGCGGCGCTGCTGCTCGCGGTCGCGCCGGTCTGGCCGATGGCGATCGTCGCCGCGCTGCTGCTCGGCGCGGGCTACGGCGTCTACCTCTCGGTCGACGCCGCGCTGATCACCCAGGTGCTCCCCCGGGCCACCGATCGGGCCAAGGACCTCGGCGTGATCAATATCGCCAACTCGGCGCCGCAGGTGCTCGGCCCCGCGCTCTCCGCGCCGCTCGTCGTCCACCTGGGCGGGTATCCGACCCTCTACGCGGTCACCGCCGCGGTCACCCTCATCGGCAGCGTCCTGGTCGTCAAGATCCGGTCGGTCCCCTGAGTCGAGGCCCCTGGCGGAAAGCGCTCGACCGCCGCCGTAGGCTGGGGGACGTGACAGTACGTGTGCGCTTCGCCCCGTCCCCGACCGGTATGTTCCACGTCGGCGGCGCCCGCTCGGCGCTGCAGAACTGGATCTACGCCAAGCAGCAGGGCGGCGTGTTCGTGCTGCGCATCGAGGACACCGACGCGGCGCGCAACAAGCCCGAGTGGACCGAGGGCATCCTCTCCGCGCTGGACTGGATCGGCATCTCCCGGGGCAGCTACGAGGGCCCGCACTTCCAGTCGGAGAACGCCGGCGAGCACCGCGCCGCCGCCGCCCGGCTCTACGAGTCGGGCCGCGCCTACTACTGCGACTGCACCCGCGAGGACGTCCAGGCCCGCACCGGCTCGCAGTACCAGGGCTACGACGGCTACCACCGCGATCTCGGCCTCGGCCCGGGCGAGGGTCGCGCGCTGCGCTTCCGTACGCCCGACGAGGGCCTGACCGTCGTGGTGGACCTGATCCGCGGCGAGCCCACCTTCGAGAACAAGCTCATCGAGGACTTCGTCATCGCCCGGGGCGACGGCTCGCCGGTCTTCCTGCTGGCGAACGTCGTCGACGACATGACCATGGGGATCACGCACGTGATCCGGGCCGAGGAGCACCTGCCAAACACTCCCAAGCAGCAGCTGCTCTGGGACGCCCTCGGGGTCAAGCCGCCGGTCTGGGCGCACGTGCCGGTGGTGGTCAACGAGAAGCGGCAGAAGCTCTCCAAGCGCCGCGACAAGGTGGCCCTGGAGGCGTACCGGGAGGAGGGCTACCTCTCCGGCGCGATGCGCAACTACCTCATGTTGCTCGGCTGGGCGCCCTCCGGCGACCGGGAGATCGTCCCCTGGTCGGTCATCGAGGAGGAGTTCCGGCTGGAGGACGTCAACCCCTCCCCGGCGTTCTTCGACGAGAAGAAGCTGCGCGCGTTCAACGGCGAGTACATCCGCGCGCTGCCGGTGCCCGAGTTCATCGACGCCTGCCAGCCGTGGCTGACCGGCACCGGCACCATCGCGCCGCCGCCGTGGCAGCCCGAGGAGTACGACGCCGACGCGTTCGCCGCCGTCGCGCCGCTGGCCCAGACCCGGATCGCGGTGCTCAGCGAGATCGTGCCGAACGTCGACTTCCTCTTCCTGGCCTCGCCGCTGATCGACGAGGCAGCCTGGACCAAGACGATGAAGGACGGCTCGGCGGAGCTGCTGGACGAGGCAGTCGCGGCCTTCGAGGCGCTGGAGTCCTGGGACGCCGAGTCGCTGAAGTCGACGCTGGAGGCGGTCGGCACCGCGCGCGGCCTCAAGCTCGGCAAGACGCAGGCGCCGGTCCGGGTCGCGGTCACCGGCCGCACCGTGGGCCTCCCGCTGTTCGAGTCGCTCGAGGTGCTCGGCCGCGAGCGCACCCTGACCCGAATCCGCGCCGCCCGCCTCCGCCTGGTCTGACCCGGCCCGGCCCGGCCCGGCGCGACGGAGGGCGGGCGGGGCGGGCTCAGCGGGGTTGGCGGCGGCGGAGGATCAGGGCTGCCGTCAGTGCGGCGAGCACCACGAGGCCGCCCAGCGCCCAGAGCCACGGGCGTGCGCCCGAGTCGGACTGCTCCCCCGCCACCGGGGTCGTGGATGGCGTCGGGCTGGCGGGTGCGGCCGACGCCGGCCCGGCGGAGGGGTTCGCCGCCGGGGGTGATCCGGCAGGGCTCGGCTGGCCGGCGGACGACGGCGTCGCGGACGGGTCGGCGGCGGTGCCGGTGGTGAGGGTGAACCGCACCTCGCCCCGGACCGGGTGCCCGTCGGCGGAGGCGAGCTGGTAGCCGACGGTGTAGAGCCCCGCGGCGGCTGGCTTGAACGGCACCCGTACCCGGCTGCCGTCGAACGTCGGCTGCCCGCCAGCGACCACATTGTCCGGTCCGGTTACTGTGATCTTCGTCGTAGTCGGCGACGGCCTGGCCAAGAACCGCAGCTCGATCCGGGCGGGTGCCGTCGCCACCCGAGCGCCGTCGCGCGGGTCGCTGCCGGTCAGCTCGTTGTGGGCGGCGGCAGGCGTGGCCGGGGCCAACAACGACACACCGAACGCCACGCCGAAGACCACTGGCACGACCCGTCCCAAACGTGTAACCCTGCCCCCCATGAACCCCTCCGTAAGGGTACGATCCGCCCGCTGATCAAACCGCTCCTCATTAGTCGAGCAGAGATCGCAGATAGTTCCAATTACTTGTTCCACAAGCTGCACGCCATCGACGTTCTGCAAGTCTGTGAGGGTGGGCCCGGCCAACCGGTCGGTGCCGTCACCGGCCGACCGATCCGGACGTCGCGACGAAAGCCATCCATCGAACGGGGCGAGGAGGCGGGATGGTCCGACAGATGAGGCGGTGGGCCACCGTGCTGGCGGGCACGTTGGCGGCGGCGCTGCTGTCGCTCGGCACCGCCGGTCCGGCCGCCGCGGCATCGGCTCCGGCGCCCGCCGGGGTGGACATCGCCGGCACGGATCTGCCCGAGCCGCTGCGGCTGCGCGCGGACACACAACCCGACCTCGTGGTCGCGGTCATCGACCAGGTCAACTTCCTCGGCCGCACCGGCGCTCCGACCGGGCCGAAGGCGGCCAACCTCGGTCCGAAGTACACGGTCGTGGTGCTCGTCGGGGACACCCCGAAGCAGACGTACGACCTCTACCCCGAGGCGGCCGGCGGTCCCCGAATCTTCCGGCCCGCGAAGCAGCCGGACGGGCACAAGACGAGCGCCGGCTGGTTCCTCGGCCGGCTCAGCATGTCCGAGACGCTGCGCGCCGCCGGGGTGCCGTTGGAGCGGCAGTTCGACACCGTCAGCGGTGGTGTGGGCGGCGGCGAGCGGGTCCTTCCGGAGGACACTCTCGATCCGGCCAAGGACCTCGACGAGGCACTAGGCGAGTTGCAGCACCTGCTGCTGCTCAACGTCGCGGTGATGCTGACCATCACGATCGGCCTCGCCGGGATCGCGCTGCTGATCCGCCGCCGCACCCGCTGAGCTGAGCCGACCGGCGGGTCGGAGCACGTCACCCGCCGGGCGGCCCCGGGTCAGCACCAGCGGCGCGGCGGGCGCTCCCGGCGGGTGGCCCGCTGACGGGGCCGCACCGGACCGTGCCGGTGGGCCCCGGCCCACCCGGGACGTTCACTGAGGCAACCGGGCGGGACGTCCGACTCCGACTCGGCCAGGGGCGCGGGCTCGGCGGAGCGCTGACGCGGGAGCATGGCCTCGTCGTCGGGGCGGCCGGCGAGCGGCTCGACCGGGTGCGACGGCGTACCGCCCACGGGCCGGCGGTGCTTGGCGGCCGACTGAGGGTCATGGTGCCCCGGCCGGCAGGGCTCGCCCTGGGCGCAGCCGTGTTCGGCCTCCCCGTGCGCCATCCCGGTCTCCTCACGCTCACACTCACCCGCGGGTGCTCCCCCGTGCCCTGCCACCGTACTGGCCGGGGCCGACGGGCCTGCACGGCGTACCCCGCGGTCAGTGCTTCGGACGGCGCGGGAAGATCGTCTCCCAGACCGGGAACGCGACAAGCCAGATCACGATGGCGACGGTGAGCTTGTGGATCCAGCCCACCAGCTCGCGGGTGCGGTCCGCGTCGTTGACCCAGAGGATCGCGGCGCCGAGCAGGGCGCACGCGACGGCCCAGCCGAGCAGCGCCTTGGCCCACTCCCGCCACTCGTGACGGGTACGCGCCCAGCCGTGGCGGGGCGGCCGGACCGGCGGTGGTCCACCGGCGAACCGGTGGGCGAAGCGCTGGTCGGCCCAGCGCACCATCGAGTGCCCGAAGGCCACCGAGAAACCGAGGTAGGCGGCGGCGAGACCGTGGCTGACACCGGCGGTCGCGCCTCGGCGCAGGTCGAGCACCGACGCGGCGAGCAGGGCGAGGTCCACCAGCGGTACGCAGACCAGCAGCGCCGCCCCCAGCCGGGGCCGCCGCAGCGGATAGCGGGCCACCAGCCCGGCGGCGAGCACCACCCAGAACGCGATCTCGCAGCCGATGATCACAGCGACCAGCACGTCGACCTCCCCCCGTCTCACCACAAGCGTCGCCGACCAGGAAGGCGTCGGCCTCGACGTGGGAGAGGAGATCCGGGTCCACCCTTCGACGGACCCGCCGGTGGCGTGCGGCGGCCGGCGCGGGATGCGCGTACCCCTTTCGGCGCATGCCGGGGCCGGCAAGGTCCTCCCCCGGTCGGAGCCCGCGGGCCGACGGCTGTGGTGGGATCGGAGCATGCGACTGCCATCGTGGCTCGGTTCCGGCACACCCGGCCGGGACCTCACGCTGGCCGGCGCGTCGCTCGGCGGTGGCCTGGTGCTGTACGGCCTGGGCATGCAACCGCAGATCAATCCGCACCCGGACGTGCCGCCCGCCCTCTTCCTGGTGCCCCTGCTGGCGGTGTGCGTCGCAGTCGGCCTCCGTCGGGCCGCACCGCGCACCAGCCTGGCCGTGGGGACGGCGGCGCTCGTGGTGGACACGGCGCTTGGCAACTCGCTGGGCACCGTCGTGGTCTACACGCAGGTGCTCTACGACGCCTGCGTGTACGGCCCACCCCGGCTGTGGCGGTGGCTGCTGCGGATCACCGTGGCGCTGAGCCTCATCGGGGTCGCGGCCGGCGTGCTCGGGTTCGGCCAGTGGCGCGGTGCGGCTGTCGGCGTTCCGGTGGTGCTCGCGGGACTGCTGCCGGTGCTGACCGGGATCAGCGTGCGGCAGTACCGCGACCAGGCGGCCGCCGAGCGGGCCCGGGCCGAGCAGACCGCCCGGCTGGTCGAGCTGGACCGCCGGCAGGCGGTGAGCGCCGAACGGGCCCGGATGGCGCGGGAGCTGCACGACGTGGTGGCCAACCACCTGAGCGCGGTGGCCATCCACGCGACCGCCGCGTTGTCGGTGCGCGGGTTGGATCGCGGCCAGGTCGAGTCGGCGTTGCGGGTGATCCGGGAGAGCAGCGTGCAGGGCCTGGCGGAGATGCGGCAGATGATCGAGGTACTGCGGGATCCGGGAACCGGCGGCAGGCCACCGGACGGCGCGCTGGGCGAGACGGTCACCGCGCGGCTCGCCGAGACGGACCGGCTGGTGGAGGGGATCCGGGCCGCCGGCCTGGCGGTACGGGTCCGTACCGACGGCACGCCGGGCCCGCTGCCGGTGGGGGTGGACCTGGCCGCGTACCGGATCGTGCAGGAGTCGCTTACCAACGCGCTCAAGCACGGCGCCGGCGACGCGGAGCTGGTCATCGCGTACCGGCCGGCGGAGGTGGTGGTGACTGTGGAGAATCCGGTGCGCCGGGGCGGGGCGGGACTGCCCGGCGCCGGAGCCGGGCTGATCGGGATGCGGGAACGCGCCACGCTGCTCGCCGGGCGGTTCAGCGCCGGGCCACGGGACGGCCGCTGGCAGGTCCGCGCGTCGCTGCCCACCGGGGTCGACGGGTGAGCGGGCCGGCCGACGTCGAGACGGCGGTGCGGGTGGTGCTGGCGGACGACCAGCCGGCGGTCCGCGCCGGGCTGACGCTCATCCTGGCCGGCGCTCCCGGCGTCGAGGTGGTCGGCGAGGCCGCCGACGGCGACGAGGCGGTCGTGCTGTGCCGGGAGCTGCGCCCGGACGTGGCGGTGCTCGACATCCGGATGCCGCGCCGGGACGGGATCTCCGCGACCCGCGCCATCGTCGCCGAAGGGCTCGCCGACGTGCTGGTGCTCACCACCTTCGACCTGGACGAGTACGTCTTCGGCGCGCTGCGCGCCGGAGCGGCAGGTTTCCTGCTCAAGCACACCGACGCCGCCGGACTGGTCGAGGCGGTGCGGACCGTGGCGCGCGGGGACGGGTTCATCGCGCCCGCCGTGACCCGCCGGTTGATCGCTGCCTTCGCGTCGACCGCGCCTGGCGCCTCGTCGGCCACCCACGCCGCGCTCGGCACGCTCACCCCACGCGAACGGGACGTCCTGGCCTGCCTGGGGCTGGGATTGTCCAACCAGCAGATCGCCGAGCGGCTGACGATGGCGGAGAGCACCACCAAGACACACGTGAGCCGGATCCTGGCGAAGTTGGACCTGCGCAGCCGGGTGCAGGCCGCGATCCTGGCCCAGGAGGTGGGCCTGCCCGCGCCGCCGTGACCGCGCCCACCCCGGCCCGACCGGAAGATCCAGGTCAGCGCGTGTCAGGCTAGGGCGGTGGGTACGTCCGGCGGTGGAGAGCTGACGGCCACGCTGCGCCGGATCGAGCGCGCGGCGGGGGCCCTCGCCACCGCGAGCGTGGCCCGGATGGACGAAACCCTGCCCTGGTTCCGCGCGCTGCCGGCCGACCAGCGGTCCTGGGTGATGCTCGTGGCTCAGGCGGGCGCCCGGTCGCTCGTGCAGTGGTTGCAGGACGGCGGCGGCACGGCGGACAGCACCCAGGAGGTCTCCGACGAGGTCTTCGCCGCCGCCCCGCAGGCCCTGGCCCGGTCGATCACCCTCCAGCAGACCGTGGCGTTGATCAAGGTGACCATCGACGTGGTCGAGGAGCAGGTGTCACACCTGGCCGCCGAGGGCGAGGAGCAGCAACTACGCGAGGCGGTGCTGCGCTTCTCCAGGGAGATCGCGTTCGCCGCCGCGCGGGTGTACGCGCGGGCCGCCGAGTCGCGCGGCGCGTGGGACGCCCGGTTGCAGGCCCTGCTCGTCGACGCGCTGCTGCGGGGCGACTCGCCGGACGTGCTGGCCAGCCGGGCCGCCGCGCTGGGCTGGGCGGACGCGCCACCGGTCGCCGTGGCGGTAGGTCGTTCCCCCGGCGGGGAGGTCTCCGCCGTGCTGCACGTGGTCTACCGCCAGGCCCGCCGGATCGGCGTGGAGGTGATCGGCGGGGTGCACGGTGACCGGCTGGTGATCGTGCTGGGCGGCGCACCGGACCCGTTGGCGGCGACGGCCAACCTGCTGGAGGCGTTCGGGGACGGTCCGGTGGTTGTCGGTCCGGCCGTACCGAGCCTGGACGAGGCGACGGAGTCGGCGCGGGCCGCACTGTCCGGTTTCCGGGCGGCGCCGGCGTGGCCGACCGCCCCCCGACCGGTGCCGGCCGCCGACCTGCTGCCCGAGCGGGCCCTCGCCGGCGACGCGGAGGCCCGCCGCCGGCTGCGGCACGACGTGTACGCGACGCTGGTGCGCGCCGGAGGCGAACTGCTGGGCACCCTTGACGCGTTCCTGGCGGCCGGTGGCACGCTGGAGAGCGCCGCGCGGGCGCTGTTCGTGCACCCGAACACGGTGCGGTACCGGCTGCGCCGGATCGCCGAGGTGACGGGCTTCTCGCCGCTGTCGCCCCGGGACGCGTTCGCGCTCCAGGTGGCGCTGACCGTCGGCCGCCTGGATCCGGTCCCGGTGACCCCGCCCGTCCCGACTCAGACAATGACCCCGACCAACCGGAAAACCGCCCAAACCGATGATGACCCCCGACGATCTTTGTAGGAAACCTCCAACGGTCCTAGTGTGGTTTGGTCGAGGCCGGCACCGCGTCGGCGGCGCTTATCCGGGAGAGTCATAGTCGTGCTCGCCGTACTTAGTCCCGGCCAGGGTTCCCAGAAACCCGGCTTCCTGACCCCCTGGCTCGACCTGACCGGCACCGAGGCGCGACTGCGCTCGTGGTCCGCGCTGGCCGGGGTCGACCTGACGCACCTGGGCACCACCGCCGACGCGGACGAGATCAAGGACACCGCCCGCACCCAGCCGCTGCTCGTCGCCGCCGCGCTGCTCGCCGCCGAGCACCTGCCGCTGCACGACGTGACACTCACCGCCGGCCACAGCGTCGGCGAGCTGGGCGCGGCGGCGCTGGCCGGAGTGCTGACCGCCGACGCCGCGATCACCCTCGCCGGCGTACGCGGCCGGGAGATGGCCGCGGCGTGCGCGCTGGAGCCGACCGGGATGGCGGCCGTGCTCGGCGGTGACCCCGACGAGGTGCTCGCCGCCATCGCGGCGCACGGACTGCACGCCGCCAACCGCAACGGGGCCGGTCAGATCGTCGCCGCCGGCTCGGTCGACGGGCTGGACAAGCTCGCCGCCGAACCGCCGGCGAAGGCCCGGGTCATCCGGCTCCAGGTGGCCGGCGCGTTCCACACCCCGTACATGGCGCCGGCCGAGACCGCGCTTGCCGCTGTCGCCGCCGGGATCACGCCCGCCGACCCGGAACGGATCCTGCTGTCCAACCTCGACGGCACCGCCGTCGAGGACGGCCAGGAGATGGTGCGGCGCCTGGTCCGCCAGGTCACCGCCCCGGTCCGGTGGGACCTGTGCATGCGCGCGCTGGCCGACCTCGGGGTGACCGGGGTGATCGAGCTTCCCCCGGCGGGCACGCTCGCCGGGCTGGTCAAGCGCGAGCTGAAGGGCAACGGAGCCCCGGAGATCGTCACCCTGAACACCCCGGACGACCTGCCCGCCGCCCGCGACCTGATCGCCCGACACGGCACGCCCGGCCAATCGCCCGCCCTCACCGGAGGTCTCTCATGACTGGCAGTCGCATCGTCTCGATGGGGCACTACCAGCCCTCGCGGGTGGTGACCAACGACGACATCGCCCAGCTCGTCGACACCAACGACGAGTGGATCCGGGACCGGGTCGGCATCGTCAGCCGGCGGATCGCCGACAGCGAGACGGTCGCCGACATGGCCGCCGCCGCCGCCGGCAAGGCGCTCGCCAACTCGGGCCTGAGCCCCGCCGACATCGACCTGGTAGTGGTCGCCACCTGCTCCTCGATCGACCGCAGCCCCAACGTGGCCTGCCGGGTCGCCGCGAAGCTGGGCATCACCGCGCCGGGCGCGTTCGACGTCAACACCGCCTGCTCGGGCTTCGCGTACGCGCTGGGCATCGTCGACCACGCCGTCCGGGCCGGCGCGTCGCGCAACGCGATAGTCATCGGCGCGGAGAAGCTCTCCGACTTCACCGACTGGACCGACCGCTCCACCTGCATCATCTTCGCCGACGGCGCCGGTGCCGCGGTGGTGACCGCGAGCGCCGAGGACGAGCCGGCCGGCATCGGTCCGGTGGTCTGGGGTTCGGTGCCGGAGAAGAGCGACGCGGTCCGCATCGAGGGCTGGCGCCCGTACATCCAGCAGGAGGGGCAGGCGGTGTTCCGCTGGGCCACCACCGCGCTGGCGCCGCTGGCCCTGCAGGCGTGCGAGCGCGCCGGGGTGGCCCCGTCGGAGCTTGCCGCGTTCGTGCCGCACCAGGCCAACTCCCGGATCATCGACGGCATCGCCAAGCGGCTCAACATCCCCGACGCGATCATCGCCAAGGACATCGTCGAGTCGGGCAACACCTCGGCGGCGAGCGTCCCGCTGGCCCTGTCCAAGCTGGTCGAGCGGCGGGAGGTGCCCTCGGGCGCACCGGTGCTGCTGTTCGGCTTCGGCGGCGGTCTGACCTACGCCGGTCAGGTCGTCCGCTGTCCCTGAGATCCCCTCGGGCGCGTAACGCGCGCCCAGGAGTGGCGGCCGGCGACGCCGACCGTCGGACAACCCCCGATGAAAGGAACCAACCGCAATGACCCGTGACGAGATCACCACCGGCCTCGCCGAGATCCTCGAAGAGGTTGCCGGGGTGAACCCGGACGACGTGGCCGAGGGGAAGTCCTTCACCGACGACCTCGATGTCGACTCGCTGTCCATGGTCGAGGTCGTCGTGGCCGCCGAGGAGAAGTTCGGCGTCAAGATCCCGGACAACGAGGTGCAGAACCTGAAGACCGTCGGGGACGCCGTCAGCTACATCGAGGCGCAGTCCTGATCATGAGTCGTCCTGACGTCGTCGTCACCGGGCTCGGCGCGACGACCCCGCTTGGCGGGGACGTCGCGTCGACCTGGGACGCCATGCTCGCCGGCCGCTCCGGGGTGAGTGCGCTCACCCAGGAGTGGGCCGAGCAACTGCCGGTCCGGATCGCCGCCCAGCTGGCCGTGGAGCCGTCCGAGGTGCTGGACCGGGTCCGGCTGCGCCGGCTGGACCGTTCCGAGGCGATCGCGCTCATCGCGGCCCAGCAGGCCTGGGCGGATGCCGGCCTGACCGACTCCGGCATCGACGGGGAGCGCCTCGCGGTGAGCGTCGGCTCCGGTATCGGCGGTGCCACCACCCTGCTCGCCCAGGACGACATCCTGGAGGCGTCCGGGCCGCGGCGGGTCTCCCCGCACACCATCCCGATGCTCATGCCCAACGGTCCGGCCGCGTGGGTCGGGCTGGAGCTGGGCGCCAAGGCCGGCGTGCACACGGTGGCCAGCGCCTGCGCCACAGGTGCCGAGGCGATCGCGCTGGGTCTGGACATCATCCGTGCCGGCCGCGCCGACGTGGTGGTGGCCGGCGGCACCGAGGCGGTCATCCACCCGCTGCCGATCGCCGGGTTCAGCTCGATGCGGGCCATGTCGACCCGCAACGACGAGCCGGAGCGCGCCTCCCGCCCGTGGGACACCGGCCGCGACGGCTTCGTCCTCGGCGAGGGCGCGGGCGTCGTGGTGCTGGAGCGGGCCGACCACGCCGCCGCCCGGGGCGCCCGGGTGTACGCGCGTCTGGCCGGCGCCGGCATCACGTCCGACGCGTACGACATCGTGCAGCCGCACGCCGAGGGTGAGGGCGCCATCCGGGCCATCGCCAAGGCGATCGCGGACGCGGACGTGGCCAAGCGGGACATCGTGCACGTCAACGCGCACGCCACCTCGACCCCGGTCGGTGACATGCTGGAGATCGGCGCGCTGCACAAGGCGCTCGGCGATCACCCGGTGCTCGCCGCCACCAAGTCGATGACCGGTCACCTGCTCGGTGCGGCCGGCGCGCTGGAGTCGATCGCCACCATCCTGGCCATCCGGGACGGCGTCGTTCCTCCGACGATCAACCTGGATGACCCGGAGCCCGGCCTCACCCTCGAGGTGGCCGCGCACAAGGCCCGGCACATGGAGATCCCCGCCGCGCTGAACAACGCGTTCGGCTTCGGCGGGCACAACGTGGCTCTCGTGTTCACGCGTCCCTGAGCCTGCCCCGCGACGGGCCTCCTCCGCGCCGGAGGGGGTCCGTCGCGCGTTTTCACGCCCGGTTGCGGGGGTGTTGCCGCGCGACGCGCTCGTTGCCCCGGCGGTAGTTGCCCGTCCAGCGGGCCATCACCAACTGCGGGTCGTCGTCGACCTCGGCGAGGAACTGCGCCGCCCGGGCGCCGCGCAGCGTGCTGGCCACCCGCCCGTGATGGGTGATCACCACCGCGCCGTCCGCCCGGTGTACGAACCCGAATCCCTCTGCCACGCCCATCCGCGAAGGCTGTCAGACCCACCGGGGGCGGGGCGACCCGATTTCGGCTCCGGCGCGGGCCGCGTACCCGATTGACGTCGCCGTCCCGTGCGGCTTTGATGGGCCCACTGAAGATCGACTAACTGGGACTCGCCACCATGGACACTCGTACCCGCGTCGCCACGCTGGGCGCTCTCACTCTCTGCCTGCTGGTCGGTTGCGGCGGGGAGGCCGGCGCTCCCGCCGGGCGGACCAGCGGGCAGCCGGCCCCGCAGGCCACCGGCGAGCCGTGGTACGACGAGGTGGCCGCCGCCCCGTCCAACGGCACCGCGGGCGGTACCGGCTCGCCCTGCCCGGTGCCTGTCTCGTTTCCGCTGGCCGACGGGTGGACGGCGGAGGCGGTCAAGGTCCCCGAGGGCGAGTTGGCGGAACTGGTCGGTGAGGCGCTCACCAGACAGGGCGGCACCACCGCGCGCTGCGAGGTCGACGGGCGGCGTGCCGGCGGCGGGTTCCTGCGGATCTGGACGGCCGATTCGCCGACGCTCGCGCCGCGCGCAGTGCTCGAGGGTTTCGCCGCCGGTGCCGGCGACACCGTCAGCGCTCAGCAGTTCCGCGACGTCCGGGCCGGCGCCTTCGACGCCACCGAGGCCAGCTGGCTGACCACCAGCGAGCTGACCGGGGAGACCTCACGAGCCTGGGCGCTGGCCGTCCAGTCAGCGGGGCAGACCCTGGTCTTCACAGTCAACGAGGGCCTCGTCACCGGACGGGACGACGTCCTGCCGGCGTACCGGCTCGCGGTGCGGGGCCTCGCGACCACGACGTGAGACCGTCCGGGGCGGGCCGGGTCAGTCGCTGACGCAGGTGGTGGCGGGCAGGCCGGGCACCGCCACCGGAGAGCGGCCGCCCGGCCGGGCCTTGCCGGCCAGCACCGCCGCCAGTGCGGTCATCGACGCCCGGGTGGAGGAGTACGTGGCCAGCAGCGTCGGCGACTTCGCCTTGGCCAGCACGTACGGGGTGTCCATGGCGACCGTGACGGCGGCGTCGGCGCGCAGGTCACCGTCACCGTCGCCGTAGCCCACCAGGTGGACCACCGTGCCGCCGCTGGGCTTGACCGCCACGCCTGCCGCGGTCAGCGCTGAGGTGAGGGCCGCCCGGGTGCCGTCCCGGCCGTCCGACGAGGTGACTGTCACCGGTCCGCGTACCGGGCCACCGCAGGCGCCGCGCAGCACGGTGACGGCGCCCGCGGCCAGCGCCTGCGCGGCCGACCGGTGCGCCGGGGCGTTGAGCGTGGACATCGGTGCGGCCGGCACCTCCGCGAGCCGGAACTTCATGGTGAGGACCCGGGTGACCGCCTCGACGAGCCGGGCCCGGGGCAGCGAACCGCCGCGCAGCGCGGCGAGCAGCCCGTCGTACGCCTGGCCGACGTTCGGGGTCATCAGGATGAGGTCGTTGCCGGCGTTCAACGCGCGCACGGCGGCCTCGCCGGGCGCCCAGCGCTTCGCGGGAGCCATGTTCATCCCGTCGGTGATCACCACGCCCTGGAATCCGAGCTGGCCGCGCAGCACGTCGGTGAGCAGCTTGTGCGAGAAGGTCGCCGGGGTGCCCGGGTCGATTGCCCGCGCGTCCAGGTGCCCGGACATGACGGCCATCGCTCCGGCGTCCATGCCTGCGGTGAACGGCGGCCACGCGCCGCTCTTCAGCGCCGCCGCGGACTGGGTGAGCACCGGCAGGTCCTGGTGCGAGTCGTCGGCGCTGTGGCCGTGGCCCGGGAAGTGCTTGAGGGTGGCCGCGACGCCACCGGCCTGGAGGCCCCGGACGGCGCCGCCGACCTGGGCCGCGGCACGCTTCGGGTCCGCCCCGTACGACCGGGAGCCGATCACTGCGCTGCGGGTGGCCAGCACGTCGGCGACCGGGGCGAAGTCGACGTTGATCCCCATGGCGGCGAGTTCGGTGCCGGCGGCCCGCCAGGCGGCCTCGGTGAGCTTCGGGTCACCTGCCGCGCCTGCCGCGAGGGCGCTGGGCAGCACGGTGACGCCGTCGCTGATGCGGGTGACCACGCCGAACTCCTGGTCGGTGCCGACCAGGAAGGGCGCCGGCCCGGTGGCGAGCCGGCCGGCGGCGGCGCGCAGCCCCGTGGTCAGCTCGTGCACCTGCTTCGGGTTGTCGACGTTCGTGGTCTCCTGGTTGCCCTTGGTCGGGTCGTCCGCGCTGAACCCGACCAGGATCAGCCCACCCAGCCGGTACTTGGCGATCATCTGGGCGGGGGTGTCGACACCGGCGAGGGCCTGGTTGCCGGCCGCCGAGCCGGCTGAGACCTTCGTCGCCGAGTCGCCGTACGCGTACGGCATCAGCACCTGGCCGACCAGGTCCTCGTCGGAGAGGGTGGCGGCCAGAGCGGCGGCACGGGCGGCGGGGTCGGCGGGCGGCGTCGTGGCGGGAGCGCTGGGGCCGGCGGGCGTGCCGGTCGGGCCGGGCGTCGGCTCGGGGCCCTTCGGGGTACCCGAGCAGCCGGAGACGAGCAGGGCGGTCAGGGCGGCGACGGCGACGCTGGCGCGTAGCGGGCGAATCGGCACGCCGACCATCCCACCAGTTCCCCCTTATCGGGGCAACTTGACCTTACCGGTCGGCGTCGTGGCCCCCGGTGAGCGCCAGGGTGACGGCCTGGTCAGCCGACCCTGGTGAGCAAGGTCACCGGCGCGCCGTCCCCGGCGTACCGGTAGGGCTCCAGGTCGGTGTCCCACGCGGTGCCGAGCGCCTTGTCCAGAGCGTGCGCCAGCGCCTCCGGGGCACGGGAGCCGGCCATCAGGGCCCGCAACCGGTCCTCGCCGAGCTGGATGTCACCTGCCGCGCCGACGGTGGCCCGGAACAGACCACGGGCCGGCACGTACATGAATCGTTCACCGTCGGCGCCGGGACTCGGCTCCTCGGTGACCTCGAAACGGATCATGGGCCACTGCCGTAGGGCAGCAGCCAGCTCGGCGCCCGTCCCCGGACGACCGGTCCACCCGCATTCGGCCCGGCGGGCGCCGGGATCGACGGGCTGAGCCGTCCACTGCAGGTTGACCGGCGCGGCTAGGACGCGCGCGATCGCCCACTCGACGTGCGAGCACACGGCGAGCGGGGTCGAGTGGACGTATACGACGCCACGCGTTGGCACGGTGACCTCCCGGAGAGCGAGGTGCGTCTTCCCCTACGACCTCGTCCACCCGAGTGGTTGCTGCAACACATGATGACTCCTGTGACTGATGATGCGCCAGGGAATCGGAAAAAACGCCGGGTGGAATAGCCGGACGGGTGGTCTCCGTTGCCTCTCAGGACACCGCGACGACCAGCCTGATGTCGTGGTCATGTACAGTTCCACCGGCGGCTTATGCCGCGTTACACCCTCGCGGGCCGAGTCAGTGTGGTCCGCACACAGCCCCCGGACGTCCAGTCCTCCCGTACGTCTTGCAAGGAGTACCTCCGTGGCGAGCAACACCTCTAAGACCGCGCGCGCGTCCGTCCGGGCCGGCCAGGCTGGCCAGGGTGGCGCCCTCAGCGTGCTGGGCGAGTTCAAGTACCTCATCCCGCTCAACGGCGGCAAGCACGCCTACGTGCGGAACCTGACCAACGGCAAGACCGCGCACCTGCGTACCGACTCCGACGCCTTCGTCGAGGAGATCCGGGTGCTGGCCGCCGCCGGCCACGCCGCCAAGATCCGGGCGGAGATCAACAACCTGGCCACCGCCTACCCGAACGACGGCTGGGAGGCCACCGAGAAGCGCCTGGTCGCGGCCGGCGTCTTCGAGGGCTGACCTCTCCCCCACCACAGCACCGCCGAACCGCCCGCCGGGATGTCCCGGCGGGCGGTTTCGCGTCCGCACCGGCGACCGGCAGCGGTTCAGGCCGGCAGCGGTTCAGGCCGGCAGCGGTTCAGGCCGGCAGCGGTTCAGGCCGGCAGCGGTTCAGGCCGGCAGCGGTTCAGT